>NZ_JAINFC010000524.1 GCF_020740835.1 Streptomyces sp. UNOC14_S4
CCCCCGAAGGGGCGCGGGGAACTGCGCGAGCAACCACACACGACCCGCAGCCGCATACCGAGCCCACGAGGCACCCTTGTAGGCGCCGGGGGCCCGGGGCGCAGCCCCGGACACCGGGCCTCAGCCCACCGACGAGTACGCCACAACCCCCCGCAGCAAACCGTCGACCGCCTTGCGCGCATTGCGCGCAACAGCGCTGCCGCCAGGCGCGGCCGCCGCGATCTGCCCCAGGACATCGATCAGCTGCTTGCACCAGCGGACGAAGTCCCCCGCCGGCATCTCGATGTCCCGCAGGACCTCGTCCAGGCCGTGCCCCTGGGCCCAGCGGTACGCCGCCCAGGCGAAGCCGAGGTCCGGCTCGCGCTGGCCGACGCCCTCCGCCTGGTTGATCTTGTGCTGCTCCTCCAGCGCGTCGAGACGTCCCCAGATCCGGACCATCTCGCCGAGCGCGGCCTGCGCCGGGCCCGCGGGCAGCCGCGGCGGCGCCGCGTCGTCGGCCATCCGCGCCTCGTAGACCAGCGCGGAGGCGCACGCGGCCAGCTCCGCGGGCGCGAGCCCGTCCCAGACGCCGTCGCGCAGGCACTCCGAGGCCAGCAGGTCGAGCTCGCCGTAGAGCCGGGCGAGGCGGCGGCCGTCCTCGGTGACCTCGTCGCCCCGGAGATAGCCGAGGTCGCTCAGGAGCGCGCAGATCCGGTCGAAGGTGCGGGCGATCGTGTTCGTCCGGCCCTCGATGCGCCGCTCCAGCTGCCGCGTGTCGCGCAGCAGCCGGTGGTAGCGCTCGGCCCAGCGGGCGTGGTCCTCGCGGTCGTCGCAGCCGTGGCAGGGGTGCGCCCGGATCTCCGTGCGCAGCCGGTTGATCTCCCGGTCGTCGACGGCGGCCGAGCGCTGCTTGCGATGCCGGTCGGGCACGATGTGCCCGGCCTTGGTGCGCAGGGCCGAGGCCAGGTCGCGGCGCGACTGGGGGCTGCGCGGGTTGAAGGACTTCGGGACGCGCATCCGCTCCAGCGGCTCGACGGGCACCGGGAAGTCGATCGGCGCGAGCCGCTTGACCTGCCGTTCCGCCGTGAGCACCAGCGGGCGCGGCCCGTCGTAGGGGTCGAAGCCGCGGTGCCGGTTCGTACGGCCCGCGGGCAGGCCGGGGTCGAGCACCAGGGCGAGACCGGCGTACTTCCCCGTGGGCACGTGGATGACGTCGCCCGGCTTGAGCTTCTCCAGGGCGGCCGCGGCGGCGGCCCGCCGCTGGCCGGCGCCTTGCTTGGCGATCTCGGTCTCGCGGTCCTTGAGCTCGCGGCGCAGCCGCGCGTACTCCTCGAAGTCGCCCAGGTGGCAGGTGATCGCCTCGCGGTAGCCCGCCAGGCCCTCCTCGTTGCGCTGCACCTGCCGGGAGATGCCGACGACCGACTTGTCGGCCTGGAACTGCGCGAAGGAGGTCTCCAGCAGCTCGCGCGAGCGGTGCCTGCCGTACTGCGAGACGAGGTTGACCGCCATGTTGTACGACGGCTTGAAGCTGGAGCGCAGCGGATACGTACGGGTGCCCGCGAGGCCGGCGAGCGCGGCGGGGTCCATGGCGCGCTGCCACAGGACGACCGCGTGCCCCTCGACGTCGATGCCGCGGCGCCCGGCGCGGCCGGTGAGCTGGGTGTACTCGCCGGGGGTGATGTCGGCGTGCTGCTCGCCGTTCCACTTGACGAGCTTCTCCAGGACCACGGAGCGGGCGGGCATGTTGATGCCCAGCGCGAGGGTCTCGGTGGCGAAGACCGCCTTGACCAGGCCCTTGACGAAGAGCTCCTCGACCACTTCCTTGAACGTGGGCAGCATGCCCGCGTGGTGCGCGGCGATGCCCCGCTCCAGGCCCTCCAGCCACTCGAAGTAGCCGAGGACGTGGAGATCCTCGTCGGGGATGGAGGCGGTGCGCTCCTCGACGATCTGCCGCACCTTCAGACGGGCCTCGGCGTCGTTGAGCCGCAGCCCCGCGTAGAGGCACTGCTGCACGGCGGCCTCGCAGCCGGCGCGGCTGAAGATGAAGGTGATGGCGGGCAGCAGGCCCTCGGCGTCGAGCCGCTCGATGACCTCGACCCGGCTGGGGGTCCAGATGCGGCTGCGCTGGCGGCGCTCGCGCTCGCGGTCGGCCTCGCGGAGCATCTTGCCCTTGCGCCGCTCCCGGCCGCCGAAGGGGCGGCTGTTCTCCATCCGGGCCAGCCGCACCAGGTCGGGGTTGACCTCGCGCCGGGTGCCGGTGGCCCCCTCCTTCTCCTCGAAGAGGTCGTACATCCGGCGCCCGGCGAGCACGTGCTGCCACAGCGGCACGGGCCGGTGCTCGGAGACGATCACTTCGGTGTCGCCGCGGACCGTGTCCAGCCAGTCGCCGAACTCCTCGGCGTTGGAAACGGTGGCCGAGAGGGAGACGAGGGTCACCGATGCCGGGAGGTGGATGATGACCTCCTCCCAGACGGCGCCGCGGAAGCGGTCGGAGAGGTAGTGCACCTCGTCCATGACCACGTGGCCCAGCCCGTCGAGGGCCTGCGAGCCCGCGTAGAGCATGTTGCGCAGCACCTCGGTGGTCATGACGAGCACCGGGGCATCGGGATTGACGCTGTTGTCGCCAGTCAGCAGGCCGACGCGGTCGACGCCGTAGCGCTTGACGAGGTCGCTGTACTTCTGGTTCGACAGCGCCTTGATGGGCGTCGTGTAGAAGCACTTGCGGCCCTGGGTGAGAGCCAGGTGGACGGCGAACTCGCCCACGATGGTCTTGCCGGAGCCGGTCGGCGCCGCGACCAGGACGCCCTTGCCCGCCTCCAGGGCCTTGCAGGCCTCTATCTGGAAGGGGTCCAGCTCGAAGTCGTACATCTCGCGGAACGGGGCGAGCGCGGTGGCCTGCTCGGCGGCGCGCACCCGGGACAGGGCGTAGCGCTCAGCAGGGGACATGTCGTCGGTCATCTTGTGTACGAGCCTACCGGTGACCCCTGACAGCGCACCCGATCTTTATCAGTGGCCCGTCATCAGTGGTCCGGGGCGACGGCCCCGAGGAGCCGTACCGCACCGGGGACGGTCTCGGCGGTGAGCGGCAGCGGTCCCAGCGGCTCGCCGTCGGCCCAGCCGGTGAGGCCGGGGGCGGCCAGGGTGATCCGCGCCGCGCGGTGGACGGTGACCTTGGGGTGGCCGAGGTGGGTGCCCCGGTAGACCCGGGGGAAGACGCGGAGCAGGGTGGCGCGGCTGCACGGCTCGATGATGGTGATGTCGAAGCGCCCGTCGTCCAGCCGGGCGTCGGCGCAGATGCGCATGCCGCCCCCGTACGAGCTGCCGTTGCCCGCCGCGACGAGCGTCGCCTCGGTCTCCAGCGACAGCCCGTCGTCGAGGACGATGCGGTACGGGACGGGCGTAGCACCGCGACCACGCTGAGCGGGGCGCCCATTCCAGCGACGGCGATCAGCACACCGGTGCCCCCGGCTCGGGCGGGGGCGTCCGCGGCGTCCGTCCCAGCACCGTGCGGACGGAGAACCGTTCCTCAAGGAGCTGGCCCGTGTCGGCCACATCCCGTCAAACCAGCCGCATTCGGGCTGGTGCCCCGCGAACGGTCTTCGGGGGCCCAGGGGATGGCTCCTGTCCGGCACGCTCAAGTCTTGCCCGCAACACGCGATGCTTGGCGTCCTCGCAGGCCAGGGGCCCCTGTCTGCCGTGGAAAACATCCAGGCCCGCGGGGCAGCTCTCTGTCAGCGATCCTTCTGGTCGCATCCAGTCACACCTACGCGATAACAGCCAAGATGTCCGAACCACGATCACGACCTAGACTACACCCAACTCCGCATCACCCACGCGAGTTTCCCGATGACCAATGATGGCCGACAACGGAATCAACAGTTGCCAACCCGGCGTCGCAGCACCCGGGCGGCGGGCGCCACGGCACGGACGCCCCGGCCACGGCCCGCCGTCGGGTTGACGAAGAGGGTGATGTCGCTGGTCACCCGCCGGACCCTATCGGGTCGGGGCATGCGAAAGGGCGGCCGCCGGGAAGCAGCCGCCCCTTTTCACGGGTTCACGAGTCGCCCCGCCGGGATCAGGTCACGTCGTCGTAGCCGGTGGTGCGGCGGGCCGGTTCGGCGCCCTGGCCGCTCTCGCCGTGCTGGCCGGGCAGCGAGGGCATCGGCTCGCTGTCGCCGACGGGCTGCGGGCTCAGGTCGAGCGGCGAGGCCTCGTCGTCGTCGAGGAGATGGTCGGGGTTGGCGCGTTCCCGGCGCTTGTCGTTGAGGATCGAGAAACCGACGGCGCCGAAGTACAGGATGCTGATCGGGACGGCGAGGACGCACATGCCGAACGGGTCGGTGCTCGGCGTCGCGACGGCACCGAAGACGAAGGTGCCCATGACGACACCACGCCACGCCTTCAGCATGGCCCGGCCGGAGAGCACGCCGACCAGGTTCAGCATCACCAGGATCAGCGGCAGCTCGAAGGAGATACCGAAGACGAGGATCATCCGGACGGTGAAGTCGAGGATGTCGTTCAGGCTGAGGGTGTTGGCCGCGGTCTCCGGGGTGACGCTCAGCAGCACCCGCATGCTGGCGGGCATGATCGCGTACGCCAGGTAGGCGCCCGCGAGGAAGAGCGGGGCGGCCGTCGCCGCGAAGGCGATCGTGTACTTCTTCTCGTTCTTGTGCAGGCCGGGCGCGAGGAACGCCCACAGCTGGTAGAGCCAGATCGGGGAGGAAACGGTGACGCCCGCCAGGAGGCACACCTTCACGACGGTCGTGAACGGCGCGGACAGGCTGTTGAACGTCAGGACCGCACAGTTGCCGCCGTGACTCTGGGCCAGGTCGCGGTTCGGGCAGCTGGGCACAGGGTTGGACAGGAAGTCCATGATCTGCTTGTTGTAGAAGGCAGCGAGGATGGCGACCACGACGATCGCCAGCACCGCCTTGGCAAGGCGGTTGCGCAGTTCACGCAGGTGCTCCGCGAGGGGCATCCGCCCTTCGGGGTCCTTCTCCTTCTTGCGGGCAGGCTTGAGCAACCCACGTCCCTATCTCGTGCGGCAGACGGTCACCACGAGTGGCCGTCCGATCGTCCCTGGATCAGTGCTGCGCCGTACGGTCGCTGGTCTCGCTCACCGGGCGGGCGGTGACATCGCCGGGAGCGGCCTTGATC
>NZ_JAINFC010000525.1 GCF_020740835.1 Streptomyces sp. UNOC14_S4
CCGTATGCCCCGCCTCCTGGCCCTGCTCGCCGCCGTGCTCGTCCTGGGCGGTGTCGCGGTCGGCGCCACCCTGCACGCCGCGGACCGGGCCGCCGAGAAGGATCACGCACGGCCGGGCGACCCCCGCGTCCGCCCCGGCAGCGTCGTCCTCGGCGCGCCGGGCCGGAGCGTCTTCCGGAACATGGCCTGGGGCCCTCACCGCGACGAGATCTCCGCCGTCCCCGCGGACGATCCGGCCGGCCCCCGTACGTCTTCCGGCGTCCGCTGTCTGCGCTTCCACGCGGCCAGTGGCACCGGTATCTGTCTGCAGGCCGTGCACGGCAGGCTCCGTGACAGCTACCGCGCCGTGGTCCTCGACGCGCACCTGCGCGAACTGCGGCACTACGACCTGGCGGGCGTGCCGACCCGGGCCAGGGTCTCCCCCAGCGGCCGGAGCGTCGCGTGGACCGTCTTCGTCAGTGGTGACTCCTACGCGGGGACGGCGTTCTCCACGCGCACCTCGGTGCTCGACACCCGTACCTGGAGCCTGGACCGCGACCTCGAGGACTACCGGCTCCTCCTGGACGACCGCCCCCACCGGACGGCCGATCTCAACGTCTGGGGCGTCACGTTCGCCGACGACACGCACTTCTACGCGACCGCCGCCACCGGCGGGCGGACCTATCTCGTCCGCGGCGATCGCACCGACCGGACGCTCCGCACGCTGCACACGAACGTCGAATGCCCTTCCCTCTCACCCGACGGGACGCACATCGCCTACAAGAAGCGCGTCGAGGGCGCCTCCTCCGACGCGCCCTGGCGCCTCTACGTCCTGGACCTGCGCACGCTGCGCGAGAGCGCGACGGCGGAGCGCCGGAACGTCGACGACCAAGCGGTCTGGCGCGACGGACACACGCTCGTCTACTCCCTGCCGGGCGACTACGGCTCCGACCTGTGGACCGTGCCCGCGGACGGCTCCGGAGCGCCGTCCCTCCTGATGACCGCCGCCCTCGCCCCGGCGTTCACCGGCTGACCCCGGCCGCCGAAGGGCCGGACCGGCGCGGGGCTAGCGCCCCAGTTGCTTGCGGGAGACCCGGCGCAGCCGCTTGCGCTGTTCGGGGTCCAGCAGCAGATAGGCGCCGACAGGCACGCCCACTATCACGAGCAGCCCTATCCAGAAGTTGAGGGCCAGCAGGACGGCCCCGACCGCCACACCGCCGATCGCGATCTTGGTCTTGGTGTTCATGCGCGTGCCTCCTTCGGCGGCTGCCGCCTGCCCCGGGAACGCCGGGCAGCGTCGTGCGGGTTCCCCGCCGCCGTCCGTCCGGAGAACGTCCGGCGGAGCCGTACCGTTCCTTGCCCGGACCCAGGCCGTACGCCTTCCGCCGCACGGAGCGGCCCGCACGTCCCCCATCCCAGTATGTGCCACGCATCACACTCGGAATGATCGCCTCCGATAACTTCCCTCTGTATCCTCGGCCGCTCACCAGCTAGTCAAATTTGAGGAATGCGCAGCGCCGTGACCCCGCCCTCTGCCGCTACACCCTCCGAGATCTCCCTCCTCGCACGCTGTTCGGCGGTCTTCCTGCCCGGCGACCCCGCACGCACCGGCCGCGTGGCCTTCTGGCGGCCGAACGACGACCCGCCCGCCGCGCTGGGCGACGTCGAGAACCTGACGGTCGTCGTCGCCGACGGCCCCGGCGTCACCACCACGACCGTCCGGGCCGTGACGCTGCCCGTGCGCGACGCCCTGCCCGTCCTCACCCGTGCCCGCGCCGCGCGCGCCGACGAGGCCGCCGCCTTCTGGGGCGCCGCCGCGGTGCTCGCGCTCCAGCTCGCCGCCCGCGGGCGGCTGCTGCCCGGTCTGAGCGCCACCGACCACGACGCCTGGCGGGTCGGACCACTCGCGCCCGAGGACATGACCCGGGTACGCGAACTGGCCGCCGCCATGCCACCTTCGGCACACGCCGTGCCGCTCCCCGACGACAACGACGGCAACGGTGGCCCGCTCCTGCTCCCCGCGCCGGAACGGCTCCTGCGCTCCTTCCTGGACGCCGTCGCCGACGGCCTCCCGCGTTCCCCCGCCGCGGCTCTCGCCGCGGGTGGCCCCGCCTTCGCGGCTCCCGCGCCCAGGCGCCTGCCCGAACAGCGCGCCTGGGCGGACAGCGTGGCCGCGGGGCACGACGCGGGCGTCCGGCTCTCCCTCCGTGTCGAAGTGCTCGGGATCGAACTCGCGGCGCCGGACACCGACAGCGCCCCGCCCCGCTTCCGGGCCGTCCTGCAGGTGCACAGCCTCGCCGACCCCGCACTCGTCGCGGACGCCGCCGAGGTGTGGTCCGGCTCCTCTCCCCTGGCGGCCGCGCTCGGCCGGGGAGCACGCATGAACGCCCTGCTCGCGCTCCGCCGTGCCGCACACGCCTGGCCCGCGCTCGCCCCACTGCTCTCCGCCGCGGTACCCGACGCCCTCGACCTGGCCGACGAGGAGGTCGGCGAGCTCCTCGGCGCCGCGTCCGAGGCGCTGGACGCCGCCGGGGTCCAGGTGCACTGGCCGAAGGATCTGGTCCGCAAGCTCACCGCGCACGCGGTCGTCGGCCCGCCGGACGGTCGCGAGGACGGCCCGGACACCGCCCGCCCGGGCATGCCGTCCCTCCTGTCGGCCGACGCGCCGCTCACCTTCAGCTGGCGCTTCGCCCTGGGCGGCCTGGAGGTCACCCAGGCCGAACTCGACCGCCTCGCCGAGGCCAGCAGACCCGCCGTGCGGCTGCGCGACCGATGGGTGCTCGTCGACCCCGAGACCGTACGCCGTGCCCGCGACCGCAAGGACCGCGAGCTGACGCCCGTGGAGGCACTCGGCGCGGCGCTCACCGGACATGCCCGGGCGGAGAAGGACGGCGACGGAGAGGAGACCGTCGACGTACAGGCCACCGGCTGGCTGGCCGCGCTGCGCGACCGTATCGCCGACCCCGAGAGCACGCGGGAGCCCGTCGCCCAGCCCGCCGCGCTCACCGCCACCCTGCGCGACTACCAGGTGCGCGGGCTCGACTGGCTGCACCGCATGACCTCGCTCGGCCTCGGCGGCTGTCTCGCCGACGACATGGGGCTCGGCAAGACCATCACTCTCATCGCCCTGCACCTGCACCGCCGCACGCTGCCCGAAACGGCCGGGCCGACGCTGGTCGTGTGCCCCACTTCCCTGATGGGCAACTGGCAGCGCGAGATCGAGAAGTTCGCCCCCGGTACGCCCGTCCGCCGCTTCCACGGCCCGGCACGGAGTCTGGACGGCGTGGCGGACGGGGAGTTCGTCCTCACCACGTACGGCACGATGCGCCTGGACGCGGAGCGGCTGGCCGGGACGGGCTGGGGGCTGGTCGTCGCCGACGAGGCGCAGCACGTGAAGAACCCGTACTCCGACACCGCGAAGCAGCTGCGCACCATCGGCGCCAAGGCGCGCGTCGCGCTCTCCGGCACTCCGGTGGAGAACAACCTGTCCGAGCTGTGGGCGATCCTCGACTGGACGACGCCCGGCCTGCTGGGTTCGCTGGGATCCTTCCGCAGGCGCTACGCGCAGGCCGTCGAAGGCGGTGCCGATCCGGCCGCCGCGGAACGGCTCTCCGCGCTCGTCCGCCCGTTCCTGCTGCGGCGGCGCAAGTCCGACCCGGGCATCGCGCCCGAGCTGCCGCCGAAGACGGAGACCGACCGGGCGGTCGCGCTCACCAAGGAACAGGCGGCCCTGTACGAGGCCGCCGTCCGGGAGATCCTCGCCGAGGTGGAGGCGGCGGACGGCTTCGAACGGCGCGGGCTGATCGTCAAGCTGCTCACCGGCCTGAAGCAGATCTGCAACCACCCGGCGCAGTTCCTGAAGGAGGACTCCCCGCGCGTCCCGGGCCGTTCGGGCAAGGTCGAGCTGCTGGACGAGCTGCTGGACACGATCCTGGCCGAGGGCGCGAGCGTGCTGGTCTTCACGCAGTACGTCGGGATGGCCCGGATCCTGGAGCGGCACCTGGCCGCCCGGGGCGTATCCGCGCAGCTCCTGCACGGCGGCACTCCCGTGCCACGGCGCGAGGAGATGGTGCGGCGCTTCCAGGACGGTGAGGTTCCCGTGTTCCTCCTGTCGTTGAAGGCCGCCGGTACGGGCCTGAACCTCACCCGCGCCGGTCACGTGGTGCACTTCGACCGCTGGTGGAACCCGGCGGTGGAGGCGCAGGCGACCGACCGTGCCTACCGCATCGGCCAGACCCAGCCGGTGCAGGTGCACCGGCTGATCGCCGAGGGGACGGTCGAGGACCGGATCGCGGAGATGCTCACGCGCAAACAGGCACTCGCGGACGCGGTCCTCGGCGCCGGGGAGGCGGCACTGACGGAACTGACCGATGCGGAACTCGCCGAACTCGTCGCACTCAGGGGGACTGGACGATGACCGGACACGACGACAACCACGACAACAACGACGACGAGCGCACCTTCGCCGCCCTGCCGCCCGAGCGCGGACGCGCCTTCGCCCGGAGCTGGTGGGGAGAGGCCTGGCTCAAGGCACTGGAGGACACCGCGCTCGACGGCCGGCAGCTGAAGGCCGGGCGCAGGCACGCGCGCGCGGGCGCGGTGGGCGCGGTGTCGGTCCGGGCAGGCCGCCTCACGGCCCTCGTCCGGGACCACGACGGCACGCCGCACCGCTCCGACGTGACGGTCCAGGAACTCCCGGCGGACGCGTGGGAGCGGCTGCTGGACCTGGTGGCCGACCGGGCCGGGTACATCGCCGCACTGCTCGACCGCGACATACCGCCGCACCTGGCCGAGGACGCGCTGGCGGCCGGTGTGGAGCTGCTGCCCGGCATCGGCGACCTGGAGCCGGAGTGCGGCTGCGGTGCCTGGGACCACTGCGCGCACACCGCGGCCCTGTGCTACCAAGTGGCGCGCCTGCTCGACCAGGACCCGTTCGTCCTGCTGCTGTTGCGCGGTCGCGGGGAGCGGGAGCTGCTGGAAGAACTTCAGTCCCGCAGTGCCGCACACGCCGCCGAGCGAGCGGCCGGGCCCGGAACCGACGCACCGTACGGCGTCCCGGCACGCGAGACCTTCGCAGCGGGCTTCCTCGTACCGCCGCTGCCGGCCCCGCCCCCTCCGGT
>NZ_JAINFC010000526.1 GCF_020740835.1 Streptomyces sp. UNOC14_S4
CGCGGCTCCAGGCCCGAACGGCGGGCGCCGCCGGGGGCGCGGCGGGGGCGCCCCGCCGTTCGGGCCTGGAGCCGCGTTCGCGCGCCCAGCGGGCGAGCTGGGACACCCGCATCACCACGAACTGGGTGTCAAGGATGCCGAGCAGCCCCGCGAGCCGCACCGCGTACTGGTGGCGGATGGAGCTGTCCTTGATGCCCGCGACGATCGGCGCGGCCTCCTCCAGGGCGGCGGCCTGGCCCTCGGGGGTGTCGACCTCGTGCTGCCGGACCATGGAGCGGATCGCGAACTCGAAGAGCGGCGTGCTGTCGGCGATGAGCTGCCGCACGGCCTCGTCGCCCCGGTCGAGGCGGAGCTCGCAGGGGTCCATGCCGCCGGGGCTGACGGCGATGTTGGTGCCCGCGGCGAACTTCTGGTCGTCCTCGAAGGCGCGCAGGGCGGCGCGCTGGCCCGCGGCGTCGCCGTCGAAGGTGAAGATGACCTTCGAGCGGGAGTTGTCCATCAGGAGCCTGCGGAGGATCTTGATGTGGTCGGCCGCGAAGGCGGTGCCGCAGGTGGCGATGGCCGTGGTGACCCCGGCGAGGTGGCAGGCCATGACGTCGGTGTAGCCCTCGACGACGACGGCGCGGCCGCTCTTGGCGATCTCCTTCTTGGCGAGGTCGATGCCGTAGAGGACGTTCGACTTCTTGTAGATCGGCGTCTCGGGGGTGTTGAGGTACTTGGGCCCGTTGTCGTCGTCGCGGAGCTTGCGGGCGCCGAAGCCGATGACCTCGCCGGTGAGGTCGCGGATGGGCCACATCAGGCGGCCGCGGAAGCGGTCGATGGGGCGGCCGCCCCGGCTCTCCTGGGCGAGGCCGGAGAGGATCAGCTCCTTGTCGCTGAAGCCCTTGCCACGTAGGAAGCGGGTGAGGTGGTCCCAGCCGGCCGGGCTGTAGCCGACGCCGAAGTGCTGGGCGGCGGCCTGGTCGAAGCCGCGGGCCGCGAGGAAGGCCCGGCCGATCTCCGCCTCGGGGCCGTCGAGCTGCTCGGCGTAGAACTTCGCGGCGTGCTTGTGGGCCTCGACGAGGCGGATGCGCTCGCCCTGCTGGCGGCCCGGGGTGTAGCCGCCCTCCTCGTAGCGCAGGGTGATGCCCGCGAGACCGGCGAGGCGCTCGATGGTCTCGGCGAAGGAGAGGTGGTCGATCTTCATGACGAAGTCGACCGTGTCCCCGCCCTCCTGGCAGCCGAAGCAGTAGAAGAGCCCCTTGGCGGGGCTGACCTGGAAGGACGGGGACTTCTCGTCGTGGAAGGGGCACAGGCCCTTGAGATTGCCGCCGCCCGCGTTGCGCAGCTGGAGGTATTCGGACACGACGGAGTCGATCGGGACCGCGTCCCGTACCGCCTTCACGTCGTCATCGTTGATCCTGCCTGCCACGCGGGAATTCTACGGCGGTCCGGGGCCGGTCAGGACTGCGGGAGCAGGGATTCCAGCGGGACGCCGGGATCGGCGAGGGCATCGGGGTCCGGGGTGGCACCGGTACGGATGAGCTTCTGGAGGGTCTCGGTGACATCCCACACATTGACGTTCATCGCCGCGAGGAGCCTGCCCTCCGCCAGCCAGAAGGCGATGAACTCGCGCTTGCCGACGTCACCGCGGCAGACGACCTGGTCGTACGAGCCCGGGGGCGCCCAGCCCGAGTACTCCAGGCCCACGTCGTACTGGTCGGAGAAGAAGTAGGGCACCCGGTCGTAGGAGACCTCCTGGCCGAGCATGGCGCGGGCGGCGGCCGGGCCCTCGTTGAGGGCGTTGGCCCAGTGCTCGACGCGCAGCCGGGTGCCGAGCCAGGGGTGCTCGGCGGCGGCCACGTCCCCGGCGGCGTAGATGTCGGGGTCGGAGGTGCGCAGCGAGGCGTCGACGGCGATGCCGCCGCCGTCGGCGCGGTCGACGAGGGCGAGGCCCGCGGCCTCGGCGAGCGCGGTGCGCGGGGCGGCGCCGATGGCGGCGAGGACGTCGTGGGCGGGGTGCTCGTCGCCGTCGTCCGTGCGGGCGGCCAGCACCATGCCGTCCTGCCCGGCGATCTCGGTGAGCCGGGCGCCGAAGTGGAAGCGGACGCCGTGCTCGGCGTGCAGGTCGCTGAAGATCTGGCCGATCTCGGGGCCGAGGACCCGGTGCAGGGGCGTGGGCTCGGACTCGACGACGGTCACCTCGGCACCGTAGCCGCGGGCGGCGGCGGCGACCTCCAGGCCGATCCAGCCCGCGCCGGCGATGACGAGGTGGCCGTTGTCGCGGCCGAGGGCCTTGAGGACTTGGCGCAGCCGCTCGGCGTGGGCGAGACGCCGCAGGTGGTGGACGCCCGCGAAGCCGGTGCCGGGGATGTCCAGGCGGCGGGGCTCGGCGCCCGTGGCCAGCAGCAGCTTGTCGTAGCCGATGACGGTGCCGTCGCCCAGCCGTACGGTCTTCGCCGCCCGGTCGAGGTGGACGACGGGCTGTCCGAGGTGGAGCTCGATGTCGGCCTGCGCGTACCACTCGGGCTTGTGGACGAAGACGCTGTCGCGTTCGTCCTTGCCGACGAGGTACCCCTTCGAGAGCGGCGGGCGCTCGTAGGGGTGGTCACGTTCGTCGCAGATGAGGATCACCCGGCCGGTGAAGCCCTCCGAGCGGAGGGTCTCGGCGGCCTTCGCCCCGGCCAGGCCCCCTCCGACGATGACGAACGTCTGGTGTGCGTCGACCACTTGCTGCCTCCTCGCTGCCACGCAGTGCGTCTGCGCTACCGCCCCCGGTCGGGATCCCGTGCAGAGCGTGCCGCACGGCGTACGCCGCCGGAAGAGGGTCTCCCCGGACGGGTCAGTACCCGCATGGTGTGGGGGAAGTACTCGGATTGTGTGGACATTCGGTCACCCTTTTGCCACAGTCCCCGCCTCGGTGAGCCGGGCGCGCAGGGCGCGCGCGGAGGCGTCGGTCAGGGCGGCGATCTGGTCGACGACGGCGCGCAGCCGCCCCGCGTCGTCACCGGCCGCGTCGAAGAGGGCGCGGAACTGCGGGTCGAGGCCGTCGGGGGCGCGGGCGACGAGCGCCTCGGCGAGCTCGGCGATGACGACGCGCTGGTCGGCGCGGAGCTTCTCCTGGTCCTCGCGCTGCATCACATAGCGGTCGGCGACGGCCTTGAGGACGGCGCACTCCAGGCGGGTGCCGTGCGGGACGACGAGCCGGGCGCGGTGGCGGGTCAGGCTGCCGGGGGCGTCGCCCCAGGCGGCGCGGGTGGCGGTCTCGGCGGCGAGGCAGAACCGGCCGATGAGCTGGCTGGTGGCGTCCTTGAGGCGGGCCTGGGCGACGGCGGAGCCGTCGTAGCCGTGCGGCCACCACTCCTGACCGAGGAGCCGGTCGAGGGCCTCGGCGAGCTCCGCGGGGTCCGCGCCCGGCGCGTAGCGGTCGGCGGCCACGGCGAACACCTCGCGGCGCTCGGGCTCCGCGCGCAGGACGCGGGGGTCGAGGTGGCCGGCGTGCAGGCCGTCCTCCACGTCGTGCACGGAGTAGGCCACGTCGTCGGACCAGTCCATGATCTGGGCCTCGAAGCTGCGCCGCCCCTCGTGGGCGCCCTGGCGCAGCCAGGTGAAGACGGGCATGTCGTCCGCGTAGACGCCGAACTTGCGGGAGGCGGGGTCGGTGGGGTGGCCGCCGCGCGGCCAGGGGTACTTGGTGGCGGCGTCCAGGGCGGCCCGGGTGAGGTTGAGGCCGACGCTGCACAGCTCGCCGCCGCGGGGGACGAAGCGCTTGGGTTCGAGCCGGGTGAGCAGGCGCAGCGACTGGGCGTTGCCCTCGAAGCCGCCGCAGTCCTCGGCCACCTCGTTGAGCGCCTGCTCGCCGTTGTGCCCGAACGGGGGGTGCCCGAGGTCGTGGGCGAGGCACGCGACCTCGACGAGGTCGGGGTCGCAGCCGAGGGCCGCGCCGAGCTCCCGGCCCACCTGGGCGCACTCCAGGGAGTGGGTGAGCCGCGTGCGGGGGCTGGTGTCCCAGACCCCGCCGCCGGCGCCGGGGGTGACGACCTGGGTCTTCCCGGCGAGGCGGCGCAGCGCGGCGGAGTGCAGGACGCGGGCCCGGTCGCGCTGGAAGGCGGTGCGCCCCGGGCGCTTGTCGGGCTCGGGCGCCCAGCGCTCCAGGTCCGCCGCGTCGTATCCGGCGATGCCGGACCTTTCCTCTGCTGTCCTCGCCTTGCCGTTCATACCTCGACGGTAGTGGGCGGGTGTGACAGCAGCGATGCCGGGAACCGGCCGGGCCGCCGCCGCGTTGATCACTGAACGGAAGGAAACGAACGGGGATACGGGGACACGGGGATGGGGCGAAGGCTCGGGCTGCGACTGCGGCTACGGCTGCCGCGGACGAGGAGGACCTGGCGGCGGGTGGTGTGGGCGGCGATGGCGGGCTGTCTGCTCGCGCTGGCCCCGATCACCTGGATCTACGCCTCGGCGACGCCGCGGGTGCGGCAGGTGGCCGACGCGCCGGAGGCACCGGTGGCCATGGTCTTCGGCGCGGGCCTGTGGAGCGGCAAGCCGTCGCCGTACCTGGCCAACCGGCTGGACAAGGCGGCCGAGCTCTACAAGGCGGGCAAGGTCCGCGTGGTGCTGGTGACCGGTGACAACAGCCGCGACGACTACGACGAGCCGGACGCGATGCGGGCCTATCTGACGCGGCACGGCGTCCCGGACGCCCGCATCGTCAGCGATTACGCGGGCTTCGACACGTGGGACTCCTGCACCCGCGCGGCCCGGGTCTTCGGCGTGCGCAAGGCGGTGCTGGTCAGCCAGGGCTTCCACATACGGCGGGCGCTGGCGCTGTGCGGCGCGGCGGGGATCGACGCGTACGGCGTCGCCTCGGACGACTCCCACGGTCCTACGTGGTACGCCGGGGGTGCCCGCGAGATCTTCGCCTCGGGCAAAGCGGCCTTCGAGGCCACGGTCCGCCCGGGGCCCCGCTTCCTGGGGCCCCACGAACCGGGGGTAACGCGCGCCCTGGCAGCCGAGGCCCGCCACTGACCGGGGGCTCCGCCCCCGGACCCCGATGGTGGTCGGTTACGGCCGGTGGGCCCGTTTGTGCCCACCCTCCCCCAGACTCCGTCCGGGAGG
>NZ_JAINFC010000527.1 GCF_020740835.1 Streptomyces sp. UNOC14_S4
GCGTCGCGGACAGCCAGGCACGCAGCTGCCGGCGGAAGGCCGCTTCCTCCTCGGTGGGGGTGAGGTCCATGGGCGATCAGGCGCACGGCCGGTCGGAACCGGCGCCAGAACCAGCCCCGGCACCGGCACCGGAGTCACGGCCCACACCACGGTCACCGCCACGGGCCACACCACGGTCACCGCCACGGGCCACGCCACGATCACCGTCCGGATCGAGGCCGAGCATGCGGATGGCGTTGCCGCGCATCAGCTTGTACACCGTCTCGTCGTCCAGGCCCTTCACATGGTCCTCGGCGACCTGTTTCGTGTGCGGCCAGGTGGAGTCGACGTGGGGGTAGTCGGTCTCGAAGGTGGCGTTGTCGCGGCCCACGACGTCGAGCGACGCGATGCCGTGCCGGTCGCGGAAGAAGCAGCAGAAGATCTGCCGGTAGTAGTACGTCGAGGGCGGCTCGGGGACCAGGTCCTTCACCCCGCCCCAGGCACGGTGCTCGCGCCATACGTCGTCGGCGCGTTCCAGGGCGTAGGGGATCCAGCCCATCTGGCCCTCGCTGTAGGCGAGTTTCAGGCGGGGGAAGCGCACCAGGACGCCGGAGAAGAGGAAGTCGGTCATCGACGCCATCGCGTTGTTGAAGCTCAGCGTCGCCTGGACGGCGGGCGGCGCGTCCGGGGAGGCGGCGGGCATCTGCGAGGAGGACCCGATGTGCATGCAGACCACCGTGCCGGTCTCCTCGCACGCCGCGAAGAACGGGTCCCAGTGGCCGGAGTGGACCGACGGCAGTCCCAGGTGGGCCGGGATCTCGCTGAAGGTCACCGCCCGCACCCCGCGCGCCGCGTTGCGGTGGATCTCGGCGACGGCGAGTTCCACGTCCCACAAGGGGATGAGGCACAGCGGGATCAGCCGGCCGCCGCTGTCGCCGCACCACTCCTCGACCATCCAGTCGTTGTAGGCCTGCACACAGGCCAGGGCGACCTCCTTGTCGCGTGCCTCCGCGAAGGTCTGGCCGCAGAAGCGCGGGAAGGTCGGGAAGCACAGGGACGCCTCCACGTGCCCCAGATCCATGTCGGCCAGCCGCGCCTTCGGGTCCCAGCAGCCCCGCCGCATCTCGGCCCGGGTGATGCCCTCCAGGGCCATGTCGTCGCGGTCGAAGCCGACGGCGGCGATGACGCGCTTGTACGGGGAGGCGAGGTCCTCGTAGACCCACCAGTCCGCGAGCGGGCCGTCGGGGTCCATGGAGACGGTGTACTTGCCGCCCACGTAGGCGAGACGGCCGATCCCCGTGGTGACGGAGCGGGGGCCGCGGTCGCGGTAGCGGGCGGGGAGCCAGGTGGCGAAGAGGTGGGCCGGTTCGATCACGTGGTCGTCGACGCTGACGATACGCGGCAGTTCCATGGCGGCAACCCCTCCCATTTTTCTGACGCTTCGTCAGAATGGAGGCTAGCCCGGCCCACCGGGGCCGACAAGCCGTGGCGCCGCACGCCGGGCGCACCCGAGGCGGGGAGGCCGCCATGACCGGTTCCGGCACCGCCGATCACCGAGACGGCCTGGCCGCCTCCCGTACCCTCTGGGAGCTGCTGGAACGCCGCGCCGCCCGCACCCCCGACGCCACCGCGCTCGTACAGGCCGACGACCCCGGCCTCACGGGAACGGACCGGCGGCTCTCCTTCGGCGGCCTGCGCGGGCGGGCCGAGCGCGTCGCGGCGGGCCTGTACGGGCTCGGGGTGCGCCCCGGCAGCAGAGTGGCCTGGCAGCTGCCGACACGGATCGAGACCGTCGTCCTGGCCTTCGCGCTGGCCCGGCTCGGCGCGGTGCAGTCGCCGCTCGTGCCCTTCTACCGGGACCGGGAGGCCGGGTACGCGCTGCGGGCCACGGGCTCGGAGTTCTTCGCGGTGCCGGGCGTGTGGCGCGGCTTCGACCACACCGCGATGGCCCGCCGCCTGGCACGGGAACTGCCCGCCCGGCCCCTGGTGTTCACGGCCTACGACTCGCTCCCCCAGGGCGATCCGGTCGTCCTCCCGCCGCCGCCCGCCGACGGCACGGCGGTGCGCTGGATCCACTGGACATCCGGGACGACCGCCGAGCCCAAAGGTGCCCTGCACAGCGACCGCGGCCTCATCGCCGCCGGGGCCTGCCTCGCCGAGGCCCTGCGCCCCACCCCGGACGACGTCGGCTCCATGGCCTTCCCCTACGCGCACGTGGCCGGGCCCGACTACACGGTGATGATGCTGCTGCGCGGCTTCCCCGCCGTCCTCCTGGAGCACTTCGCGCTGCCCGCCTCGCTCGGCGCGTACCGCCGCCACGGCGTCACCCTCGCGGGCGGGTCCACCGCCTTCTACACGATGTTCCTGGCCGAGCAGCGCAAGGACCCGGCCCGCCGGCTCGTCCCCACGCTCCGCCTCCTGGCGGGCGGCGGGGCGCCGCGGCCGCCCGAACTGCACCGCGAGGTCGTCCGGGAGCTGGGCTGCGGGCTCGTCCACGGCTACGGCATGACCGAGGCCCCCACGATCACCATGGGCGACCCGGACGACGCGCCGGAGCACCTGGCCACCACCGAGGGCAGACCGGCCGCGGGCGTGGAGATCCGGGTGACCGACGCCGACGGCCTCCCCGTACCGCCCGGCATGGACGGGGAGATCCGGCTGCGCGGCGAGGCCGTCTGCCACGGCTACCTCGATCTCGCGCAGAACGCCGAGGCGTTCGACACGGACGGCTTCCTCCGCACCGGGGACCTCGGGCACCTCACCGACACCGGCCATCTCGTGCTCACCGGGCGCGCCAAGGACATCATCATCCGCAAGGGCGAGAACGTCTCCGCCCAGGAGGTCGAGCGGCTCCTGCACACACATCCCGCGGTCGAGGACGTCGCCGTGATCGGCCTGCCCGACCCGGTCCGCGGGGAGCGCGTCTGCGCCGTCGTCCAGCAGCGCGCCGGGACCGCCCCGCTCACCCTCGCCGACGTCGCCGCCCACCTGCGCGGGGCGGGCCTGTCCGCGCGCAAGCTCCCCGAACAACTGGAGCTGGTCGACGCGCTGCCGCGCGGCGGGGCGCTCCGCAAGGTCCACAAGCACGAGTTGCGCGAGCGTTTCTCGGACGTGCGGGATGTGCGGGACGCGGAGGGCGCGCAAGACGCGCGGGACGCGCGGGACGCGCGGGACGCGCGGGGTATGCAGGGTATGCGGGACGCGTAGGACGCACGCGACGCGTGAGCCGACGCCGACAGCTCCGGAGGCCGCGGATCACCAGGTCCGGTAGCTCGTGCTCGCCTGCTGGAAGATGCCGTCCACAGCGCGCTGTTCGTTCATCGGGCCGATCACCTGGAGCACGTGGTAGCGGCCGTTGAGGATCACCGCGGAGTTGCGGACGTAGACCTGGCGTCCACTGCTGTCGTTCCAGTTGAAGGCGCCCTCCGCCGACGCGGTCCCGCCGACGTCGACGCGGCGCAGCCCGGAGGCCCCCGACCAGGAGGACGTGCGATAGGCGTCGAGCTCGGGTTCCTTGTCCTGCTGGTAGGCCATGGGGTCGCCGCCGTAGTCCGCGACCTTGTCCCGGCCCGGCACGACGATCAGTTGGCAGTCGTCACCGGCGTACACCACCTGGCCCCGGTCGTTCTCGCCGCGCCGCTGCCAGTCCGTGGCGACGGCCACGCTGAAGCCCCTGGGGTCGCGGCGCAGCGCGAAGCCCTTCGCCAGACCGTCACCCTCGGCGGTCGCGCCGTCCACCGGCGCGGACGAGGCCGACTTGCCGCTGGTGTCACTGTCCGCGGGCGTACCGGCGTCGCGGGCCGGGCTCCTGGCCCCGGTCGTGCTCGTACGGCCCGCAGGGGACTGGCCCGCGCTCTCGTCGGCGCTCGGCATCAGCAGCATGGCGTAGAGCACCGCGCCGATCAGCAGGAGCAGGATCAGGCCCAGCAGCAGCCTGCCGAGGCTGCGCGGGGCGCGGACGTACTGCTGCACGAGGTACCCCGTGGAGTGCGCCTTCGTCTGCTCCGTCTGCGGCTGGAGCTGCCCCTTGACGGGCCCCTTGACCGACCCATTGGCCGGACCCCTGGCGGGCCGCTTGTGACGGCCGTGCGCGAGAGGCTGCTCGGCGGCGGCGCCTGTGCCTGTGGCCGTACGTCCGCGCTTGCGGCGCACGAGCTCGCCCTTGCGGCGTACGGCGGGCAGCCGGTGCTGGTCGGCGGGGGACCCCGGGCCGATCGAGGGCACGGTGACCGTGCGGCTGCCGATGTCCGGCTCGGGCGCCGACCGGATCAAGGACCGGAGCCAGCCGCGCAGTTCCTCGAACTCCGGTCGCTCCGCCGGGTCCTTGCGCATCAGCGACTCGACCACCGGGCGCAGCGCGCCGCACTCCTCCGCGTACGCGGGCGGCTCCACGCAGACGAGCTGGACGAGGTCGGCGACGCTGTCCTCGGGGTACGGGGCGTGGCCCTGCACCACGCGGAAGAGCAGGGCGCCCAGGGCCCACAGGTCGGCTGCCGGACCGACCGGGGGCGCGAGCTGCCAGCTCTCCTGCACCGGCCACGCCTGCTCGGGCGACCAGCGCTCGGTGACGGGGCCGACCACCACCATGCGCGCCTGCCGCGCCCGTTCGGCCACGTGCGCCCCGCCCGCGCGCACCTCCGCGCCCCAGCCGGTGACCTTGTCCTCGTCGGCTCCGGCCGCTTCGGCGACTCCTGCGACTCCGACGGCTCCGGCATCGGCGGTCCCGGCCCCGGTCCCGCCTGCGCCCTGGGCGGAGTCCCCGGCAGGGGCTGCGGCGGCCCCTGCGGCGGCTCCTGCGGCCGTTGTGCCGTGAGAGGAGGGTGAGTTGTACAGCCCGGGGGCCGCGGTACGGGGCGCGGGCAGGGCAGCCGTACCGCCGCGCACCCCCGCCGCGCCCTGCGCCCCTTGCGTACCCTGCACGCCCTGCACGCCTGCGGGAGGCTTCGGCGCGGGGGCGGGCGCCGCACCGCTGGCGGCGCTGCCGCCGCCCCAGGGCGAGGTGCCGGGGGTGGTGTGCGCCGCGTTCCCCGTCGCAGCACGGGCGGCCGCGGCACGGGTGCCCGCGCTGTAGGCGGCGACGGCACCGCTGCGGGGCGCGCGGCGCGGACCGTGCG
>NZ_JAINFC010000528.1 GCF_020740835.1 Streptomyces sp. UNOC14_S4
CGGGGGCCCAGGGGGCGGAGCCCCCGGAGCGGGGCTGGGGGCGGAGCCACCGGAAAGACTCTTGCTCTCACAGCAACCCCACCAAGCCCGTCCGGCGTTTGAGGACGCGGCCGCAGGCCGCTCCCGCCCGCAGGGCGGAAACGGCGGGAACCCAGACACGCGGAGGCGGTAGCCAGATGCTCGACCATCTCATTCGGCGTGCCACCGTCGTCGACGGCACCGGAGGCGACCCGTACACCGCGGACGTCGGGATCAAGGACGGGCGGATCGCCACGATCGGACGGCGAGGGGCCGGGAGGGCGCTCGTCGGCCGGGTCGGGGAGCGGGCGCGGACCGAGGAGGACGCCGCCGGGCTCGTCCTCGCGCCCGGGTTCGTCGACCCGCACACCCACTACGACGCCCAGCTCTTCTGGGACCCGTACGCCACGCCGTCCATGAGCCACGGGGTCACCACGGTCGTCGGCGGGAACTGCGGCTTCAGCCTCGCGCCGCTCAACCCCGCGCGCCCGGACGACGCGGACTACACGCGCCGCATGATGAGCAAGGTGGAGGGCATGTCGCTCTCCGCGCTGGAGCAGGGCGCGCCCTGGTCCTGGTCGTCGTTCGGGGAGTACCTGGACGCGCTGGAGGGCGGCGGGATCGCGGTCAACGCCGGGTTCATGGTGGGCCACTGCGCGCTCCGCCGCCACGCCATGGGGCCCGCGGCGACCGGTGGCACGCCGGACGCGGACCAGGCGGCACGGATGGGCCGTCTGCTGCACGAGGCGATGGACGCGGGCGCCTGGGGCCTGTCCACGACCCTGTCCGACACGCACTCCGACGGCGACGGCCGCCCCGTCGCCTCCCGGTACGCGCGCCCGGACGAGCTGCTCGCCCTGGCCCGCGCGGTCGGCGCGCACGAGGGCACCCAGCTGGAGGCCATCGTCCCCGGCTGTCTGGACCGCTTCTCGGAGGAGGAGACGGAGCTGCTGGTGGCCCTCACGGCCGCCGCGGGCCGCCCGCTGAACTGGAACGTCCTCACCGTGGACGCCGCCGTGCCCGACCGCGTGCCCCGCCAGCTCGCCGCGAGCGCGCGCGCCCGCGCCGCGGGAGGCCGGATCGTCGCGCTCACCATGCCCGTCCTCACGCCCATGAACATGTCCCTCGGCAGCTACTGCGCGCTCAACCTGCTGCCCGGCTGGGGCGATGTCCTCGCCCTGCCCGTCCCCCGGCGCATCGAGGAGCTGCGCAGGCCCGCCGTACGGGAGGAAATGCTGCGCCGGGCGCACAGCGAGGAGGCCGGGGTGCTGCGGCGGCTGGTGGACTTCGGGCGGTACGTCATCGGGGACACGTACACGAAGGAGAACGACGGCCTCAAGGGCCGCACCGTCCGGGACATCGCGGCCGAGCGCGGCGTGGACCCGTTCGCGTGCCTGGTGGAGATCTGCGCGGCGGACGAGCTGCGTACGGTGCTGTGGCCCACGCCCACCGACGACGACCCGGCGAGCTGGGCGCTGCGCGGGCGCACCTGGACGCACGAGGACGTCCTGCTCGGCGGTTCGGACGCGGGCGCCCACCTGGACCGGATGTGCGGGGCGCCCTATACGACGCGCTTCCTGGGCGACTGCCTGCGCGGCCGCGGCCTGGTGCCGCTGCCCACGGCCGTACGCATGCTGACCGACGCCCCGGCGCGCCTGTTCGGCCTCCGGGGGCGCGGCCGGATAGCCGAGGGCGCCCACGCCGACCTCGTGCTCTTCGACCCCGACCGGATCGACGCCGGTCCCGCGACGCTCGTCCGCGACCTCCCGGGCGACGGGCCGCGGCTGGACGCGCGGGCGGTGGGCGTGGTGAGCGTACGGGTCAACGGCGTGGAGACCGTACGGCACGACGTGGTGACGGGCGCGCTGCCGGGGACGGTGCTGCGGTCGGGGCGGGACACGGTGACGGTGACGGCTGCTGGGTGACGGCCGTTGGATGACGGCCGTCGGGTGATGACCACTGGCTGAGACGGATCGGGCCGCCGGGGCGGGCGCGGGAAATTTTAGAAACGGGACAAAAGGTGCAGTGCTGCGATTATCGCAGTTCGGCGAGGGGCGGGTTACTCCTTGGTGTTACCTGTCGTAACTGCGTGGCGACCTTGCTTTGAAAGGTCAACTCCCGATCTCGTTTGGAGGATTCAAGGAGCGGATCTCGGATTCCGTTCCTCCGGTTGCGAAAACAGCAGCACTTAACGTCCTGTTCATGGTTCAGACAGCCCCTCGGCCCCGGGCCGGAGACACGGTAATGAGCGTCGGGAAGCGACGTGCCAAGGGCCTGAGCGGGAACTCCGTGGGGCTGTTGGGCAGCGCGGTCATCGGGATCTCCACGGTCGCGCCCGTCTACTGTCTGACCTCGACCCTGGGCCCCACCGTCGGGCAGGTCGGCGTGCAGATGCCGGCCGTCTTCCTGGCGGGTTTCCTGCCGATGCTGCTGGTGGCCTTCGCCTATCGCGAGCTGAACAAGGCGGTGCCCGACTGCGGGACGTCCTTCACCTGGACGGTGCAGGCGTTCGGGCCGCGGGTCGGCTGGATGTGCGGCTGGGGCCTCGTCATCGCGACGATCATCGTGCTGTCCAATCTGGCGGGTGTCGCGACGTCTTTCTTCTATTTGCTGCTGGGCGAACTCACCGGCAGCGACTCGGTGGCCGGGCTGGACGGCAACAGGCCCGTGCACGTCCTGACCTGCCTGGCCTTCATCGCCGTGGCCACCGCGGTCAGCTACCGCGGGATGACGGCCACGAAGGGCGTGCAGTACGCGCTGGTGGGGCTGCAACTGGCCGTACTCGCCGTGTTCGTGGTCATGGCCGTGAGCAAGGCGCGCTCGGGCGGGCTGCCGGGGTCCATCGGCTTCTCGCTCTCCTGGCTGAACCCCTTCGGCGTCCAGTCCTTCGCGGCCTTCACGGCGGGTCTTTCGCTCTCGATCTTCATGTACTGGGGCTGGGACGCGTGCCTCACGGTCAACGAGGAGACGCAGGGCAGCGAGAAGACGCCGGGCCGGGCGGCGCTCATCGCGATGGTCGTGCTCGTCGGTTCGTACCTGCTGACGGCGGTGGCGGCGCAGATGTTCGCGGGCGTGGGGGAACGGGGAACGGGCCTCGGCAACCCGGACACCGCCGACAACGTCTTCGCGGCCCTGGCCGACCCTGTGCTGGGCTCGACCCTCGGCGTCCTGCTCTTCGTCGCGGTCCTGGCCTCGGCGGCGGCCAGTTTGCAGACGACTTTCCTTCCGGTGGCGCGGACGGTGCTCGCCATGAGTACGTACCAGGCCCTTCCGGCGTCCTTCGCGCGTGTGCATCCCCGTTTCAAGTCCCCGGGGCGGGCGACGATCGCGGCGGGTGTCGCCACGGGCGTTTTCTACGCGGTCATGAGCTTCCTGAGTGAGAACGTCCTTATCGACACCATCTACGCGCTGGGCCTCATGATCTGCTTCTACTACTCGATCACGGCCTTCGCCTGCGCGTGGTACTTCCGGGGTGAGCTGCGGGGGTCGGTGCGGGACGCGTTCTTCAAGGGTGTCTTCCCCGTGCTGGGCGGGGTGCTGCTGGCGGCGGTCTTCTGCAAGACGCTGTACGACATGTGGAACCCGGCTTACGGGAGCGGCAGTTCGGTCTTCGGCGTCGGGTCGGTCTTCGTGATCGGGGTGGGGCTTTTGGCGGTGGGGGCTGTGCTGATGCTCCTGATGCAGCGGAGGAGCCCGGCGTTCTTCCGGGGCGAGGTCCTGACGCGGGGGACGGCGGCGCTGGTGGTGGAGGAGTGAAATTGGCCCACTGAATGGGCCACGGATTGTCCTCATGAGCTGGTCCACCCGACCCATAAAGTCGATCTCGTCAGCGCGGCGAGCGGCCGTGCGAAACCCCCAGGAGATCACCGCCATGGCCAGCAAGAACGCCGCCTCCCCCGCCGTCCTCACCCGCGCCGCCGAGGCCGAGATCGCGAGCGACCCCAGCAGCGTCATGACACTGCTCGCCGACTCCGACACCACGGGCGGCCTGATGACCGCCTACCGGTCGACCTTCGCCGAGGGGGCTCCCGGTGCCCCGGCGCACTTCCACACCCGTGCGTCCGAGCTCTTCTACGTTATCGACGGCTCGCTCCAGGTGCTGGTGGATGAGGAGATCTCCGTGCTGAACGCCGGCGACTTCCTGCTCGTGCCGCCGCACACCCCGCACGCCTTCGCCGCCGCCCCCGGCTGCACGGCGGATGTGCTGTTCACTTTCACGCCCGGCATGGCTCGCTTCGACTATCTGCGGCTGCTCGGCCGCGTCATGCGGGGTGAGGCGAGCCCTCAGGAGATCAAGGACTCGTCGGAGCGGTATGACAACCACTACGTCGACAGCCCTGTGTGGCGCGAGGTACTCGCCGCCGGGCGGTGAGCTCGTGTTGCCAACTGGTTGGCTGGCCAGGTGACATGGCTGCATTTCTCGGCGTGTACGACCCCTTCCGCTGCTAGCGTTCTCGCGTCCTGGAGCCGTGGGAAGGAACACGCCCGTGCAGCCGAAGACCGCCTCCTCCCGTACCCGCATCGCCGCAGTCGCCCTCGCCGCCGCGTTGCTCGGGGCGGGCGCCCCCGCCGCGTACGCGGCCTTCGACGACCAGGGCGCAGCCGAGTCGTCGGCCTCGGCCCCCGCTCCCGCGAAGCCGGTCGGCAAGCCGTACATCAAGACCGAGCTTCTTTTCGGGACCGCCAAGCCGAACGGCGGGGCGCCGGTGACCGACAAGGAGTTCAGAGCCTTTGTCGACGCGTACGTCACGCCGCGGTTCCCTGCGGGGCTGACCGTGGAGGACGCGCGCGGTCAGTACCGCGATGCGCACGGCGTGATCGAGCGCGAGCGCTCGTACAAGCTGACGCTGCTCTACCCGCGTGGCGAGGCCGGGGCGGACAGCCCGAAGATCGAGCAGATCCGCAAGGAGTACGACAAGCGGTTCAGCCAGGAGTCGGTGGCGCGGGTCGATGACGCGGAGCTGGTGGATTTCTGACGCGGCCTTGGGGGTGACCGGGGCTTCGTCTGCGGGCCGGTGGTCGCTTCTCGCGCAGTTCCTCGCGCCCCTTGGGTGGTCTGTGGG
>NZ_JAINFC010000529.1 GCF_020740835.1 Streptomyces sp. UNOC14_S4
CCGCTCCCCCTCGCTCCCCCGCTCCAGGGCGACCCGCAGCCGGAGCCCGGCCGCGACGCGGGCGTCGACGAGGTCGCCCGTCAGGCGCGCGTCCTCGATGGTCCAGGCCGCCGGGCCGAGCAGGGACCGGGCCGCCTCGTGGACGGCCGCGAGGGCGACGGCCGGGGGCAGCGGGGCGGCGCCGTCGACCGTGACGGCCTCGCCCCACGCGGCGGCGCCCCAGTCCGCGAGCGCGAATTCCCGCACGCGCCGGTCCGGTCCGTCCTCGGAAGGCGCGACGAGGGTGGGCGTGATGCGGAACAGCTCCTGGTCCCAGGCGTACCGGGGCAGCGGGACGAGGGCCTCGGCCGGCCCGTACCAGCGCCGCCAGTCGACGTGCCCGCCATGGGCGAACACCGCGCCCAGCGCGTGCGTCAGCGACACGCGCTCGTCGCGCGCGCGGCGCAGGGAGGCGACGGCGACGGGTTCGGCGCCGATGGCCGCCTGGGTCCTCGCGACGGCCGTGGTCAGGACGGGATGGGCGCTGATCTCCACGAAGACGCTCTCGCGCTCCTTGGCGATGGTGCCCACGGTCTCCGTGAAGCGGACGGGGAGGCGGAGGTTGTCCATCCAGTAGGCGGCGTCCAGCTCCGGGCCGCGGACCGGCGCGCGGTGGACGGTGGAGACCATCGGGGTGCGCACGGGCACCGGCTCCAGCCCCGCCAGGAGCCGGCGCAGGTCGTCGCGGAGCGGGTCCATGGCCGGGGAGTGGGAGGCGACGTCGACGCGGACGAGGCGGCACGAGACGCCCCGGCCCTCCAGCGCGGCGGCGAGTTCGGCGAGCGCGCCGGGGGGCCCGGCGAGGACCGTGGCCTCCGGCGCGTTCTCGGCGGCGACCGTGACCGACGGCCCGTACGGGGCGGCCGCCCGCCGCGCCTGCTCGGCGCCCAGCTCCACGGCGAGCATGGCGCCGTGCCCGGCCGTGCGCAGCATCAGCCCGCTGCGGCGGCAGATGACCGCGGCCGCGTCGGCCAGGGACAGCGCGCCCGCGGCGTGCGCGGCGGCGACCTCGCCCATGCTGTGGCCGACGCACACGTCCGCGTCCACGCCCATGGCCTGCCAGGCCGCGGTGAGGGCGACCTGCACGGCCCACAGGGCGGGCTGGACGACGTCGATGGCGTCGGGGAACTCCTCCGCGCCGGTCAGTAGTTCACCGGTGAGCAGTTCGCCGGCGAGCGGTTCGCCGGTGAGCAGTTCCGTCACCGACCAGCCCGTCTCGGCGCGGATGGCCTCGTCGCACGCGGCCAGCGCGGCGCGGAAGGCCGGGGAGGCGGACAGCAGGCCGCGTCCCATGCCCGCCCACTGCGAGCCCTGGCCGGGGAACACGAACACGGTGCGCCTCGGGTCCCCGAAGCCGGCCTCGGCGATGCCGCCGTCCGCGGCCTGTTCCCCGTCGGCGAGGGCGCGCAAGGTGGCCGCGATCCCGTCGTGGTCCTCCCCCACCGCCCACAGCCGGTAGGGGTGGGCGTCACGCCGCAGCGCGGCCGTGGCGCAGATGTCGCCCAGTCCGGCCTCCCGGCCACGTCCGCCGGGAGAGAGGAACGCGGCATAGGAACGGGCCATCAGACGAAGGGACCGGGGAGACCGCGCGGAGAGCACCAGGAGGTGCGGCATCCCCGCTCCCGCCCCCACGGCGGGCGCGGGGAGCGTGGGGAGCGCGGGCCGGTGGCGCGGAGGGTGGCCGCCGACGCCGCCGACGAGGACGTGGGCGTTGGTGCCGGAGATACCGAACGAGCTGACGCCGACCAGCGGTTCGTCGCCGACCGGTTCCAGCGGCTCGTTGCGGGTCACGACGCGCAGCGGGGCACCGGCCCCGGCGAGGGAGGGATGGGGGGTGCGCAGGTGCAGTGAGGCGGGGATCGTCCGGTGCCGGGCGATCAGCACGGCTTTGATGAATCCGGCGATGCCGGAGGCGGATTCCGTGTGCCCGATGTTGGTCTTGACCGAGCCGACCGGCAGTCGCCTGTCGCCGGGGCGGTCGGTGGCCATGACCTCGCTCAGGGCGCGCAGTTCGACGCCGTCGCCGACCCGGGTGCCAGTGCCGTGGGCCTCGATGTAGTCCAGCTGCCCGGGGGTGGCCCCGGCCAGGGCCAGGGCGTGGCGGAGCGCCTCGGCCTGGCCGTCGGCCGAGGGCCTGACCAACAGGCCGCTGCCGCGCCCGTCGTTGGTGACGGCGCTGGCGCGCAGCACCGCCAGGACCCGGTCGCCGTCCCGGTGCGCGTCGGCCAGCCTCTTGAGCAGCACCACCCCCACTCCGTCGCTGCGGACGAAGCCGTCGGCGTCGGCGTCGCCGAACCGGCACCGCCCGCCGGGGGAGAGCATGTCGCCCTGGGAGTACGCGATGGCGTCCGTGGGGGCCAGCACGAGGTTGATCCCGGCCGCGACGGCCAGGTCGCTCTCGCCCGTGAGGAGGCTCTGGCGCGCGGCGTGGACCGCCACGAGGGAGGAGGAGCAGGCGGTGTCGATCACCACGCTGGGGCCGCGCAGGTCGAGCGCGTAGGAGACGCGTCCGGCGGACACCGCGCGCAGCCGGGCGCCCGCGGCCGCCCTGATGTCCGCCCCGCTGTGCGGTGCGGTCGTCTCGGCGTATTCGGCCGTCGCCTGCCCCACGAAAACACCGGTCCGGCTGCCGGCCAGCGCCGAGGCGCGGATGCCGGAATCCTCGACGGCCTCCTGGACCACCTGCAGCAGAATGCGCTGTTGCGGATCCATTCCGCGGGCCTCGGCATGCGATATCCCGAAATACAGCGCGTCGAACCGGAAGGGGTCGGAAATAAATCCGCCGTACCGGGACACCGTCCGCCCCGGAGTCCGCGGGACGGGGCTGTGGAACGCCGCGATGTCGAAACGCTCCGGTGGCATCTCCGTAATGGCGTCCGTGTTGTCGAGGAGTAATTCCCAGAATTCCTCGGGGCCGTCCGCCCCGGGGAATCTGCACCCCATTCCGATGACGGCGACACCGGATTCGTCCGATGCGTGCTGCACGGCCCCCGCCCCCTTGCTGTCCTGTCACGCGACCCGTCCGGTCACCGCGGGGCGGCCCGTCGGGTCCGTCGAGAGTTTCCATGCAAAGTTGAATCAGGAGCCAACTTTAACCCCCGGCGTCGCACGATGTCGCGGGGGATTTCGACCGCTACCTATGTCATATTCCATACCGATCTCGGGCGTTATTTACATGCATGGGCCAACCTTTTTGCGAAACCTTGACAGCTTCAAAAATTGATCCAAGTTCAAACATATCCTAGAGTTCATGTGCGTTGTGACGTACTGCACTGTCTCGGGGGTGTTGCAGTGGAAGCCGCACGAAGGTCCATGACGACCGGCCGGGAGCTGTGGTCCGAACAGCTCCGGCGTGTCGACCTGCTGACGGAACGTGAGAGCCAGGTATTCCTCCTGCTGGGAGCCGGGCACTCCAACCGCAGCATTTCCACCCGGCTCCGGGTGACGGAGGGAACGGTCAAGGCGCACGTGGCACAGATCCTCGGCAAGCTCTGCGTGGAGTCCCGCCTCCAGGCGGGTCTGGTGTCCTTCGCCCACCAACTCCCTTCAACGAAAGTCCAATAGCCGCCCCGGAAGGCCGTCCGATAGACATGTCCCGGGCGGCGGCCGGACGTACCGTCCCGGTTCCCCGAATACGGGGAGCCGGGACGTCTTCTTGCTCTCGCGACGTCGATTCCCACGGCCGCCGCCCATGCTCTTTCGCCGCCCATGCTCTTTCCGCGGAAAGCAGTTCCAGGAAAGACCAGGAATCAGACCCGGATCGATCCAGGAGTGTTCGTGTCCGTCACCGATGCCCATCCGCGGCAGACCGGGCCGGGTGCCGCGCCTGTGGCCCCCGCCCCCGACCCCAGAGAGTCCATGCGGGGCCTGCCCGGCCTCGTGCAGTACCCGCTCACCGTCATGACCGGCAAACCCCTGGCGGGACAGGCGCCGCTCGCCTGGTCCCCCACCTTCCACCTGGTCTCCGCGGTGGCCGCCATGGTGGCCGGCTCCGCCGTCGGCGCGATCGGCTGGGCCCTCGGCGCCTGGTACCTCCTCCTGCTGCTGCCCGGCTGGGCCGTCACCCTGCACGGCATGCGCAACCTGCGCATGATGGTCTACCACCAGTGCTCGCACCGGAACATGTACCGCAAGCGCAGGCTCGACGCCGTGATCGGCCGCGCCACCTCCAGCCTGCTGATCATCCAGCACTTCGAGCGCTACAGCCGCGAGCACGTCAGCGACCACCACGCCGCCCACCACATGACCCTGCGCGACCCCACCGTCCAGGCGTTCCTGGTCAGCCTGGGGCTGAACCCCGGTATGACGCGACGTCAGATGTGGCGGCGGGTCGTGGCGAAGCTCTTCTCGCCGCGCTTCCACTTCGCCTTCGCCGTCTCCCGCACCCGTTCCTTCTGGAGCAAGTCGGCCACCAGCGAGAAGGTCACCTCCGTATGCCTCTACGGCGCCGTGGCCGCGGCCACGATCGTCACCGGCACCTGGGACGCGCTGCTCGTGATCTGGTTCGTGCCGCTGATCCCGCTGTTCCAGGTCAGCAACACCCTGCGGCTGTGCGTCAAGCACACCTTCCCGGTCGCGGGCACCGAAGGCGGGCGCGGCCGCGAGTACTTCGCCGCCCTGACCAACGCCATCTTCATCGGCGAACCGGCCCCCGACCCGTCCCTTCCCGCCGTACGGCGCACCCTCGCCTGGGGCCGGTGGACGCTGCGCATGCTGCTGATCCACGCCCCGTCGCGCTATCTGGTCCTCACCGGTGACACGGTCGTCCACGACTACCACCACCGGGCCCCGTCCAGCCGCGACTGGGCGAACTACATCTTCGCCCGGCAGCAGGACGCCGACTCCGGCCACACCGGCTGGCCCCCTTACCACGAGGTGTGGGGTCTGGTCCCCGCCATCTCCTACGTCTTCGACTCCCTCGCCGCAGCGAACCCCGAGGAGTTCGACGTCTCCCGGCTCCGCGACGTCAGCAAGCGGGAGCTCTTCGCCGCGTTCGACGACTGACCCCGTTCGACGACCGTCCCCCATCGACCCC
>NZ_JAINFC010000053.1 GCF_020740835.1 Streptomyces sp. UNOC14_S4
GGATCAGGTCGGTCGCTACTGACGGGGTGTGCGCCTTGATGTGCACGGTGTCGTTTCCTCGTCTGTTGTTCCGGCTTGTGGCCGGGCTGGTTCCCCCGCCTCGGCGAGGGGGCAAACAAAAGGGCCGCGGATCCCGGTGTGGGTTCCGCGGCCCTGGAAGGTGCCGACCTGATCATGCCGATCAGGCTGGATCTCTCCAGGGTTCGAGCCCACGGAAGGCCCACATCGTGAGGTGCTGCTGGTGCCGCGCGTTCAGGGATCCGGCGCCGTTGGTCGTCGCTTCCATGGCATAGGCCGGGGCCTGTGCCAGTGCTGCTACCGCGGACGCCTTGGTCGGTCGCTCATTGACCGGGGCAAAGGCCGCGCCGGGCAGACCGGTGCCCTGGAAGGCGGGAGCGAACGAGAAGGACTTGCCGAGCGGAAGCAGGGCGACGACCGGACGATCGGTCATTTTGTTGCTGCTCTTGAAGCTGATCATTTGGTCTTCGCCTCCTCTCGGCGCCTAGGGGACCGGTCGGGACCGGTCACGGGACGATTCAGTACAGCACGGATCCACCGGAACTCGAAAGTGCCGTTGACTCCGTGCTCGGAAGGCTATGGGTAGGCCCTCCGCGTGCGCAAACTATTTTTCCGGAGTTTCTTCCGGCGCGTCCTCGGAGGTCTCCTCGGACGCGTCTTCCGAGGCCAGGAGCCTGCCCGCGCACAGGGCGAGGACGTCGGCGCCGAACCTGTCGAGCTTGCGTCTTCCGACTCCTGAGATGCCCGCCAGCTCCGATTCGGTTCCCGGCCGGGCCTCGGCGATGGCGAGGAGGGTCTTGTCGGTGAAGACGCAGTAGGCGGGCTGGCCCGTCAGGGCCGCCTGCTCCGCGCGCCAGTCGCGCAGCCGCTCGTGGAGCGCCTCGTCGAGCTCGGAGGGACAGTCCTCGCAGCGCATCAGTTTGATCTCGCCCGCGTCGGTGAGCGTGCTGCCGCAGACCCGGCAGCGGACGGGCCCGCGGGCACGGCGCCTGGCGGGCACGGGCCCCCGCTCGCCGCCCGCCGCGAAGGCGGTGCCACGCGTCACGCCCGGGGCCGCCCAGGCGGCGGTGGAGCCGGGCCGCAGGCCGTTGAGGAAGCGGGTGGGCCGCCGGGAGGCGCGGCCGCCTGGGGTCCGCGACAGCGACCAGGACAGCGCGAGATCGCGACGGGCCCGGGTGACGCCGACGTAGAGCAGGCGGCGCTCCTCCTCGATCTGCTCGTCGGTCTTGGCGTAGGTGATCGGCAGCATGCCCTCGGTGAGCCCGACGAGGAAGACGGCGTCCCATTCGAGGCCCTTGGCCGCGTGGAGTGAGGCGAGTGTCACACCCTCGACGGTGGGCGCGTGCTGGGCGCTCGCCCGCTCCTCGAGCTCGGTGTAGAGGTCACCGAGGGTCGCCCCGGGCCGGGAGCGCGCGAAGTCCTCCGCGAGCCGTACCAACGCCGCCAGGGACTCCCAGCGGCCACGGACGGCGCCCGAGCCCGCCGGGGGCCCGGGCGTCCAGCCACGGGTGCCGAGCACGGCCCGCACCTGGGAGGGCATGTCCGGGGCCCCGGCGAGCCCGGGGTCGGTCCCGCCGCCCGCGCGGGCGGCGCCGCGCAACAGCAGCACGGCGTCGCGCACCTCGGGGCGTTCGAAGAAGCGCTCGGCGCCGCGCAGCTGGAAGGGCACCCCGACGTCGGCGAGCGCCTGCTCGTAGACCTCGGACTGGGCGTTGATGCGGTAGAGGACGGCGATCTCGCTGGCGGGGACGCCGGAGGCGATGAGCTCACGGATGCGGCGCGCGACGCCCTCCGCCTCCGCCGGCTCGTCCGCGTACTCCGTGCAGCGGGGCTCCGGGCCCTGCTCGCGCTGCGAGACCAGTTCGAGGCGGTGCCGGGCGGCCCGGCCCCGGGCCTGGGCGAGGATGCCGTTGGCCAGGTGGACCACCTGGGGGGTGGAGCGGTAGTCGCGGACGAGTCTGACCACCGTCGCGCCGGGGTGGCGGGTGCGGAAGTCCAGCAGGTGGTCCGGGGTGGCGCCGGTGAAGGAATAGATGGTCTGGCTGGCGTCGCCGACGACGCACAGATTCTCCCGGTCGCCCAGCCACAGCTCCAGGAGGCGCTGCTGGAGCGGGCTGACGTCCTGGTACTCGTCGACCACGAAGTGCTGGTACTGACGGCGCACCGTCTCGGCGATGTCGTGCCGCTCCTGGAGCACGCCGACCGTCAGCAGCAGGACGTCCTCGAAGTCGATCACGCCTCGGTCGCGCTTGAGCTGCTCGTACCCGGCGTAGATCCGGCCGATCTCGGCGGGGTCGCGGGGGACCTCGCGGCCGGCCTTGGCGGCGGCGGGGGCGTAGTCCTCGGGCACGGTCTGGGTGACCTTGGCCCATTCGATCTCGCCGGTCACGTCCCGCAGCTCGTTGCGGTCGAGCCGGACGCCGCAGCGGGCCGCGGCCTCGGCGACGAGCTGGACCTTGCGCTCGACGAGACGGGGCAGCTCGCCGCCCACGGCCTTGGGCCAGAAGTACTGGAGCTGGCGCAGGGCCGCCGAGTGGAAGGTGCGCGCCTGCACACCGCCCGCGCCGAGCTGGCGGAGGCGGCCGCGCATCTCCCCGGCCGCGCGGTTGGTGAAGGTGACGGCGAGCACACTGGCGGGCTGGAGGACCCCCGAGCGGACGCCGTAGGCGATCCGGTGGGTGATGGCCCGCGTCTTGCCCGTGCCCGCCCCCGCCAGCACGCACACCGGGCCCGCGAGGGCCGTCGCCACCTCGCGCTGCTCGGGGTCGAGCCCGTCGAGCACCGCTTCGGCGGAGTCCGGGACCCGCGGGAAGAGAGTGGAGTGCGTTGCTGCTGTCACCCCGCCATGCTGCCAGGTTCACCGAGGCGACCGGGAATGTTGTCCACAGGGCCGGCCCACCGGTCGTACTAATCCGGGCCGGGCGTGCCGTGGAACCCCCGGGAATGGTGGCGGACGGACACGCGTTCTACGACTGGCATCACACCCACCACCTAAGGAGCACGAGGTCGCATGTCGGGCACCGTGACGATGTACAGCACCACCTGGTGCGGCTACTGCCGCCGTCTCAAGAGCCAGCTGGACCGCGAGGGAATCGCCTACAACGAGATCAACATCGAGCACGACGCCGAATCCGCGGCCTTCGTGGAGAAGGTGAACGACGGCAACCAGACCGTGCCGACCGTTCAGGTCGTGCCGCACGGTGGTGGCGTGCCGGTCACCATGACCAACCCTTCCCTGGCCCAGGTCAAGGAAGCGCTCGCCGCCTGACGCGGCTGGCGCCGCAGCATGCGGCATCGTGTGCTGCGGCGCCTTTTGCCTGCGGCGTGCGCCGGAGTGCCTCCTCGGCTGCGCCTATTGGGGTGCCTCTTGCGCCCGGCGCGCGGCCACCGGCCGTGTGTGGCCGGTCGCGCAGTTCCCCGCGCCCCTTACGGGGCGCGCCACCTCAGCCCCCGCGCCGCCCTTACAGAGCGCTCGTCTGCGGGAGTGGTTCGCCGTACCAGAGTTCCAGGAGGCGGGCCGCGATGGAGATGCCCGTGGGGGGCAGGACCTCGCCGGAGGCGAAGGCCGCGCGGAGTTCCTCGCGCGAGAACCAGCGGGCCTCGTGGATCTCCTCGCCGTCCACCTGGATCTCGGAGGACGTGGCACGGGCCATGAAGCCGAGCATCAGGCTCGACGGGAACGGCCACGGCTGGCTGGCGACGTACTCGACGTCGCCGACGACCACGCCCGCCTCCTCGGCCACCTCGCGGCGCACGGCCTGCTCGATGGACTCCCCCGGCTCGACGAAGCCCGCGAGCGTGGAGAAGCGGCCCTCCGGCCAGTGCATCTGGCGCCCGAGCAGCGCCCGGTCGTCCGCGTCCCGGACGAGCATGATGACGGCCGGGTCGGTCCGCGGGTAGTGCTCGGCGCCGCAGGCCGGGCAGCGGCGGATGTGGCCCGCGGCCGCCACCACCGTGCGCTCGCCGCAGCGCGAGCAGAAGCGGTGCAGCCGCTGCCAGTTCTCCAGGGCCACCGCGTGCACCATCAGCCCGGCGTCGCGCGGGTCCAGCAGCAGCCCCGCCTCGCGGAGTCCGGCCGGGCGTGCCGACTGGTCCATCCGCCCCGGCAGCGCGTCCTTCTGGAGGGCGAAGTAGGCGACGCCCTTCTCGTCCTGCCCGAGGAAATAGCGGTGCGTCTCGGTGACGGGCGCCTCGAAGGCGGGGGTCATCACCAGCTCGGTGCGGCCGTCGGCGGTGTCGTCGATCAGCACCTGACCGCCGGAGACCACGAAGACCCTCGTGGACGGGTGGCTCCACGCCGCCGCGAGCCACGCCTCGTCGAGGCGGTGGTGCGCGGCGCGGTCGATGCCGCTGTCGCCGGTCAGCGTGATGGGCCGGGCGGCTGCCAGGTCGGTCCAGGTGGTCACGGCTGCTTCCAACTCCCCCTGCGAATGGTGGTGTACGTCAAGAGCGCTCGGGTCAGGAGTGCTCGGGCCTACTGGTCCCGCCCGGCCTCGGCCAGGTCGGACCAGAGGTGGGCGCTGGTCTCGACGCCCTTCATGAGGAGGTCGAGCTCGACCTTCTCGTTGGGCGCGTGCCAGCCGTCCGACGGCACCGAGATGCCGAGGAACAGCACCGGGACGCCGAGCACGTCCTGCAGGTCGGCGGCGGGGCCCGAGCCGCCCTCGCGGGTGAACAGGATCTTCCGGCCGAAGGCGCGCCCCATGGCCCGGACGACCGACTGGAGGTACGGGTGGTCGAGCGGGGTCAGGCAGGGCCGGGTCACGCCCCAGAACGTGATCTCGTGGCGGATGCCGTCCGGCAGGGTGTCGGCCACCCACGCGCGCACGGCCTGCTGCACGGCGGCGGTGTCCTGCCCGGCGACGAGCCGGAAGGACAGCTTGAGCTGTGCGGTGGAGGGCACGATCGTCTTGCCGCCGGGGCCCTGGTAGCCGCCGCCGATGCCGTTGACCTCGGCCGTGGGGCGGGCCCAGACGCGCTCCAGGGTGCTGTAGCCCTTCTCGCCGAGGGACGCGTGGGAGTGCGCGATGCGCAGCCACTGCTTCTCGTCGAAGGGCAGCTCGGCGAAGAGCTCGCGCTCACGCTCGGTGAGCTCCACGACGCCGTCGTAGAAGCCGGGGATCGCCACGCGGCGGTCCTCGTCGTGCAGGGCGGCGACGAGGCGGGCGGCCTCCGTGGCCGGGTTGGGCACGGCACCGCCGAAGGAGCCCGAGTGGATGTCCTGCCCCGGCCCGTACAGGTCGACCTGGCAGTCCGTGAGGCCGCGCATGCCCGTGCAGACGGTCGGGGTGTCCTCGGACCACATGCCGGTGTCGGAGACGATCACGGTGTCGCAGGCGAGCCGGTCGGCGTGCTCGCGCACGAGGGCCGGGAAGTGCGGCGAGCCGGACTCCTCCTCGCCCTCGATCAGCAGCTTGAGGTTGACGGCGGGCGCGCTCCGGCCGGTCGCGGCGAGGTGGGCACGCAGACCGAGGGTGTGGAAGAAGACCTGGCCCTTGTCGTCGGCGGCACCGCGCGCGTAGAGCCTGCCGTCCTCGAAGACCGGCTCGAAGGGCTCGGTGTGCCAGCCGTCCTCGCGGGCGGCGGGCTGCACGTCGTGGTGACCGTAGACCAGGACGGTGGGAGCGGCGTCGTCGCCGGAGGGCCACTCGGCGAACACGGCCGGGGCACCGTCCGTCTCCCAGACCTCGACGGCCGGGAAGCCGGTCTCCTTGAGTTTCGCGGCCAGCCAGTCGGCGCTGCGGCGCACATCGGCGGCCCGCCCCGGGTCGGCCGACACGGAGGGAATGCGGAGCCACTCGACCAGGTCCTCGAGGAACGCGGCACGGTGCTCGTCGATATACGCGCGGACGGCGCTGTCCGGGGTCTCGCTCATGACATCGAGCCTATCCGGCAACACGGCGTGACCATGACCGGGCATGGTCACGGAAGATCGCCTGCCAGGATTCGCTCCAGCCCCGCGCGGTCCGGGAGGCCCTCCGGGCGGACGGTCTCGCCGTCGCGTACGTAGACGAAGGCGGCGGTGACGGCGGACAGCGGCACTCCGCACTGTTCGGCCCAGGCGACGCGGTAGATCGCGAGCTGGAGGGGGTCCGCGTCGTGGGAGCGGCTCGTCTTCCAGTCGACGATCTCGTACGTGTCGCCGTGGGGGCCGCGCTCGCGGTAGACGGCGTCAACCCGGCCGCGGATCACTCGGCCCGAGAGGGTGAGCTGGAACGGCGCCTCCACGCGGTAGGGCGTGCGGTGGGCGTACGGAGTGCGCTCGAAGGCCTCCTTGAGCGCCGTGAGGTCCCGCTCGTCGGCGATCTCGGGCGCCTCCGCGCCGTCCTCGCCGCCGCCCGGCAGCTCGTCCGGCCCGAGCATGGGGAGCGGCAGCGCCTCGAAGCGGGACTCGATCCAGGCGTGGAAGCGGGTGCCGCGGCGGGCCGCGGGCTGCGGCGGGCGCGGCATGGGCCGGGCCAGCTCCTGGGCGAAGCCGTCCGGGTCCGCGGCGAGCCGTACGAGCTGCACGGCGCTCAGGGACGCGGGCAGGACCACGTCGCGCACGCGTGCCCGGGCCCGGCGCAGCTCTCCGGCGAGCGCGTCCAGGTCCCGGTCCCAGGACGCGGCGAGCCGCGCCTCCTCGGGCGTGAGCGAGCGGTCGTGCGGTGCGGTGGGTCCGTCCGCGGGCGGCTCGTCGTACGGGGGCCGGTCCTCGTACGCAGGCCGATCCTCGTCCACGGGCACGGGCCCGTCCACGCTCTCCCGGGGAGCGGGCAGGGCCGCGGTGTCCGGGCGCGCCGTCGGCAGGCTGTCCCAGCTGTCCCAGTGGGTGAGGTCCTCGTCGGCCGGGCCCTCACCGTCCGGGTCGTCGTACGGGCCGCCGTCGTACGGATCGCCGTACGCGTCCTCGTCCTCCGGCACCGGCGGCCAGTCGGGGTCGTGGGCGGACCGCGGGTCCGGGACGGTCGTGCCGGACCCGTCCTCGTCGGCGGGCAGGCGGTCGAGGTGGGCGAGGACGGCGTCCGCGGCGGCGCGGCGGCGGGCCAGGGAGACGGGGTCGAGCGGCAGCGGCCAGGAGCGGTCGGTCTCCGGCTCCTCCAGGGCGGGGTTCTCCGCGCCCTCCTCAGGCTCGTCGGCCCACGCCTCGATCTCGCCGTGGCCCGCCTCGCAGTGCGCGCGCAGGGCCTGGAGGAAGTCGGAGGGGCCGCGGCGCTGCTTCTGGCTGGGGCCCCACCAGTGGCCGGAGCCGAGGAGCAGGGAGCGGGGGCGGGTGAAGGTGACGTAGCCGAGGCGGAGCTCCTCGACGCGCTGGTGGTCCTTCATGGCCGCCTTGAAGGCGGCCATGCCCTTGCTGTCCCAGGCGCCGACGTCGGGCAGAGTGTCCGCGTCGCCGCGGAGCGCGTGCGGCAGGACCTTCGGCTGCGCGGTCCAGGAGTCGCGCCCCTGCTCGCTGGGGAAGGTCTTGGTGACGAGCCCGGGGACGGCGACGACGTCCCACTCCAGGCCCTTGGACTTGTGGGCGGTGAGGATCTTGACGGTGTCCTCCCCGCCGGGCAGGGAGGAGTCGAGGCCCTTCTCGTACTGCTCGGCGGTGCGCAGGAAGCCGAGGAAGGCGAGCAGGCCGGCCTCGCCGTCGACGGCGGCGAAGCCCGCGGCGACGTCCAGGAAGCGTGTGAGGGTCTCCCTGCGGCGCGCGGCCAGCGCGTGCGGGGAGGCGGACAGCTCGACCTCCAGGCCGGTGGTGGCGAGCACCCGGTGGAGGACGTCCATCAGCGGGTCGGCGAGGGAACGCCGCAGGTCGCGGAGTTCGGCCGCGAGACGGGCGAAGCGGACGCGGGCCTCGGCGGAGAAGGGCAGGCCGGCGTCCTCGCCGCCCCCGGCGGTCCCGGCGGGCACGAGGAACGTGTCGAGGGCGTCGGCGAGGGAGACGACCTCGGCCGGGTCGACGCCCTCGACGGCCTCGGCGAGCCTGCGCTCCGGGTCCGCGCCGCCACCGTGGGGGACGAGCGTGCGGGCGAGGCGGCCGAGGAGTGCCAGGTCGCGCGGGCCGACGCGCCAGCGGGGGCCGATCAGGAGCCGGACGAGCGCGGCGTTGGCGGTGGGGTCCTGGAGGACCTCGCAGACGGCGACGAGGTCGGCGATCTCGGGCAGGTGCAGCAGCCCGGAGAGGCCGACGACCTCGACGGGGATGTCGCGCTCCACCAGGGCGCCCTGGATCTGCGCGAAGTCGGCGGCGGTGCGGCACAGGACGGCGATGTCGCCGGGCCGGGTGCCCGTGCGCACCAGGTGGGCGAGGGAGTCTGCGAGCCAGTCGAGCTCCTCCGCGTGGGTGGGCAGCAGGGCGCAGCGCACCACGCCGTCCCGCTCGGCGCCGGGCGCGGGGCGCAGGGCCTCGACGCCCTCGTGGCGCTCGCGCAGCGGGGCGGCGAGCCCGTTGGCGAGGTCGAGGAGACGGCCGCCGCTGCGGCGGTTCTCGCTGAGCGCGAAGCGCTGGGCGGGGCGGCCGTCGGCGTACGGGAAGTGGCTCGGGAAGTCGTCCAGGTTGGCCACGGAGGCGCCGCGCCAGCCGTAGATGGCCTGGCAGGGGTCGCCGACGGCGGTGACGGGGTGGCCGCTGCCGCCGCCGAAGAGGCCGGAGAGCAGGATCCGCTGGGCGACGGAGGTGTCCTGGTACTCGTCGAGCAGGACGACGCGGAACTGCTCGCGCATGATCTCCCCGACCTCCGGCCTGGTGGCGGCCAGTTCGGCGGAGAGGGCGATCTGGTCGCCGAAGTCGAGCAGGTCGCGCTCGCGCTTGGCCGTGCGGTAGGCGCCGACCAGGTCGAGGAGTTCGAGCCGGGCGCGGGCGGTCTCGGGGGCGCGGCGCAGGTCGGCGTTGGAGAGCTTGGCGTCCTCCAGATCGGTGAGCAGCCCGGTGTCGTACGCGCGCAGCTCGCGGGGGCGGACGAGGTGCTCGGCGAGCTCGCCGTCGAGGGCGAGGAGGTCGGCGACGAGGTCGCCGAAGGAGCGGGTGAGCGCCGGGTACGGGCCCGGGGAGGTGCGCAGGACGCGGGCGGCGAGCTGGAAGCGGGTGGCGTCGGCGAGCAGCCGGGCGCTGGGCTCCAGGCCGATGCGCAGGCCGTGCTCCTTGAGGAGGCGGCCCGCGAAGGCGTGGTAGGTGGAGATCTGCGGCTCGCCGGGGGTGTCCTCGGCGCCGCCGGGCAGAGGGTCGGGGTCGGTGACCCCCGCCTCGGCGAGGGCCTTGCGGACGCGCTCGGAGAGCTCGCCCGCCGCCTTGTTGGTGAAGGTGAGCCCCAGGACCTGCTCCGGGGCGACCTGTCCGGTGCCGACGAGCCAGACGACGCGGGCGGCCATCACCGTCGTCTTGCCCGACCCGGCGCCCGCCACGATGACCTGCGGGGCGGGCGGCGCGGTGATGCAGGCCGTCTGCTCCGTGGTGAACGGGATGCCGAGCAGCTCCTTGAGCTGGTCGGGGTGGGTCAGGCGCGAGGTCACGTCCAAAACGCTAACCGGGACCACTGACATCCCGGCAGCGCAGCAGGTCAGGGCCGGTCCGGCTGTCTCCCCCGGCTCCCCCGCGCCGCTCACTCCACCACCTGGCGCCCCTCCGGGCGGGCCGTGCAGGCGCTGCGGAAGGAGCAGTGGGCGCAGTGGGCGCCGGGGCGCGGGGCGAAGCGTTCGTCCAGGATGCGGCCCGCCGCCTCGGCGAGGAGGTCGCCGACCCATTCGCCGCCGTCCAGCGGTTCCTGGGCCTGCACCTTGGGGACGGCGTCCCCGCCGTTCTTCTTGGCCGCGCCCTGGCGCAGGTGCACGAGCTCGGCGCCGCCCGTGGCGGGCCGTTCGCCGTCGAAGAGCCCGTCGACGGCGCCGTGCTCGACGGCGAGCTGGTAGACGGCGAGCTGCGGGTGGCGGGCGACCTCGCGTTCGGAGACGCCGCCCTTGCCGGTCTTGAAGTCGACGACGTAGGCGCGGCCGTGGGCGTCCGCCTCCACGCGGTCCATGGAGCCGCGGATGCGCACCTGGTGCCCGGCCGCCTTGAGGGTGACCTCGAAGGAGTGCTCCGTGGCGACGGGCCCCCGGCCGCCGCGCTCCATCACGTGCCAGCGCAGGAAGCGCTCCAGGGCGGCGCGGGCGTTCTCCTTCTCCTGGGCGGACTTCCAGGGGGCGTCGAAGGTGAGCGCGTCCCACACGGAGTCGAGGCGCTCCATGAGGACGGCGAGGTCGGCGGGGGTGCGGCCGGAGGCGACCTCGTCGGCGAGCACGTGCACGACGTTGCCGAAGCCCTGGGCCGCGGTGGCCGGGGCGTCCGCCTTCACCTCGCGTCCGAGGAACCACTGGAGGGAGCAGGAGCCCGTCGCGCCCGCGAGCTGGCCGACGGCTGACCCGGACAGGGCGACGGGCCGGGTGCGGTCGCGCAGCGGCACCTCGCTGTGCGTCGGGTCGAGCAGGCCCCACCAGCGGTACGGGTGGGCGGCCGGTACGAGCGGCTGGTCCTCGTCGTCGCGCAGCGCGGCGAGCCGGGCGAGCCGTTCGGCGGCGGCGGCCCGCAGGGCGTCGGAGGCCGCGGGGTCGACGGTGGTGGCCCGCAGCTCGGCGACCAGCGCGGCGACGGCCAGGGGCCTGCGCGGGCGCTGGGTGACGTCGACGGGTTCGGTGCCCAGTTCGGTGAGGAACCGGGAGGGCTGGTCGCCGTCCTCGGCGGCGCCCTTCACGGCGGTGACGACCAGGCGCTCACGCGCGCGCGTGGCGGCGACGTAGAACAGGCGGCGCTCCTCGGCGAGCAGCGCGCCGGGGCTGAGCGGCTCGGCGAGGCCGTCGCGCCCGATGCGGTCGGCCTCCAGGAGCGAGCCGCGGCGCCGCAGGTCGGGCCAGAGCCCTTCCTGGACGCCCGCGACGACGACGATGCGCCATTCCAGGCCCTTGGAGCGGTGCGCGGTCATGAGGCGTACGGCGTCGGGGCGTACGGGCCTGCGGGTGAGGGTGTCGGCCGCTATGTCCTGCGCTTCCAGCTCGTCGAGGAAGTTCAGGGCGCCGCGGCCGCCGGTGCGCTCCTCGGCGCGGGCCGCGGTCTCGAAGAGCGCGCACACGGCGTCCAGGTCGCGGTCGGCGTTGCGGCCCGCGGCGCCGCCGCGGTGGGCGGCGCGCTCCAGGCGCTGCGGCCAGGGGGTGCCGTTCCACAGTTCCCAGAGGGCCTCCTCGGCGGTGCCGCCGCGCGCGAGGAGCTCGCGGGTGCGCCGCAGGAGCGCGCCGAGGCGCTGTGCGCCCCGGGCGTACGCGGGGTCGTGGGCGGCGAGCCGCTCCGGCTGGGCCAGGGCCTCGGCGACGAGCACGTCGGACGGCCGGGGAAGGGCGTCGCCCGCGGCCCGTTCCTCCTCGCGCAGGGCGCGGCCGAGACGGCGCAGGTCCGCGCCGTCCATGCCGCCCAGGGGGGACGTCAGGAGGGCGAACGCGACCTCCGGGTCCAGCCGGGGCGTCTCCCCCGCGGTGGGCTCCGCCACCGCCCGCAGCGCGGCCAGCAGCGGGGCCACCGCCGGTTCGTGGCGCAGGGGGACGTCGTCGCCGTCGACCTCCACGGGGACGCCCGCGGACGTCAGGGCGCGCCGCAGGGACGGTATGGAGCGGGCACCCGCGCGCACGAGGACGGCCATGTCGTGCCAGGGGACGCCGTCCTCCAGGTGGGCGCGGCGCAGGATGTCGGCGATGTTGTCGGTCTCGGCGCCCGCGGTCGGGTAGGTGTACGCCTCGACCCGGCCGCCCCCGCGGACGGCGGACAGCTCCCGGTGGGCGCGCACGGCCTGTGCCGGGAGGCGGGTGAGGGGCATCCGGGCGGTGAGCAGCCGGGTGGCGGCGAGCAGGTCCCCGGCGGAGCGGCGCGAGGTGGTGAGCACCTCGACGGGCGCGGGGGTGCCGTCCCGGCGGGGGAAGGTGTGCGGGAAGTCGAGGATGCCGTTCACGTCGGCGCCCCGGAACGCGTAGATCGACTGGTCGGGGTCGCCGAAGGCGACCAGCGTCCGGCCGCCGCCCGCGAGGGCGCGCAGCAGCCGCGCCTGGGCGGCGTCGGTGTCCTGGTACTCGTCCACGAAGACGGCGTCGTAGGCGCGCGCGAGCTCCTCGCCGGTCCCGGGCCGTTCGGCGAGCAGCACGGCGCGGTGGACGAGTTCGGCGTAGTCGAGGACGCCTCGCAGGTCGAGCAGGTCGAGGTACTCGGCGAGGAAGGACGCGGCGGCCGTCCAGTCCGGGCGGCCGGTGCGGTGGGCGAAGTCCGCCAGCTCGTGCGAACCGAGCCCCAGTTCGCGGCTGCGGGCGAGCACCGCGCGCACCTCGTCGGCGAAGCCGCGCGTGGTCAGGCAGGCGCGCAGTTCGTCGGGCCAGCGCACCGCGCCCCGCCCTTCGCGCTCCAGCTCGGCCTGGCCTGCGAGCAGCTCGCGCACGACGGCGTCCTGCTCGGGGCCGGACAGCAGCCGCAGCGGGTCGACGAACAGGTCGGCGTCCTGGTGGGCGCGGACGAGGGCGTAGCAGTACGAGTGGAAGGTGGTCGCCTGCGGGGCCCGTGCGGTGCCGCCGAGGCGGGCGGTCGTACGGTCGCGCAGTTCGACGGCGGCCTTGCGGCTGAAGGTGAGGACCAGGATGCGCTCGGGGTCGGTGCCCCGCAGCACGCGGTCGGCGACGGCCTCGACGAGCGTGGTCGTCTTGCCCGTGCCCGGCCCCGCGAGGACCAGCAGCGGCCCTTCCTCGTGGTCAACCACGGCGCGCTGGCGTGCGTCCAGCTCAGGAAGGGCCGTGGGGCCCGGCCGGGTCCGCACCAGGCGGTACGCGCCCTGTGCGGGCCGCCGCGCCTGCCGCGGCGCACGGGCGGGCCCGGGCGCACCGGTCGCGGCAGGCGTGCCGGGAGAGGGAGAGGAGCTCACGTGGTCAGCCGGTCCTGGTGGGGGTGCGGGGGTCGTGCGGCGGGTCGCGCCGGGCACCCCGGAGGGGGGTTCCGGGTGTGACGGCGGGTCCCGACGCTACGCCAGTCGGCACCTGGGGCGCTGAACGTCCTGCGGGCAGACGCACGGCCGTACGCCTTTCACCCGTCCGGGCAATCCCTTGGGGCCGCTGGCCGACGCGGCCGCCGTGTGGTGCCGGTGCCTCGGGGCGGCGGGTGCTGCCGGGTGTGAGGAGTCACATCCGGTGCCCCGGTTCGGTCGAAGGAGGTGACGCCTTGCACCCCGGTTCAGCCGGAGCCGCCGTCCCAGCGCGCCAGGCGCATGGCGAGCCGGGGCACGTGTCCCTCGGCGGAGCGGCCCGCCTCGCGCAGCGGGGTGCCTTCCTCGCGGTAGTGGGCGAGCGCGCGCAGCTCGTGTCCGGGCAGCAGGACGCCGTCCGAGCGGACCACGCGCCACCAGGGCACCGCGCCGCCGTAGAGCGCCATGACGCGGCCCACCTGGCGGGGTCCGCCCTCGCCCAGCCACTCGGCGACGTCACCGTAGGTCATCACCCGGCCGGGCGGAATCCGCTCGGCGACGTCCAGCACCCGCTCCGCGTACTCGGGGAGCTCGACGGCCTCCCCGCGGCCCGTCCGTACGTCCTCGCTCACGCGCCCCATACTGCCGCACGGCACGCCCGGCCCGGCGTGCCGGCCTCCCGGCGCCCGGCACGGAAGGATCACCCAGAGTGCGTATCCGTACTACAGGGCGTACGATCCGGAGTCCGCGCCCCCGAAATACACCCTGATGCCCCCTCGCCCGGCGGGGCCATGCCACCATCTTCCGGGCGGTGACTGGTGATACGAGACCGAGACGAGACGACGGAGCGAGAGCAGGGCGCGGAACCTCACGGAGGCGACCGCGCCCCCGGAGCGCTGCCCGGCTCCGCGGCCACGGGCCCCGAGGGGCACCCCGGCCGGAGGGCGGCCGGCTCTCCCGGCCCTTCCGGCCCTTCCGGCCCGCCCGAGGGGTACCCCTGCGAGGACGGTGAGACGCACATCGACCAGGTGTCGGGCGACGAGCCGTTGCTGCCCGCCCGTGTGCACCGGCCCGCCGACCTCGTGCGGCTGTTCCTGGGCATCGTCGGCATCGCCCTCGTCCTGGCCCTCGCGGCCTTCGCCCACGGCACCACGCAGGGCCTGGAGAAGGACATCGGCGAGAGCACCGGACGGGCGCCGCAGCTGCTGGCGAACTTCGCGGGCCTGGCGGCCAACATCGCCATCTTCATCGTCCCGGTGGCGTTCGCCATCGAGCGGCTCATCAAACGTGACGGCCTGCGCATCGCCGACGGCGTCCTCGCCGCCGTCCTGGCGCACGGTGTGTCCCTGGCCACCGACCTGTGGGTGGCCGACACCGCGCCCGCCTCGATCCGCGACGCGCTGACCCAGCCCGCCCCCACCGGCGGACTCACCGACCCGGTGCACGGCTATCTGGCGCCCGTCATCGCCTATATGACGGCCGTCGGCATGTCCCGGCGGCCGCGCTGGCGGGTCGTGATGTGGGTCGTGCTGCTCCTGGACGCCTTCGCGGTCCTGGTGAACGGCTACACCACACCGTTCTCGATCGTCACGACCGTGCTGATCGGCTGGACGGTCGCCTACGGCACGCTCTACGCCGTCGGCTCGCCGAACGTGCGGCCCACCGGCCGCCATCTGCTCGCCGGGCTGCGCCGTGTCGGCTTCAAGCCGGTGACCGCGCTGCGCGCCGAGGACAGCGCCGACGCGGAGCCGCACCACAACGACCGGGGCCGCCGCTACATCGTCACCCTGGAGGACGGCCCGCCCCTCGACGTCACGGTCGTCGACCGCGAGCAGCAGGCGCAGGGCTTCTTCTACCGGCTGTGGCAGCGGCTGGCACTGCGCGGCATCACCCAGCCGCGCAGCCTGCAGTCGCTCCGGCAGGCCCTGGAGCAGGAGGCGCTGCTCGCGTACGCGGCCATCGCCGCGGGCGCGAACGCCCCCAAGCTGATCGCCACCTCCGAGCTCGGCCCGGACGCCGTGATGCTCGTCTACGAGCACATCGGCGGCCGCACCCTCGGCGCCGTGCCCACCGAGGAGATCACCGACGAGCTGATGGCCGGTGCCTGGCGGCAGGTGCAGGCGCTGCAGTCGCGGCGCATCGCCCACCGCAGGCTCGACGGCGACGCCCTCCTGGTGGATCGTTCCGGCAACGTCGTCCTCACCGACCTGCGTGGCGGCGAGATCGCGGCAGGCGACCTGGTGCTGCGGATGGACGTCGCGCAGTTGCTCGTGACGCTCGGCCTGCGGGTCGGCGCGGAGCGCGCGGTGGCCACGGGTGTGGAGGTGCTGGGGCCCGACGCGATCGCCGACAGCCTGCCGCTGCTGCAGCCGCTGGCCCTCACCCGGATCAGCCGGGCGACCCTGCGGCAGCTGGCCCGCGAGCGGGCGCAGCGCGAGCGGGAGCAGGTCCTGGAGGCGGCCCGCGCGGCCAAGGAGGCACGGGCGGCCGAGACGGGCACCGAGCTCCCGGCGGAGGACCGCAAGGCCCTCAAGGCGGAGCGACAGGCGCAGAAGAAGGCCATGGACGAGGCGCTGGAGGGCGCCCGCGAGGAGGACCTGCTCGCGCAGATCCGGCGGCAGGTGCTGCTGATCCGGCCGCAGGCGCCGATAGAGCCCGTGCGTCTGGAGCGCATCAAGCTGCGGACGCTGCTGAGCTTCGTGGCGGGCGCCTTCGCCGCGTACTTCCTGCTGTCGCAGATCACCCACGTGCAGTGGGGCGATCTCGTGGCCAAGGCGAACTGGGCCTGGGTCGCGGTGGCCGTGGCCTTCCAGGCGCTGACCTACGTCGCCGCCACGATGAGCCTGCTCGGCTTCGTGCCGGAGAAGGTGTCGTTCGGCCGCACGATGCTGGCGCAGGTCGCGGGCTCCTTCGTGAAGATCGTCGCGCCCGCGGCGGTGGGCGGCGTGGCCCTGAACACACGGTTCCTGCAGCGCGCCGGGGTCCGGCCGGGCCTGGCCGTGGCGAGCGTCGGCGCGTCCCAGCTGTTCGGCCTGGCCTGTCACATCGTGCTGCTGCTGTCCTTCGGCTATGTGACGGGCACGGAGCGCAGTTCCTCGCTCGGGCCCTCCCGCACGATCATCGGCGGCCTGCTGACGGCCGCGGTGCTCGTCCTCGTCGTGGCCGCCGTCCCGGTGCTACGGAAGTTCGTCTCGACGCGCGTGCGGTCGCTGTTCGCGGGGGTCGTGCCGCGCATGCTGGACGTGCTCCAGCGGCCGCAGAAGCTCTTCGCGGGCATCGGCGGCATGCTGCTGCTGACGGCGGCGAACGTGATGTGCCTGGACGCCTCGATCCGGGCGTTCGGCGGCGACCTGAGCTACGCGAGCATCGCGGTGGTCTTCCTGACGGCCAACGCGCTGGGTTCGGCGGCGCCGACCCCGGGCGGCGTCGGCGCCGTCGAGATCGCGCTGACCGGTGTGCTGACGATCGCGGGTCTGCCCGCCGAGCAGGCGACGCCCGCCGTGCTGCTGTTCCGCCTGATGACGCTCTGGCTGCCGGTGCTGCCGGGCTGGGTGTCCTTCAGCTACCTGACGAGGAAGAGCGCGATCTGACGGACCGCCTCGCACATGCCAGGGCGACAGCGGAATCGTCCTTGCACCTGCGAGGCGCGAGCGCCTACGGTGACGCGCATGCACTCCTACACGATCGGCGGCGCGGCACGCCTGCTCGGCGTCAGCCCGGACACCGTGCGCCGGTGGGCCGACGCGGGGCGGATCCCGACGCGCCGGGACGAGACGGGCAAGCGCGCCATCGACGGCTCCGACCTGGCGGCGTTCTCCGTCGCCCTGGCCGCGGAGGCGAACGGCCCGGAGGGCGAGGAGACGGCCTACACCACGGCCCGCAACGCCTTCCCCGGCATCATCACCGCCGTCAAGCTCGGCGACGTGGCCGCCCAGGTGGAGATCCAGGCGGGCCCGCACCGCCTCGTCTCGCTGCTCACCAGGGAGGCCGTCGAGGAGCTCGGCCTGGCCGTCGGCATGGAGGCCGTGGCCCGGGTGAAGGCCACCAACGTGCACATCGACCGCGCTTGACCGGCACCTGGAGAACCGATGCACCGCACTCCCGTACGCGCCGCCCTGGCCGCGGCACTCGCCCTCCCGCTGCTGGCCGCCTGCGGCAGCGGGAAGAGCGATGACAAGGCACAGGACAAGCCCTCCACGACCCTCACGGTGCTCGCCGCCGCGTCACTGACGGACGTCTTCAAGCAGGCGGGTGACGCCTACGAGAGGGGGCACCCGGGCACGAAGGTCACGTTCTCCTTCGCGGGCTCCCAGGAACTCGCCGCGCAGGTGCGCCAGGGCGCGCCCGCCGACGCGCTCGTCACCGCCGACACCAAGACGATGGGCGACCTGAAGTCGGCGACGGACACCCCGAAGGTCATCGCGAGGAACCGGCTCACCATCGCGACCGCCGAGGGCAACCCGAAGGGCGTCAAGAGCCTCTCCGACCTCTCCCGCGGCGACCTCAAGGTGGTGCTGGCCGCGCCCCAGGTCCCGGTGGGCCGCTACAGCAAGAAGGTTCTCGACCAGCAGCACGTGACCGTCAAGCCGGTGTCCCAGGAACCGAACGTACGGGCCGTCCTGAGCAAGGTCTCGCTCGGCGAGGCGGACGCCGGGATCGTCTACCAGACGGACGCGGCCGCGGCGAAGGGCAAGGTCTCGACCATCACCATCCCGGACGCACAGAACGCGGTGGCCGCCTACCCGGCCGCCGCTCTGAAGGGCTCGAAGCACACCAAGGAGGCCGACGACTTCGTGCAGTGGCTCGGCTCCGACGAGGCGCAGAAGCTGCTGCGCGCGGCGGGCTTCCAGCAGCCGTGACCAGCAGCACGCGCCGGGGGCGCACGCCCTGGGCGCTCGGAATACCCGCCGCGCTGGCGGTGGGCTTCCTGCTCCTGCCGCTGATCGGCATCCTGGCCCGCACGCCCTGGGGCACCCTCCCGTCCCGGCTCGGCTCGCACGACGTCCGGCAGGCACTGGAGCTCTCGGTACTGGTGTCGGGCTGGGCGCTGCTGCTGTCGCTGCTGCTGGGCGTTCCGCTCGCCTGGCTGCTGGCGCGGACGGACTTCCCCGGCAAGCCGCTGGTGCGCTGTCTGGTGATGCTGCCGATGGTCCTGCCGCCGACGGTCGCGGGCGTGGCCCTGCTCCAGGGCTACGGCCGCAAGGGCGTCCTGGGCCCGTGGCTGGAGTCCTGGTTCGGCGTCACCCTGCCGTTCTCGACGGCTGGGGCGGTGACGGCGTCGACGTTCGTCGCGATGCCGTTCCTGGTCATCAGCCTCGAAGGAGCCCTGGCGGGCCTCCACCCCCGCTACGAGGAGACGGCGACGTCCCTGGGCGCGGCACCCCTGCGGGTGTTCCGCACCATCACGCTCCCCATGGTGGCCCCCGGCCTCGTCGCGGGAGCGGCACTCAGCTGGGCGCGGGCCCTGGGCGAGTTCGGCGCGACGATCACCTTCGCGGGCAACCTCCCCGGCACCACCCAGACCCTCCCCCTCCAGGTCTACCTGCTCCTCCAGGACGACCCGGAGGGAGCGACGGCGGTATCCCTCCTCCTGCTGGCGATAGCGACGACGATCCTGCTGGCGCTACGAGGCCGCTGGTTGACACCAAGAACGAAAACCGACCCGCAGACGCCATACAACGGGAGGGGCCGGGGCGGGAAGGGCCCAGCAGGGGGCGTAAAGTCGGATTTGCGGCAAGCTCCTGGGTACGCAACCGAAAGCACGGGGGCCGTAAATCAGACAGCCCCCGCGGGCCCGTACCGCCCCAGCCCCGCACCACAACCGCACCGCCCGCGCACCACGACGGACGGCGGGCCGCAAACGCACCCCCTGCACATCACGGTCACCGGCGCGACGACAACACAGCTCGACGCGCACCCCGGCACCACCGTCGCGGTCGTAGGCCCCAACGGCGCAGGAAAGACCACCCTCCTCCGCACCCTCCTCGGCCTGACGGACAGGGCCACAGCGTGCCCTCTGACCATTGGCGACACGGAAGCGTCCAAACTTCCGCCGCACCGGAGGCGCATCGCCTGGGTCCCCCAGGACAACGCCCTCTTCCCCCACCTCACCGCCCTCGCCAACACGGCGTACGGCCTGCGCGCCCAGGGCGTACCGAAAGCGGAAGCCCGCCGCGAGGCGCAGTACTGGCTCGACCGCCTGGGCGTGGGCGCCCTGGCGGCCCGGCGCCCGGGCGGCCTCAGTGGCGGCCAGGCCCAGCGCGTGGCACTGGCCCGCGCCCTGGCGGCCCGCCCGCGCCTCCTCCTGCTGGACGAACCGCTGGCCGCGCTGGACCAGTCGACGCGCGCGGAGGTGCGGCACACGCTGCGCACGCACCTCGCCGGCTTCCCCGGTGTCTGCCTGATGGTCACGCACGACCCCGTGGAGGCCGTGTCGCTGGCCGACCGGGTCCTCGTACTGGAGGAGGGCCGTACGGTGCAGTACGCGTCCCCGGCGGAGCTGACGCGGCACCCCCGCTCGTCCTGGGTGGCGCGGATGCTGGGCCGCAACGCCTGGCCGGGCTCGTCCACCGCGGAGGGGACGCTGCTGCTGCACGGCGGCGCCAGCCTCGTCGTGGCGGAGCCGCTGCCCGGGACGGCGGCCGACGGGCTGGCCGTCGTGGGCCCGGAGGCGGTGTCGCTGCACACCGAGCGGCCGACGGGCAGCCCCAGGAACGTCTGGCAGGGCACAGTCCGCGAAATCGTGGCACAGGGCGGACGCCTGCGCGTCCTGGTGGCGGGCGATCCGGACGTCGTCGCGGAGGTCACCCCGTCGGCCGTTGCGGACCTGCGGCTGAAGGAGGGCCTGCCGGTCTGGGTGAGCATCAAGGCCACGGAGATCACGTTCGTACCCCGATGACGATCCGGGTGGGCCGCGACTACTGACGCGGCTGCCGACGCGACTACTAACCCGTACGCCCGCACCGCGCGCGCCGCTCACCGCGCGCCCGGACGATGGCAGTCGACCCACTGCCGCCGACCCCGGGAGTACGCCGTGTCCAGATCCGTACGGGCCGGGGGGCTGTTCACGGCCACGCTGCTGACCCTGGCGGCGGCCACCGCGGCCGCTGGCTGCGGGGGCGACGACCGGCCGGTGGCGGCCGCGTCGGAGCCGCAGAAGCTGTCCTGGAAGGCGTGCCCGGCCACGAGCGGCGGACAGGGCGACAAGGCGGCGGGCAAGGCGCCCGGGAACGAGTGGGAGTGCGCGACGCTCCGGGCACCGCTCGACTACGCCGCGCCCGGGGGCGAGACGATCGGCATCGCGCTGATCCGCGCCAGGGCCACGGACCCGGCCCACCGGATCGGCTCGCTCGTCTTCAACTTCGGCGGCCCGGGCGGCTCCGGGGTCACGACGCTGCCCGCGTTCGCCGACGACTACAAGCGCCTGCGCACGCGCTACGACCTGGTCAGCTTCGACCCCCGGGGCGTGGGCCGGAGCAGTGGCGTCACCTGTATGGGCGACAAGGAGCTGGACGCCTACTACGCCGCCGACGCCACCCCGGACACCGAGGCGAAGCAGCGGGCCCTGGTGGACCGGGTGGCCAAGTACGCCGAGGGGTGTGCCAAGCGTTCGGGGAAGATCCTCCCCCATGTGGGGACGGCCAACGCGGCACGCGACATGGATCTGCTCCGCCAGGTGCTGGGCGAGGAGAAGCTGCATTACTTCGGTGTCTCGTACGGCACCGAACTCGGCGGCGTCTACGCACATTTGTTTCCGGCCAAGGTGGGCCGCGCCCTTTTCGACGGGGTGGTGGACCCCACGAGCGACGCCGAGCAGGGCGCGCTCGCGCAGGCGAAGGGCTTCCAGCTCGCCCTGGGCAACTACCTGGAGTCCTGCGGGAAGACCTCCGACAACTGCCCGACCGAGCAGCAGATCAACGACCTGCTGCGACGGCTGGACCGGCAGCCGATCCCGGGCACCGGGGGGCGCGTCCTGACGCGGGCGCTCGCCACCGGCGGCATCGCGCAGGCGCTGTACTCCAAGGACTTCTGGGACTACCTCACCGAGGGCATCGAGGACGCCGGGAACGGCGACGGCAGGCTGCTGCTGTCGCTCGCCGACTCGCTGAACGGACGTGGCCAGGACGGGCACTACAACACACTCCAGTCCGCACTGAACGCCGTCACCTGTGCCGACAGTGTCCAGCGCTACACGACGGGCGAGATCGCCGCGAAGGTGCCCGCGTTCCGCCGGGCGTCGTCCGTCTTCGGGGACTTCATGGCCTGGAGCCTCACGCAGTGCACCGGCTGGCCCGTGAAGGGCGAGTGGCGCACACCCGACGTGAGCGCGAAGGGCGCGGCACCCGTCCTCGTCGTCGGCAACACCGGTGACCCCGCGACTCCTTACGAGGGAGCCCACCGGATGGCCCAGGCCCTGGGTCCGGGCGTAGGAGTCGAGCTCACGTACCGCGGCCAGGGCCATGGCGCATACGACAGCGGCAACGTGTGTGTCAAGGACGCTGTGGACGCCTACCTGTTGAACGGTACGGTTCCTCAACCGGGCAAGATCTGCTCATAGGACACATAGCACGTATCACCGGTGGCCCGATCGCCGTGGGCTCGAATGTCAGTGGCCCGAACTACGATCGTCAGCACAGGAGTTCCGTGACGGACGGTCGGGGGACAAGGTGTCGTACAGCACGCTGCGGGCCGCCGGGCACGCCGAGCGGAAGGGCAGGGTCCTGACGGGGGCCCTGGCCATCGCCGCGCTGGTCGCCGCCCTGGTGGCGCTCTGGCAGACGCAGTCCACGCCGCTCGCCCGGCGCGCGTACTGCTGGGGCTCCTGGCCCGAGGACGGCAGCCCGTTCCGCGGCGGGGCGCACGACCGCGTCGCCGAGGAGAGCGCGCCCTCCCGGGCGCACCCCGCCGGGCTCTGCACGCTCCGCTGGCGCGCCGGGAAAGGCGCCGGGGAGTACGAGCAGCGGGTCGAGCTGCGGCTGGGCACCGGGCCCGAGGCGGCCGGGCCGCGCCGCGCCTGGCTCGACGGCCTCTTCGAAGGGGGCGACACCGCGCTGCCCGGAAGGCTGCCGGGCTTCACGACGGCCGGGGCCGGGGCGCTGGTGCTCCCCCAGGGCTGCGACGTGGGCGGCAGGCCGTCGGTCGTGACGCTCACCAGCTCCTACGCGGACGCCACCGGGCACGGCAGGCACCCGGGCTTCCCCGCGGCGGTGTCCCCGCCGGACACCGGGGTACTGCTGGTGCGCGCGGCCAACCGGGCCGCCGCCGTCACCGGCTGCTCGTCGGCGCCACCCATGCGGCTGCGCGCGCGGGCCGTCCCGGCCGTTCCGATGCTGCCCTTACGGGTGAACCCCGGCCCCGCGTCGGGGCGTTGCGCCATCCCCGGGCTCAGCGTCGACGACCCGTCGTCGGAGCCCTCACCGGAGCCCTCGGCGGACCCGTCGAAGGGCTCCGCGGAGGGCTCCGTGGAGGACCGGCTGACCGACACCGTGGGCAGCGTCCACGACGACTTCCAGACCTGTGCCATCGCCGGGGACGGCCAGTGGGCCGCGCGCTTCACGATGGTCGGCCGCCCCAGGCTCGTCGCCCTGTTCGACGGGCTCACGGGCGACAGCCCGCCCGCCCCCGGCTGGCGGGCGCACGGCCGCATCGACGCGGACGGCGCGCTGATACGGGCCGACTGCGCGGGCCGCCCCACGGTCTTCACCATGCGCACGGGCCCCGGCCGCACGCACACCCGGCTGGACGACCCCCGTACGTCGTTCCCGGCCTTCGTGGAGGCGGTGGGCGAACGGATAGGCTGCGCGCACCTGCGCGCCCACGGATAGCGCCCCCCTGCACGGGGACGCGGCATCCCTCGCCTCGTAGAGTCGGTGGGATGAGCTCCCTGCGCCGACGGTCCGGCCTCCTTCCCGCCGCGCTCGCGGTCGCCCTCGTCACCTCCGGCTGCGGCGGTGGCGGCAGCGCCCCGGGCGGCGCGGACCGTACGGACGGCGCGGACGCCAAGAGCGGCGGCGCGCCCCTGCGCTGGTCCACGTGTGCCGGGCCCAGCACCGCCCAGGGCGGCGACGGCAAGGCGCCCGGCAAGGACTGGGAGTGCGCCAAGCTGCCCGTGCCCCTGGACTACGCGAAGCCGGACGGCGAGAAGATCGACCTCGCGCTGATCCGGATGAAGGCGCGCGACAAGAGCCGCCGCCTCGGCTCGCTGGTGTTCAACTTCGGCGGGCCCGGCGGCTCGGGCGTCGCGACCCTCCCCGCGCTGGCCGACAGCTACGACAAGCTGCGGGACCGCTACGACCTCGTGAGCTTCGACCCGCGCGGCGTCGGCGAGAGCGCGGGCGTGCGCTGCCAGAGCGACAGCGAACTGGACGCCGCCGCGCAGATCGACGCGACCCCGGACGACGACGCCGGGCTCCAGGCGACCCTGAAGGCCAACAAGGAGTACATCGACGCCTGCGGCCGGAACTCCGGCAAGCTGCTCCCCCACGTGGGCACCGAGAACGCCGCCCGCGACCTAGACCGGCTGCGCGCGGCCCTGGGCGACGACAAGCTGAACTACTTCGGCATCTCCTACGGCACCGAACTGGGCGGCGTCTACGCGCACCGGTTCCCCAAGAACGTGGGACATGCCGTCCTCGACGCCGTGGTGGACCCGACACAGGACCCCGCGCAGGGCAGCCTGGCCCAGGCCAAGGGCTTCCAACTCGCCCTCGACGACTACCTCAAGGACTGCGCCACCCGCACTCCCGGCGCCGGTTGCCCCACGCTGGACAGCATCACCACGCTGCTGAAGGACCTCGACGCGCGCCCGCTGCCCACCACCCAGAGCGGCCGCAGGCTCACCCAGGACGAGGCGGTCAACGGCATCGCCTCCGCCCTCTACTCCAAGGACACCTGGAAGTACCTGACCGCCGGGCTCCGGGAGGCCACCACCAGGGGCACCGGCACCACGCTGCTGATCCTCTTCGACGCCCTCAACGGCCGCTCCCCGGACGGGCACTACAGCAACCTCCAGGCCGCCAACCGGGCGATCTCCTGCGTCGACGCCGAGCAGCGCTACTCCGTCGACGACGTCCGGAAGCTCCTCCCCGAATTCCGCGCCGCCTCACCGGTCTTCGGCGAGGGCGCCGCCTGGTCCCTCCTCGGCTGCACCGGCTGGCCCGTCAAGGGCGGCTGGAAAACACCGGACGTGGGCGCGGAGGGTTCGGCGCCCGTCCTCGTCATCGGCAACACGGGCGACCCGGCGACGCCGTACGCGGGCGCCCAGCAGATGGCCCAGCGTCTGGGGCAGGGCGTGGGCGTCCAACTCACCTACAAGGGCGAGGGACACGGGGCGTACAACAGCGGCAACCGCTGCCTGACGACAGCGGTCGACGCATACCTCCTGGACGGCAAGGTCCCGCAGGGCGGCACCGTCTGCTCCTGACCGGGGGGGGCGCCCCTTTAGGGGCGCGGGGAACTGCGCGACCAGCCCCCACCGGCCCGCAGCCGCGCACCGGGCTCAAGAGGCAGCCCAGTGG
>NZ_JAINFC010000530.1 GCF_020740835.1 Streptomyces sp. UNOC14_S4
GTGGTGTTGGTGACGGTGGCGATGGCGTCCGGATCGGCGAAGAAGGCGGTGGTGTCGTAGTCGTCGGCGGAGACGACGGGGGTGCTGGTGTCGATCGTGTGGGTGTTCATCAGTGCTGCTCCAGACCGCGTGTGATGATGCCGCGAAGGATTTCGTTGGTGCCGCCGCGCAGCGTGTAGCCGGGGCTGTGCAGCAGGGCGAAGGCGAGCAGTTCGGCGTGGGTGCCGGGGGTGGCGTGCGGGTCGGCCGGGGTCGGCAGGACATCGCGGACGATGTCGGTCAGCGTGCCCTCCAGGCGGGTGCCGAGGTCCTTGACCAGGGCGGCCTGGACGTCGGGCGCGTCCCCGGCGTCCAGCGCGGCGGCCACGCCGAGGGACAGCCGGCGGATGCTGTGCAGACGGGCCGTCAGAATGCCGATCCGCGTGAGTTGCCCTTCCGCGACGGAGCGCTGCTGAAGTTCACGGAGCAGGGAGACCAGGAGGGGGAACGTGGAGAGGTAGCGTTCCGGGCCGCTCCGTTCGAAGGCGAGTTCGCCGGTGACCTGCTTCCAGCCGTCACCCCGCCGCCCGAGCAGCATGCCCTCGGGGACGTCGACGCCTTCGAGGTGGAAGGCGTTGAAGCGGTGCTCGCCGCTCATCAGCCGGATCGGCTCGACCCGTACGCCCGGGGCGCGCAGGTCGACGATGAACTGGCTGAGGCCCGCGTGCTTGTCCTCGGCGTCGTCGGTACGGGCCAGCACGATGGCGTAGTCGTTGACGTGGGCGCCGCCGGTCCACATCTTGGTGCCGGTCAACCGCCAGCCGTCGGCTGTGCGTTCGGCGCGGGTACGCACCGAGGCGAGGTCGGAGCCGCTGCTCTTCTCGCTCATGCCGATGGAGAAGAAGCACTGCCCGGCGGCGATCCGGGGCAGGAAGAAGCGGCGCTGCTCCTCGGTGCCGTGCCCGAGAACGGACGGGCCCGCCTGCCGGTCGGAGACCCAGTGGGCGCTGACCGGGGCACCGGCGGCGAGCAGTTCCTCGATCACCACATAGCGCTCCAGGAAGCCGCGGCCCGCGCCGCCGTACTCGGTGGGCAGGGCCATGCCGACCCAGCCGCGTTCGGCGAGGCGACGGCTGAAAGCGGGATCCCAGCCGGCCAGCCAGGAGTCGGGGCGGCCGAGCACGGTCCCGCGGTCGCGCTCCTCATCGAGAAAGGCGCGGACCTCGGCACGCAGGAGACGGGCCGATGCGGGCAGGGCCACGTCGGGGAACGCGATCGGCGAAAGCGTCGAAGAAGACATGAATGATGAGCTCCCGAGTTGGTGAATCAATGGGTGCGTCACGGAAGACCGGTCAGTCCGCGGAGCGCAGCAGGGAAGAATCGAAGCCGACTTCGCCGAGAACCTCGTCGGTGTGCTGGCCGATGGCCGGGCAGGGCCGCAGCTCCGGCTCCGGGTCGGCCGAGTAGCGGACCGGCCGGCCGATCACCCGGTAGGGGCCCTCGGTGGGGTGTTCGGCATCGCGCAGCAGGCCGCCCTCACGGGCGTAGGCGGTGGTGGCGGCGGACTCCAGGTCGAGCACCGGAGCGGCGGCGATGCCCACCCGGTCGCAGAACTCCTGCCATTCGGCACTGGTGTGACGTGGCGTCAGCTCCGCGAGCAGTGGATAGAACTGGTCGGCGTTGCGGGCCCGGTCGGGGCCGGTGGCGAAGCGCGGGTCGTCGGCCAGGTCGAGGCGGCCGACGAAGGCGGTGAAGTCCCGCCAGTTGCGATCGCTGTGCGGCAGGATGCACATCCAGCCGTCGGCGGTGCGCTGAGCGCGGCGCTCCGGGCTGAGCGAACGCGCCGAACCGAACGCGCCGTCGGGCTCCAGGGCGGCCGCGCCCAGGTGCTCGACCAGGTTGAAGGCGAGCATGGTGTCCGCCATCGGGACCTCGATGTGCTGGCCGGTGCCGCCGTGCTCCCGGTAGTGCAGCGCGGCGAGCACCGACTGCGCGATCTGCATGCCGCAGATCTTGTCGGCCAGCACGGTGGGAACGTAGTGCGGCCGGCCGGAGACCTTGTGGTTGAGCCAGACCAGGCCGCTGGCCGCCTGGATGATGTCGTCGTAGGCGGCGTGGGTGCCGTAGCGGCTGTCGCTTCGGAAACCCTGGGCGTTGGCGTAGATCAGGCCGGGGTTGACCGCCGCGACGTCCTCGTACCCGAGGCGGAGACGTTCCAGGGCCTGCGGACGCAGGTTGGTGATGAAGACGTCGGCGGTGCGCAGCAGGGCGAGCAGGGCGTCGCGGCCGTGCGGGGCCTTGAGGTCGATGACGACGCTGCGCTTGTTGCGGTTCAGGTTCAGTGCCGCGGCGCCCATGCCGGGGTGGCGCCGCGGAGGGTAGTGACGTGTCATATCACCGGTGGGCGGCTCGACCTTGACCACGTCGGCGCCCAGGTCGCCCAGTTGCTGCGCGGCGTACGGGGCCATGATCACGCTGGCCAGTTCGATGACACGGACTCCGGCGAGGAGTCCGCGTCCGGACGGGCCGCTCGATTTCTCGGACATCTTCCGGTACCTCCGGGTCAGCGCCACTGGAGCTCGGCGGACCCGAGCGGGGACCGTCGGCCGGTCTGGGGGACCGTGCGCCCGCTGTACGCGAACGGCGTCGCCGGTTCGGTGAGCGGGCCGAAGTCGGTCGCGGTGGTCGACAGCGCGGCGAACGGCGCACCCCCGGGCCGGGGCAGGTCGAGCACGTCCTCCCGTGCCAGCAGCCCGAGTTCCTGCACCCAGTGACACACCCCGGCCAAGGTCACGCGGATCCGCCACGAGCCGCCCTCCACCGCACGCCGGCGCAGGACCGTGGCGACGGCGGCGGCCCCGAGGTAGGCGGCGAGATAGTCGTTGAGCAGGTACGTCGGCGGCAGCGACGGCCGGTCGGTCCACTCCTCGACGGCGAATCCGGTCGCAGAGCAGGCAAGCTGATCGAACCCACCACGCTCGCCCCAGGGCCCGTCGACGCCCCAGGCGTGGTATTCGAGGGCGATGAGTCCGGGGCGGCGCCGGACGAGCTCCTCGGTCGACGCCCCGTGCCGGGCGAGTCCCCGGTAGGCGTGCACGAAGACGTCCGCGTCCTGGAGCGCGTCGTGGAAGGCCGCACGGTCGCGGGCGTCGCGCAGGTCGCAGTAGGCGTTGCGCTTGCCGCCGCCGGTCATGGCGATCATCGGGATCGGGTCGGGGCGGTCGGGGCGCGTCAGGTGCAGCACGTCGGCGCCGAACTGGGCGAGGAGCCGCGTCGATACGGGGCCCGCGATGACATGGGTGAGATCGAGCACCCGTACACCCGCGAGCGCCTCATCGTCCTCGCCGACCGGTTCCAGAGGCCGGACCGGTCCGTCACCGACGCGTTCGATCTCGACGACCGGGCGCCGCGCCACGTACCGCCCCGCGGGGTGCGCGAGCCACTCGTCCCGGCTGCGCACCACGCAGGCGACACCGCCCCGCGCGCAGATGGCCTCCTCCAGCGTGAAGGCGTCCCAGTCGGCCGCGGCCCGCGCGATCGCGACCTTGTCGAGCCCGCACCTCAGCACGGAGTGGACCGCGTCCCGCAGGTGCGGATAGGTGGTGATGATGAAGATCCACCGTCCGTCGCGCGCCCGGTAGAAGTCGTTGTTGCCGAGCAGTGCCGGATCGTCGAGGAGAGCACCGATCGGGCGCCCCGACAGCGTCGTGTGATACGTCGCCATGAGCTGGTCGATCGCGGCCCCGGCCTGGACCCCCACCTTCTGGGGCCGGTGGCCGCGCTGTTCGCCGAGTGCCGCCGTCTGCTGCCCGAAGACACCGATCGCGGCGGACATGGCATCGGCGAGGCGGTGCACCGAGGGCACCAGGGGATCGGCCCCGACGACGGTGATGTCCTCGGCGCCCCGGGCCGGATCGGGGTCGCCGAGGGTGTGCAGCAGCCGGGAGACGATCTCGCCGGTCGTGGTCAGCGTGTTCGAAGTCATGCCGGGATGCTCGTTCCCGGCACCGCGCGAGCGCCCGGATTCACGGATATCCGTGAACCGATGCGGACGTCATGTCCGCCCCTCCTGGATGTGCGCGAGAAGCCGGGCCGCCGCCCGGTCCAGACGCAGCCGCTCCGAGCGGCTGCGACGCCGGTGGATCAGAGCCAGGGCCCCCGTGACGACGGAGCCCTCGGTGACGGGGATCGCGAGCGCGCTGACCTCGGGGTCGGCCAGTCCCTCACTGCGGCTGATCCGCGACGCGCGGATCGCCGGAAGAGCCGAGCGGAACTCGGCGACCGCCTCGGGATCGTGGCGGGCGAGCTCGTCGAGCAGCCCACGGCGCTCCGCCTCGTCGGTGAAGGCCAGCAGCAGACGCCCCGCGGCGGTCCGCAGCAGCGGCCGGGCGACGTGCCCGTCGGCGATCGGCACGAGGCGGGGGATCTCGTCCTCGCCGCCGCGCGCGAGGTGCACGGCGTCGAGCCCGACCCGCACCGTGAGCAGCACCGGGGTACCCGCGACGCGGCTCAGTTCATTGAGCTCGGCCTGACTGATCCTCGGGACGACCCGGCCGGCGATGAGGTTGAGGACGTGCGGGGCGGGACCGAGCCGGAATCTCCGGTGCTGCTCCAGCAGGAAACCGGTCGCGACAAGGCCGTTGACCAGATCCTGCACCGAACTCGCCGGCGCCCCGACCGTCCGTGCCAGCTCGGCCACGGTCACCCCGTCCGGTGCCCGCGCGGCGGCCTCCAGGATCCACGCGACTCTGTCCACCGTACGGTGCCGCTGCCTCATCCCCGCCCCGCCTTGTCTTTCTTGTGCCGACCACGTCGATCATTTCAGCAAGTCGGGCTTCTCGCCGTCGCCGCCTGCGACGGGAGCGGGAGCGGGAGCGGCCTTCGGCCGCGTCCTCGGGGTGAGGCTGGGCGTTTCCGGGGGGCTTCGCCCCCCGGGCCCTCTGCGCCCAATGCCGTTGCTTTTGTGGTTACTGCCACCTGTGGTTGAGCGTGATGATGACCGGCGAACGGCGGTGGCTGGGTGGCTCACCGGGGGCTTTGCTGCTGTACGGAGTGATGCACGACCGCACTTTGC
>NZ_JAINFC010000531.1:0-2388 GCF_020740835.1 Streptomyces sp. UNOC14_S4
AACACAGTGGACGCGAGCAACTGAGGACAAGCCCTCGGCCTATTAGTACCAGTCAACTCCACACCTTACGGCGCTTCCATATCTGGCCTATCAACCCAGTCGTCTACTGGGAGCCTTACCCCATCAAGTGGGTGGGAGTCCTCATCTCGAAGCAGGCTTCCCGCTTAGATGCTTTCAGCGGTTATCCTTTCCGAACGTAGCCAACCAGCCATGCCCTTGGCAGAACAACTGGCACACCAGAGGTTCGTCCGTCCCGGTCCTCTCGTACTAGGGACAGCCCTTCTCAAGACTCCTACGCGCGCAGCGGATAGGGACCGAACTGTCTCACGACGTTCTAAACCCAGCTCGCGTACCGCTTTAATGGGCGAACAGCCCAACCCTTGGGACCGACTCCAGCCCCAGGATGCGACGAGCCGACATCGAGGTGCCAAACCATCCCGTCGATATGGACTCTTGGGGAAGATCAGCCTGTTATCCCCGGGGTACCTTTTATCCGTTGAGCGACGGCGCTTCCACAAGCCACCGCCGGATCACTAGTCCCGACTTTCGTCCCTGCTCGACCCGTCGGTCTCACAGTCAAGCTCCCTTGTGCACTTACACTCAACACCTGATTGCCAACCAGGCTGAGGGAACCTTTGGGCGCCTCCGTTACCCTTTAGGAGGCAACCGCCCCAGTTAAACTACCCACCAGACACTGTCCCTGATCCGGATCACGGACCCAGGTTAGACATCCAGCACGACCAGAGTGGTATTTCAACGACGACTCCACGAACACTGGCGTGCCCGCTTCACAGTCTCCCACCTATCCTACACAAGCCGAACCGAACACCAATATCAAGCTATAGTAAAGGTCCCGGGGTCTTTCCGTCCTGCTGCGCGAAACGAGCATCTTTACTCGTAGTGCAATTTCACCGGGCCTATGGTTGAGACAGTCGAGAAGTCGTTACGCCATTCGTGCAGGTCGGAACTTACCCGACAAGGAATTTCGCTACCTTAGGATGGTTATAGTTACCACCGCCGTTTACTGGCGCTTAAGTTCTCAGCTTCGCCCCGTCGAAACAGAGCTAACCGGTCCCCTTAACGTTCCAGCACCGGGCAGGCGTCAGTCCGTATACATCGCCTTACGGCTTCGCACGGACCTGTGTTTTTAGTAAACAGTCGCTTCTCGCTGGTCTCTGCGGCCACCCCCAGCTCAGACCGTAAAGATCATCACCAGGAATGGCCCCCCTTCTCCCGAAGTTACGGGGGCATTTTGCCGAGTTCCTTAACCATAGTTCACCCGAACGCCTCGGTATTCTCTACCTGACCACCTGAGTCGGTTTAGGGTACGGGCCGCCATGAAACTCGCTAGAGGCTTTTCTCGACAGCATAGGATCATCCACTTCACCACAATCGGCTCGGCATCAGGTCTCAGCCCTTATGTGTGACGGATTTGCCTACCACACGGCCTACACCCTTACCCCGGGACAACCACCGCCCGGGCTGGACTACCTTCCTGCGTCACCCCATCGCTTACCTACTACCACCTTGGGTCAGCGGCTCCACCACTCCCCTACGCTCCGAAGAGCTCAGGGCGGCTTCACGGCCTTAGCATTAATGGATTCGATATTGGGCGTTTCAAAGCGGGTACCGGAATATCAACCGGTTGTCCATCGACTACGCCTGTCGGCCTCGCCTTAGGTCCCGACTTACCCTGGGCAGATCAGCTTGACCCAGGAACCCTTAGTCAATCGGCGCAAGAGTTTCCCACTCTTGTATCGCTACTCATGCCTGCATTCTCACTCGTGAACCGTCCACAACTCGCTTCCGCGGCTGCTTCACCCGGCACACGACGCTCCCCTACCCATCACAGCGGGCGTTGGCCCTCATGCTGCAATGACACGACTTCGGCGGTACGCTTGAGCCCCGCTACATTGTCGGCGCGGAATCACTTGACCAGTGAGCTATTACGCACTCTTTCAAGGGTGGCTGCTTCTAAGCCAACCTCCTGGTTGTCTCTGCGACTCCACATCCTTTCCCACTTAGCGTACGCTTAGGGGCCTTAGTCGATGCTCTGGGCTGTTTCCCTCTCGACCATGGAGCTTATCCCCCACAGTCTCACTGCCGCGCTCTCACTTACCGGCATTCGGAGTTTGGCTAAGGTCAGTAACCCGGTAGGGCCCATCGCCTATCCAGTGCTCTACCTCCGGCAAGAAACACACGACGCTGCACCTAAATGCATTTCGGGGAGAACCAGCTATCACGGAGTTTGATTGGCCTTTCACCCCTAACCACAGGTCATCCCCCAGGTTTTCAACCCTGGTGGGTTCGGTCCTCCACGAAGTCTTACCTCCGCTTCAACCTGCCCATGGCTAGATCACTCCGCTTCGGGTCTTGGGCGCGCTACTC
>NZ_JAINFC010000532.1 GCF_020740835.1 Streptomyces sp. UNOC14_S4
CCCCAAAGGGGCGCGGGGAACGGCGCGACCAGCCACGACGGACCCGCAGTCGCGCGCTCAGCGCAAGAGGCACCTCAGTAGGCGCACCCGGCAGCTCACCCGGCGGCAGCCGTCGCCGCCTTCTCCAACTGAAACGCCTCGTTCCCCAGCCCGATACTCCCGTGCACCCCGGGCCGTACGTACTTGAGGACGATCCCGAAGACGATCCCGCCGACGACCGCCGCCCCGATGATGCCCGGCAGGATCCACCGCGGGGACGACCCGGGGTCGGCGCCGAGCAGCATGTCGAAGTCCTTGACGGCGAAGCAGGCGATGACGAGCAGGGCCAGCCCGGCGGCCCCGGAGGCGACGAGCCGCGGCGCCTGCGCCCGGGCCGCCCCGCGGCGGATGAAGAACGCGATGACGGCGGCGGACGTGGCGGACATCAGCACGATGATGCCGAGGGCACCGACATTGCCGGTCCAGGTGAACAGGCGTCCGATGGGGGCGGTCGGGTCGCCGTTGGGCGCGTCGTCGGTGAGCGCGAAGACCAGCACGGCGAGGACCGACACACCGCTCTGCAGCAGCGAGCCGTGGGCGGGCGCGCCGCTGCCCTTCGTCGTCCGGCCCATCGCGGCGGGCAGCAGGCCCTCGCGGCCCATGGCGAAGGCGTAGCGGGCGACGACGTTGTGGAAGCTGAGCAGCGCGGCGAACATGCCGGTCACGTAGAAGACGTGCATGACGTCGGCGAACGCCCCGCCGAGCCGGTCCTCGCTCAGCTCGAAGAGGAGGTTCGGGCCCTGCTCCCGGGCGAGGCCGACGACCTTGCCGGGGCCCGCGGCGACACCCAGCACCCAGGAGCTCAGCGCGAAGAAGGCGGCGACGAAGCCGACGGCGAGGAAGGTGACGCGGGCGACGACGACCTGCGGGCGGCTGGTCTCCTCGGCGTAGACGGCAGCCTGTTCGAAGCCGACGAACGCCGCGATGGTGAAGCACAGCGCGGTGCCGAGGCCGCCGGTGCCGAGGGTCGCGGGGTCGAAGGCACGGAAGGAGAGCCCCTCCGGGCCGGGGCTGCCGAGGCCCGCGACGTCGAAGACGACGACCGTGACGCACTCGATCAGCAGCAGGACGCCGAGGACCTTCGCGTTGAGGTCGACCTTCAGCCAGCCCAGTACGCCGACGGCCAGGACGGCGGCGAACGCGGGCACCCACCAGGCCACGCTCACGCCGAGGTGCTTGTCGAGGAGGCCGGAGAGCTCGAAGCCGAAGATGCCGTAGATGCCGAACTGCAGCGCGCTGTAGGCGACCAGGGCCACCACGGAGGCGGCCGCTCCCGCCGTGCCGCCGAGACCGCGCGCGATGTACGCGTAGAAGGCCCCGGCGTTGTGGACGTGACGGCTCATCTCCGCGTAGCCGAAGCTGAAGAGGGTGAGCACCACTCCGAGGATGACGAAGAGCAGGGGCTGGCCGACGATGCCCATCGTCCCGTAGGTGGTGGCCATGACTCCCGCCGTCACCATCAGCGGCGCGTTGGCGGCGACCACGGACAGCAGGAGCCCGGCCAAGCCTATCCGGTCGGCCCGCAGCCTCCTCTCCTGGCCCTTGAACGTGCTGATCTCGCGCGTCGTGCCCGTCGGCATGGCGGGGACGTCCTTCCCGTGAGGATGAGCGGGGCGAATGGGGGGCGGCGGTCAGGCCGAGCCGAGCGCGGCGCGGCGCGCCGCCAGGAACGCCTTCCGCGGGTCCCGGTCCGGATACGCCCAGGGGGCGTGCGTGGCGTGCGGTCCGATCCGGGTGAGCAGGGCGGCGGCCTCGGCGGGGCGGCCCTCGTGGAGCTTGGCGTGGGCGAGGTAGTTGAGGTCGACCTTGCGCCGGGGGTGTGCGGTGGCGTCGTCGACGTCCCACTCGAGCCACCAGTCGAAGGCGGCCTTGAGCACCTGCCGGGCGCGGCGGGTGGCCCAGTGCCCGGAGCGCGCCGGGTCGCGCGGCTCGATCCCGGCACGGGCCAGGACGCGGTAGCGCTCGGCGTGGGCGACGACGGGGAGCACGGCCAGCGGCGAGTCGGCGGGGGCCTGCTCGGCGGCCCAGGAGGCGAAGTCGTAGACCTCGTGGAGAGGGTCGTCGTGGTCGCCCGTCTGGTGCTCGGCGAGGCACGCGGCCATCAGGTGGTGGGCGTGGTGGTGCTCGGGGTGCCGGGCGCGCACCTGGTCGAAGGCGCGGACCCGCTCGTCGTCGGTGCCGGTGCGGCGGGCGAGGACGAGCACGCCGAGCCAGGGCGTCGGGTCGGCGGGCGCCATCCGGGCGGCGGTCAGACAGGCGGCGCGGGCCACCTCGGCTATCTCCTGTCCCCTGATCGCCCGGAAGACGGTGGCACAGGCGAGCAGGGCCGCCGCGTCGGCGCTGTCGGGCTCGGCGAGCTGCCACTCGCGGGCCCAGGCGCTGCTCGCGGGCCCCTCGGCCAGGACGACGAGGCGATGGCCGCGGCGGTCCCAGTCCTCGCCCGTCGCGTGCAGCAGGTCGCGGGCCTCGGTCCAGCGGCCGCGGGCCAGGGCGTCGCGGGCACCGGCCAGTTCGGTGTCGTCCAGCGCGGGGTCGAAGACGGGCCCGTCCTTGTTCCGGGGACGGCCCAAGGGCGGGGGCGTCATCGGCGGGCTTCCTCCACGGGCTTGCGTCCCCCTCCGGGCGCCGGGCCCGGCGTCCCCACGGCCAACCACTTCCGTCACGCGCGTCAACTCACGCATTAACGCATATTCAGTCACGCACAGCAAAACGGTAGTCACTGCCCCGAGTCAAGGGTGATCTTGGAACTGACGGCCGCTCAGTCGGAGGTGCTCCGGGCCCCGGTCCCGGTCGCCCGGGCGTACGGTGGAAAGGTGACCGAAGCGGTGGATAAGTGATGGATTTCGAATGCGCGTTCCTTGCCCCGTTGGGAGGAACGCGCAGGGTGACGAGCACCCGAAAGGCGGGTACTCGACCGTCACTCCGCCCGTGGGGCGGCTATCGTTTTTCTGTCAAGTCCCCTACGGCCGGATGGTCTTGAGGTGCGCGACGTCATGGTCTTCGCCTTCGCCGTGAGCGCGGCGTGCTGCCTGGGCATCGGCTTCGTCCTCCAGCAGCACGCGGCACAGCGGGCCCCGATGAGCGATTTCCTCTCCTTCCGGCTGCTCCTCGACCTCGTCCGGGTGCCGGAGTGGCTGGCCGGCATCGCCCTGATGATCGTCGGAATGGTGCTCGGCGCGATCGCGCTCGGGCGGGGCGAGGTCTCCCTGGTGGAGCCGCTGCTGGCGACGAACCTGCTGTTCGCCATGGCCCTCTCCCGCTGGCGGACCAGCCAGCCCCTGGGCGCCACCGGCTGGGGCGGGCTGTGGCTGCTGGCGGGCGGGGTGACCGCCTTCATCGTCGCGGGACAGCCGCACGGCGGCCACTCCGTCACCGACCCGCTGCGGCACTGGCTGATCGTCGGACTGATGGTGGGCATCGCCCTGGTCCTCGCGGCGGTCTCCAAACGGGTCCGTATCAGCGTGGAAGCACCCCTGCTGGGCACGGCCGCGGGCCTGCTCTACGGACTGCAGGACGCCCTCACCCGGCTCAGCGGCCAGCGGGTCTCGCAGGACGGCTGGACCGCGCTCCTGGTGAGCTGGCAGCCGTACGGGTGCTGGCCCTCGGCGTCACGGCGCTGGTCTTCGTACAGAGCGCCTTCGAGACGGCCCCCCTGCGGCTGTCGCTGCCCGCACTGACCGCGGCCCAGCCCCTCGCGGGCATCCTCTGCGGCGTGGGCTTCCTGGGCGACCGGCTGCGTACGACGCCCGGGGCCCTGGCCTGGGAGGCCGCGGGGCTGGCCGCGATCGTCCTCGGCATCGTGCTGATCGGACGGCACCCGGCCATGCCCTCGGGGAGCGCGGAGGTGGACCGCGTGCGCGACCTCCAGCCGCGCTGACGGATGCCTGGCGGCGTACCGGCTGTTGCGCGCCCGGGAGGCGTGACCAGGGGCTGCCGCCGTCCCCGGACTCCCGCTGCGCCTACCGGGGTGCGTCTTGCGCTGCGTCTTGCGGCTGCGGCCCCGGTGGGGGCTGGTCGCGCAGTTCCCCGCGCCCCTAAATGCCGCCTACGAGCTCGGTCGCCCCTGCCCGTCCGGCGTCTGCGGGTCGTCGTTGGTTGCTCGCGCAGTTCCCCGCGCCCCTGACGGGGCGCCGGATAGTCGGCATCTGGTGGAGGGGGCGGGGCCGGTGGGATTGGATGGCCGCATGACCGATCAACCGCAACCGCAGCCCGCGGACGAGGTGCTGGACATCGTGGACGAACAGGACCGGGTCGTGGCCCAGGCGCCGCGCGGCGAGGCGTACGCGCGGGGCCTGCGCCACCGCTGCACGTTCATCCGCGTCCGCGACGCCGAAGGCCGCGTCTTCGTGCACCGGCGCACCGCGCAGAAGCTCGTCTTCCCCTCGCACTACGACATGTTCGTCGGCGGCGTCGTCGGAGCGGGCGAGTCCTACGACGCGGCCGCGCTCCGCGAGGCCGAGGAAGAACTGGGCGTCACCGGCCTCCCCGTGCCGACCCCCCTCTTCCGCTTCCTCTACGAAGGCCCCGAACGCCCGGGCGAGCCCCGCCAGACCTGGTGGTCGGCGGTCTACGAGGTCCGCTGGGACGGCCCGGTCTCCCCGCAGGAGTCGGAGGTGGCGTGGTGGACGTTCCTCCCCGAGCGGGAGCTGGCCGCGCGCCTGGGGGAGTGGCCGTGGGTCCCGGATGGCCTGGCGGCGTACCAGCTGTTGCGCGCCCGCGAGGTGTGACCGGGGGCTGCCGCCGTCCCCGGACCCCCGCTGCGCCTAACGGGTAGCCTCTTGCGCTCCGCGCGCGGGTGCGCCCCCGGTGGGGGCTGGTCGCGCAGTTCCCCGCGCCCCTAAAAGCCGCCCACGAGCTCGGTCGCCCATGTCCGTCCGGCGGCTGCGGACCATCCGGGGCGCGCTCGGCACCGTGGCGGGGGCTTCGCCCCCAGCGGGACACGGCGGCTGGGGACAACCGCCCCCCTGCGGAGAGCCGACAGCGGACGCGGGCCACCCCCTACGGAT
>NZ_JAINFC010000533.1 GCF_020740835.1 Streptomyces sp. UNOC14_S4
CCCTCCCCCAGACTCCGTCCGGGGGGACCCCCAGCCCCTAGCGGAACGCATGCCCACAACCGGAGGTAGGAGGTAGGGGGCGCCCCGATAGGGGCGCGGGGAACTGCGCGACCAGCCACGACGGACGGGCAGCCGCGCACGCAGCGCAAGCCGCACCCCAATAGGCACGGGGCCCGGGGCGGAGCCCCGGCGGCGGAGCCCCGGCGCGGAGAGCCCCACTCCCGGGTGACCCACGCGGCGGGGCTCAGCCCCGCCGCCTCCGCTTCGCGATCACCCCGAGAACCACCGGCAGCAGCAGCTCCAGCCCCCGCGAAACCGTCCCCACCGACAACCCCGTCCTCTTCGCCACCGCCCGTGCCACAGGCCCGCTGATCCTCCCGAGCACACCGACCGCCAGTCCGCCGCCCGGGCCCGCGAGGCCCTCGGCCTCGCCGGTGAGCTCCTCCGGCAGGGCCTCGACGGTCGCGGCCACGACCCTCTTCGCTCCCTCCGCGTCCGTGCCGAGGTCGTCGGCGAGCTCCTGGACCCGGTCGTCGCCGAGCTCGTCGAGCACGGCCTGCTGCAGCTGGTCATCGCCCATGGTCACGACCTTACGCGCGGGAGCGGACCGCCGTCCGCAAGATCGCGCGACGGGTCACCCCGAGGGACGACGCGGGCGAACGGCGCCCGGACACGCCCGTCCGCGGCCCCGAACACAAGATCCTTAACCTGCCTCACAGCTGCATTCACCACATTGAGCGGAAGTACGACCTCACGATCTAACGGGCACGGTGCCGGGCCCTAGCCTGGTCGACCATGTCACAGCCCTTCGAACTCCCTTCCTTCTACATGCCGTACCCGGCTCGTCTGAACCCCCATCTGGAGAGCGCCCGCACGCATTCCAAGGCGTGGGCCCGCGACATGCGGATGATCGAGGGTTCCGGCATCTGGGACGAGGCGGATTTCGACTCCCATGACTACGCGCTGCTGTGCGCCTACACCCACCCCGACGCCTCGGGCCCCGATCTCGACCTGGTCACCGACTGGTACGTATGGGTGTTCTTCTTCGACGACCACTTCCTGGACATCTTCAAGCGCACCGGCGACATGGCGGGCGCGAAGGCATATCTCGACCGGCTGCCCGCGTTCATGCCCGTCGAGCCGGGCGAGGAATGTCCGGAGCCGGTCAACCAGGTGGAGGCGGGCCTGGCCGACCTGTGGGCACGTACGGTCCCCGCGATGTCGGTGGACTGGCGGCGGCGCTTCAAGGAGAGCACGTGGCACCTCCTGGAGGAGTCGCTGTGGGAGCTCTCCAATATCAACGAGGGGCGGGTGTCCAATCCCGTCGAGTACATCGAGATGCGCCGCAAGGTGGGCGGCGCCCCCTGGTCGGCCCGTCTCGTCGAGTACGCGGCGCACGCCGAGGTACCGGCCGCCGTCGCGGCGAGCCGCCCGATGCGCGTCCTGAAGGACACGTTCGCCGACGGGGTGCACCTGCGCAACGACATCTTCTCGTACGAACGGGAGATGCGGAGCGAGGGAGAGCTCGCCAACGCCGTCCTGGTGCTGGAGAAGTTCCTGGGCTGCGGCACCCAGGAGGCGGCGGACGCGGTCAACGACCTGCTGACCGCGCGGCTCCAGCAGTTCGAGCACACGGCCCTCACGGAGGTGGAGCCGCTCCTCGCCGAGCACGCCCTGGACGCCAAGGCGCACGCCGACGTGTTCGCGTACGTCAAGGGGCTCCAGGACTGGCAGTCCGGCGGGCACGAGTGGCACCTGCGCTCCAGCCGCTACATGAACGGCGGCGGCGCGGCCGCGGGCGCCTGGGAGGACACGCAGTCGGCCACGGCGGCGGGCGTCCTGGCCGGGCCCTCGGGCCTGGGCACCTCGGCCGCGCGGCTCGTGGCCTCGCTGGTGGCCTCGCTCCCGGCCCGGGCCCGGAGCTTCACGTTCGTCCCATTCCAGAAGGTCGGCCCGCTGCCGCACCCGGACTTCGGCATGCCGTACGAGGCGCGGCTCAGCCCGCACCTGGGGGCCGCCCGGGAGCACACGGTCGAGTGGGCCCACCGCATGGGCATCCTGGAGGGCCTGCCCGGCGTGCCCGGGTCCGAGATCTGGGACGAGGCCCGCCTGCGGGACATCGACGTCCCCCTGTGCGCCGCGGGCATCCATCCGGACGCGACGCCGGAGGAGCTGTACCTGGCGTCGGACTGGCTCACCTGGGGCACGTGGGCGGACGACCTCTACCCGGCGGTCTTCGGCCGCGGCCCGGGCATGGCCGCGGCGAAGGCGTGCCACGAGCGGCTGCTGCTGTGCATGCCGCTGGACCTCGCCGCGCCGCCCACACCGCTCAACCCGCTGGAGCGCGGGCTGGCCGACCTGTGGGAGCGCACGGCGGGCCCGATGGACGTGGCGGACCGGCGTACGTTCCGCGACGGCGTGGTGCCCATGCTGGAGGCCTGGCTGTGGGAGCTGTGGAACCAGAAGCAGAACCGCATCCCCGAGCCCGTCGACTACATCGAGATGCGACGCGCCACCTTCGGCTCGCCCATGACCATGAGCCTGTGCCGCATCGGCCACGGGAACGCCGTACCGCCGGAGGTCTACCGGTCGCGCCCCATCCAGGCCTTGGAGAACGCCGCCTCCGACTACGCCTGTCTGATGAACGACGTCTTCTCGTACCAGAAGGAGATCGAGTTCGAGGGCGAGTTCCACAACGCGGTGCTCGTCGTGCAGAACTTCTTCAACTGCGGCCGCGCCGAGGCGCTCGGCATCGTCAGTGACTTGATGACGTCGCGCATGCGGGAGTTCCAGCACGTCCTGGACGTGCGGTTCCCGGCGCTGTTCGAGGACTTCGGCCTGGACGACGAGGCACGCGCGGCGCTCACGCGGTACGCGGACGAGCTCAAGAACTGGATGTCCGGGATCCTGACCTGGCACCGGGACTGCCGCCGCTACGCGGAGGAGGACCTGGTACGCCATCACGCGCCCCGTCCCGCACCCCGGCAGACACCGCGGCCGGGCGTACCGAGCGGCCTGGGCATGTCGGCCGTCCGCCTGGCGGGCCTGCGCGGCTGACGTCGAGGGGGCTCAGCCCGCGGTACGGCGGCGTTCCCGGTGGGCCCTGACGCGTCCTCGGCTGGCACACGCGGGCGAAGGGCACCACCGCCGCCGTCCCGTCGGATCGGCGAACACGCCACGGCAGTCCGCCTCGGGACACACGGCCAGCGCGTGCCGCTCGGGACCGGTCAGCGCGTCGGCCGCCTGCCGTGCGATCCGCGCCAGCGCGGCACTCGCGGTGGGCGGAGGCTCGCGCCGCAGCCGGTCGGTCACCACCACCCGCAGCGGGTCGGGCGTGCTGTCGAGGAAGCGTGTCAGCGCGGCCGCGGCGTCGGCCGGGGGCCGCTCCCCCGCGACCACCGCGAGCGCGAGCGGGCGCAGCGTCTCCCGCAGCTCCTGGGCCCGGCGCACGTCGTCCTCGTCCGGTGGCGCGGCGGGGAGCAGCTCGCTGCGCGTCAGCCACTCCTCCAGGCGCTCGGGGGTGGCGATGCGCTCGACCGGGTGCGCGCCGAAGGTCCGGCCGCGCGTGGCGAGCAGATTGAGCCAGGTGGCACCGCAGTCGAAGCGGAACTTCAGACGGTCGTCGTCCTTCACCGCGCCATCGTAACGGCTCACCCGTTACAGTGATCACGTAACGGGTGAGCCGTTACATGACCCGACAGTGAGGGGAGCGGCGCACCATGACCGCCGTCCGTACCGTGCTCGGCGACATACCCGCCGAGGAGCTGGGCGTGTGCGACGCCCACGACCACCTCTTCCTGCGCAGCCCGCTGCTGCCGGGTCAGGAGCTCGACGACCGGGAGGCCGCCGCGGCGGAGCTGCGGGCGTTCCGCGCGCAAGGCGGCCGCGCCGTCGTGCAGTGGACACCGCGCGGCATGGGCAGGCGGCGCGCCGAGCTCCCGGGGCTCGCGCGGGAGACGGGAGTGCGGCTGATCGCCGCGACAGGGCTGCACCAAGCCGCGCACTACGCGCCCGGCGCGCTGGAGCGGCACACGGAAGGACTGGCCGGGAAGTTCGTCGCGGACCTGACCACAGGCCCGGTCCGGGCGGGGCTCGTCAAAGTGGCCGGTGGGTTCCACGGGCTCGACGCCCACGCCCGGTACGTCATGGCCGCCGCGGCCGAGGCGCACCACGCGACCGGTTCGCCCATCGCGGTCCACCTGGAGCTCGGCACCGGCGCGCTGTCCGTTCTCGACCTGCTCTGCGGGCAGTTGGGCGTGCCGCCGGAGCGCGTCGTGCTGGGGCATCTGGGCCGGTCTCCGGACCTGCGGGCGCAGTTGCGGGCGGCGCGGGCAGGGGCGTTCCTGGCCTTCGACGGCCCGTCACGCGCTCATCACGCCACGGACTGGCGGCTCCTCGACTCACTGGCCGCGCTCGCCGAGGCGGGTTTCGCCGAGCGGATCCTGCTGGGTGGCGACACGACGACCGCCGGCGCCCGGTCGGCCGGGGGCGGGCCGGGCATGCCGCATCTGCTGAGCGCGCTCCGCCCCCTGCTGGCGGAGGAGTTGGGAGAGGAGTTCGCCGCCCAGGTCTTCACCGGCAATCCGGCGCGCGCGTTCGCGGCCGACTGGCGCGGCTGAGGCGCGATACACCCGCCGGACGTCCGCACAGCCCCGGTGCTGCTGCCCGCACGGCAGCGGCGCCCCGTCACGACATCGGCGTAAGAAACCGTTCCGGCAGACAGGCGTCGCACGGCCGGGCCTTGTTCGCGAGGAGTTCCTCGCGTGCCTCGGCGGTGCTCAGGGCCTCCTCTCCCCCCTTGGGCACCCAGCAGCCCGCGTGGTGCACTTCGTGCATGGTCCTGCCGGACCTGGTATGGGAGGTGACGGGCCACAGCGCGTGCTCCAGATCCGGCCGGACGGGAGAGCGGGTGGGCGGGGGCACCTCCTCGTAGTCGTCCTCGGTGAGGTGCTGGAGGACCGCGCAGCGGACCCACTCCCGCGGGGGCATGCCCGCTTCGTCGGCCGCCGCCGTGATGAGGGCGAGTTCGTCGTGGCTGAAG
>NZ_JAINFC010000534.1 GCF_020740835.1 Streptomyces sp. UNOC14_S4
GGGTGGATCCCCAGGCCCCGTAGGTACGAGGACCGTTCGTTCTTGGTGAAGTCGCGTCGGAGGGCCTGGCAGATCCTTCTGCTCGCTTCGTGCGCGTCGGGGAGGTCCACGTCCCACAGCTGCGCGGTGTCGTCGGGTCCGCTGGTGGCGAGGGTCCTGCCGTCCGGGCCGAAGGCCACCGCCATGGAGTCGTCGCGGGCGGTGAGGACGTTGCGGGACCTGCCCGCGGCCACGTCCCACAGCCGTACGGTCCGGTCGCCGCTGCCGGTGGCGAGGGTCCGCCCGTCGGGGCTGAACACGACCGACGTCACATGGCTGGTGTGGCCGGTGAGGACCTTGCGGTTCCGGCCGGAGGCCACGTCCCACAGCCGTACGGTCTCGTCGTGGCTGCTGGAGGCGAGGGTGCGGCCGTCGGGGCTGAACACCACCGCGGTGACGAAGTCGTTGTGGCCGGTGAGGGCTTCGCGGACCTTGCCGGTGTCCGCGTCCCACAGCCGTACGGTGGTGCCGCTGCCGGTGGCGAGGGTCCTGCCGTCGGGGCTGAACGCCACGGACGTCACCTGGCCGGAGCGCTCCTCCAGCACTCCGCGCGCACGGCCGGACCGCACGTCCCACAGCCGTACGGTCCCGTCCTGACCACTGGAGGCGAGGGTCCTGCCGTCCGGGCCGAACGCCACCGACGTCACCTGGCCCGAGTGCCCCTCCAGCACCTCGCGCGTACGGCCCGACCGTACGTCCCACAGCCGCACCGTCCCGTCCTGACCACTGGAGGCGAGCGTTCCGCCGTCCGGGCCGAAGGCCACCGCCGTGACCATGTCCGTATGGCCGGAGAGCGTGCCGCGTGCCCTGCCCGAGGCCACGTCCCACAGCCGCACCGTCTTGTCGAGGCCGCCCGTGGCCAGCGTCCTGCCGTCCGGGCTGAACGCCACCGAAGTGACGTGACCGGTGTGGCCCGTGAGGATTTTCCGGGGTTCACCGGCGGCCGCGTCCCACAGCCGCACCGTCGTGTCCAGACTGCCCGTGGCCAGCGTCCTGCCGTCGGGGCCGAACGCCACGGACATCACGTGGTTGGTGTGGCCGGTGAGGACGGTACGCGGCTCGCCGGCCGCCACGTCCCACAGCCGTACCGTCTTGTCCAGGCCACCGGAGGCGAGCGTTCTGCCGTCGGGACCGAAGGCCACGGACGTGATCATGTCCGTGTGGCCGGAGAGCGTGCCGCGCACCTTGCCCGAGTCGGTGTCCCACAGCCGCACCAGCTTGTCGAGGCCGCCCGTGGCGAGAGTTCTGCCGTCGGGACCGAAGGCCACCGACATCACCTGGTCGGGGTGCTTGAGCAGGGTGTCCCGGGCTTTCCCCTCCGCGACGTCCCACAGCCGCGCCGTCCCGTCGAGACCGCCTGTGGCGAGAGTCCTGCCGTCCGGGCCGAACGCCACCGACGTCACCATGTCCGTATGGCCGGTGAGCGTGCCGCGCGCCTTGCCGGAGGCCACGTCCCACAGCCGCGCCGACTTGTCCTGGCCGCCCGTGGCGAGGGTCCTGCCGTCGGGGCTGAAGGCGACCGAGGTCACCTGGCCGGAGTGTCCCGTCAGGACCGTACGGACCGCGCCCGACCGCACGTCCCACAGCCGCACCGTCCCGTCCCGGCCGCTGGAGGCGAGCGTTCCGCCGCCCGGACCGCCGAACGCGACCGACGTCACCTCGCCGGAGTGCCCCTCCAGCACCGTGCGGGTGCGGCCCGTCGCGGCGTCCCACAGGCGTACGGTCCCGTCCTGGCCGCCGGAGGCGAGCAGCTTGCCGCCGGGGCCGAACGCCACCGACGTCACCTGGCCCAAGTGCCCCGTGAGGCGGTGGCGGAGCGGGAGCGCGGCGGCCGTGTAGAGGCCGGCGGTGGCCTCGCCCGTGGGGCTGATCCGGTGGGCCGCGATGGCCAGCAGCGAGGCCAGGTCGGGGTCGGAGCCGATCAGGGCGCTGGACTGGGCGGCCGTCTGCCGGGACTGGGCCTGGTGCTGCGCGGCGATCGCGGTCTGCCGCTGCCAGAGGGCGATGCCCGTGGCGATCAGCTCCAGGGCCAGGAGGACGGCGAGGCTGCCGAGCAGCTGGCGCAGGCGTCTGGTGTGGGAGCGTTCGCGTTTCCGCTCGGCGGTCTCGTGGGCGGTGCCGGTGTCGAGGAACGCCCGTGCCACGGGGCCCAGGGTGGCGTGGTGCGCGGGGTCGGCGGCCCATTCGCGGGCGACGGCCAGGCGGGTGCCCCGGTAGAGCAGGGCCGCGTCGCGCCCTTCGCCCTCCCAGGTCTCGGCCGCCTCCAGGAGCGACTGCCGTACGTGCAGGCCCGCGCGGTCCGCGTCGATCCACTCGCGCAGCCGGGGCCAGGCGCGCAGGAGGGCCTCGTGGGCGAGTTCCACGTGGTCGGCGTCCAGCGTCAGCAGGCGGGCGCGGGCGAACATGTCGAGGACCGCCGCGGCCGCCTCCGGGGCCGGGTCCCGCTCCAGCAGACGGCGGTGCTCCATACGGCGCCCGGTCTCGCCCGCGCCGTCGAGGTGGACCAGGTGGAGCAACAGCCTGCGCGCGACGGGCTGTTGCTCCGGGGGCAGCGCGGTGTAGGCGTGCTCGGCCGTGGTGGCCACGGCCCCGGAGATGCCGCCGGTCAGCTTGTAGCCGTCCACGGTCAGCGTGGAGTCCGTGCGCTGCTGCCAGGTGGCCAGGAGGGCGTGGGAGAGGAGGGGCAGCACTCCGGCCCGTGGGGTGGCGGGGCTGTTCCCGGCGGTGTCCAGGGTCGCACCCAGGGCCATGCCCGCGTCCCGTAACAGCAGCTCCACGAGCCCCGGTTCCACCGAAAGACCCGCCCGCTCGGCCGGGCCCGTGATGGCCTCCCGCAACTGGGCCGCGTTCATCGGCCCGAGGGGGACGTGGCCGTGCCGCAGCGCCGCGACCAGTTCGGGGTGGGCCAGGCAGTGCCCGTAGAAGTCGGCGCGGATGCCCAGCACGGCGAGGCAGGCCGGGGTGTCCTCCGGTCCGGGTTCAGGGGCGGTGGCCAGCGTGTGCAGCATCCCGATGAAGGTGCGTCGTTCGTGCTGGTCCTGGCAGAGGGTGAAGAGCTCCTCGAACTGGTCCACCACGAGCGCGAGCCGGACCGGGGCCGTCGCCCCAGTGGTCTGACCCGTACGGTCGCGCACCGTGGCGGCGAACCGCTGCGGGGAGTCGGCCCAGGCCCCGGAGAGTTCGGAGTGCGCCGCTCCCGTGGCCCGGGCCAGCAGCGCCAGGAGTTCGCCGACGGGGTGCTCCCCCGGCGTGAGCAGTACCGGCCGCCACGTGCCCGCGCCGGGCGCCGGCAGGACACCGCGCGCCAGGGCCGGTATCAGCCCGGCGCGCAGCAGGGAGGACTTCCCGGTGCCCGACGGGGCGACGACCAGCAACGGCCCGGCGCCGCCCAGGTGCCGGGTGAGCTGCGCGATCAGGGCGGCGGTGGCCTGCTCCCGCCCGAAGAACCAGCGGGCGTCCTCGGAGCCGAACGCGGACAGGCCGCGGTACGGGCACGCGGCGTCGTCCTGCGGGGCGGTACTGGTGCCGGGGCCGGTGTTCCGTCGCGGATCGTCCGCTTCCGGCACGAGCCGTTCGAGGGCTCCGCCGGTGTCCAACGCCTGGTCGCAGGCGCGCGCGAGGTCCAGGGTCAGGGGCTTGTCGCCGTTCTCGACCTTGCTCAGATAGCCCTTGCTGTAGAAGGCCCGCGCGGACAGCCCGGCCAGTGACACGCCATGCTCCTGCCGGAGTTTCCGCAGGAGCTCCCCGGCGCGAGCGGTCTCCGGGGCCTCGGGGGCTTCCGGGGCGGAGGTCTCGGAGGACCCGAAGGCCTCGGCCGCGGAACCGCGGTGCTCGTGCCGCCGCTGGTCGTCCACTGACATGGCCTGCCTTTCGCCGGGGCATCACCGCAGGTCGTCGCCGGTTTCCCAGTCTCCTGTCGGCAGAAGGAAACGGGAAACCCCTGGGCGCGCGGGGCGCCTGGGGGCTGAACTACTGGACGTACCCCGCGGAGGCGGGGGTGCACGCTGTGAGCCCGCTACGGGGGTGCGGGCTCACAGCGTCGACCCGAGGGCACCGGCCGGGCAAGTGCCCCTTGCAACGTTTGGGCGTACGCACCTGAAGGTAAGTGCCCACTTTTTTGTGCGTACTTGAGGCGGCGGGGGCCGTGGGCGAACCTGATGGAGGCGCACCGAGCCCCGCACACCCCCTCTGAACTGGAGCTTTCCCATGACCACGGCTACCCCCGTCACCGTCCTCGGCCTCGGCGCGATGGGCAAGGCACTGGCGACGGCGTTCCTCACGGGCGGCCTCCCGACGACGGTGTGGAACCGCACCCCGGGCAAGGCCGAGCCGCTGCTCGCCCTGGGGGCGACCGCCGCCGAGGACGTGGCCGCCGCGGTGACCGCGAGCGAGCTGGTGGTCGCCTGCCTCCTCGACTACGACTCGGTGCACGAGACCCTGGACCCGGTCGCCGCGAAGCTGGCCGGGCGCACCCTGGTGAACCTCACCAACGGCACGCCCGAGCAGGCACGCGAGATGGCGGCGTGGGCGGACGGCCACGGCATCGCGTACGTCGACGGCGGCATCATGGCCATCCCGCCGGGCATCGGCACGGAGCAGGCGTTCCTGCTCTACAGCGGCTCGCGCGAGGCGTTCGACACCTACGCCCCGGCCCTGGAACTCCTGGGCGCACCCCGCTTCGTGGGCACGGACCCGGGCCTGGCGGCCCTCCAGGACATCGCGCTGCTCAGCGCCATGTACGGCATGTTCGCGGGCGTCTTCCACGCCCTGGCCCTGGTCGGAACGGCGGGTGTACAGGCGGAGGAGTTCGCTCCGCTGCTCCAGCAGTGGATCACGGGCATGGCGGCGGGCGTCCCGCACTACGCCCACCAGATCGAGACGGGCGACTACGCGACGGGCGTCGTCTCCAACACCGCCATGCAGGCGGCGGCCTTCCCCAACCTCCTCACCACCGCCGAATCCCAGGGCCTGAGCCCGGAACTCCTGGCTCCGCTGGGG
>NZ_JAINFC010000535.1 GCF_020740835.1 Streptomyces sp. UNOC14_S4
GCCCCTCCACGTCCTGGAACAGGTGACCACGCGCGGCGGCACCCCCCGCACCCGGCTCACCGGCTGGCGGTTCCTGATCCGCAGCGCCGAGCGCGTGGTCGCCGCGGGCGAGGCGGCGCCCACCGCGGACGGCTGGGCGTTCTCCCACTTCTGCGAAGGCCCCTACCTCGCCTCCACCGAGCTGGCCGTGCACCAGGCGGAGGCCCTGCCGTCGCCGTACCAGCCGCGGCTGCTGTCCGTGCCCGAGCTCTACATGCTCACCCTCTGGCTGCACACGGACCTCACGGCCGAGGCCGACTCCGGGCTCCCCGGCCCCGGCGACCTGCTGGTGCCGCTCGCACCCGCGCCACCGGGGATCGCCGCGCACCGGGCACACCGGTTCACCGAACTGCTCTCGGTCCTCACGCACCGACTGGCACCACCGCCGTTGCTGCGCACCTCCGCGTGAGGCGGCAGCGCGCAGCGCAACGCGCCGGGACGAGCACGCCCCGTGTCCGCCACCGGCCACGGGGCGTGCGCCCGCGCTCACCCTCCCGGACTAGCCCGGGGTGACCACCCCGAATCCCCCGAAGGGACAGTCCCGTTGACGGCAACCGCCCGCACGGGTGACGCGTCCTCCTCGGGAGAGGAGCGCTGCCGGGAAATCCCTGCGGAATCGCGCCCGTGGGGCAACACTGGTATCGACCAACCTATTCGCCAACGGGGGGCGGCATGAGTACAGCATCGAGCCGCAGGACAGCCACCACATCGCAGCGAAAGATCCCTCCCATGTGCCAGCACCAGCCCACGTGCCCCTCAGCCGACTCCGCCGACAGGGAGGCCGCCCACCTGGTGGCGCACTTCCCCGAACAGGGCTGGAGTCTGCTGTGCAACGGCGTCCTGTGCTTCGAGGACACCGGTGAGCTGCTGCCGGACGGACAGATCATCGCTCCGCACCGGCCGCTGGCCAGCGGCAATGTGGTGACCGCTGCCTGACGGGCACTGCACGGCACCGCACACGCACAGCCCCGCACACGCGGGTCGCACATCGCGCACCGAACGCACCGCACACGAAGGGGCCGGCCCGGCGCATCCGCCGAACCGGCCCCGTTCCAGGCCCGTCACCCGGGCCCTGCCGTCAGCCCACCGGGCCCGCTGTCACCTCAGCCCTCGTAGTCCTCCAGCGGAGGGCAGGAGCAGACCAGGTTGCGGTCGCCGTACGCGCCGTCGACGCGCCGCACCGGCGCCCAGTACTTGTCCGCGGACACCCCGGCGGGGTAGGCCGCCTCCTCGCGGCTGTAGGGGTGCTCCCACTCGGCGGCGATCACCGAGGCCGCGGTGTGCGGAGCGTTCCGCAGCGGGTTGTCGTCCTTCGCCCACTCGCCGGAGCCGACCTTCTCGATCTCGGCGCGGATGGCGATCATCGCATCGCAGAAACGATCCAGCTCGGCGAGGTTCTCGCTCTCCGTGGGCTCGATCATCAGGGTGCCGGCCACGGGGAAGGACATGGTCGGCGCGTGGAAGCCGTAGTCGATCAGTCGCTTGGCGACGTCGTCGACGCTCACGCCGGTCGCCTTGGTCAGCGGCCGCAGGTCCACGATGCACTCGTGCGCGACCAGCCCGTTCGGGCCGGTGTAGAGCACCGGGTAGTGCGGCTCCAGCCGCTTGGCGATGTAGTTGGCACCGAGCACCGCGGCCTGCGTCGCGTGCCGGAGACCCTCGCCGCCCATCAGCCGGACGTATGTCCAGGAGATCGGCAGGATGCCCGCGGAGCCCCAGGGGGCCGCCGAGACCGGGCCGACGCCGGTGGCCGGGCCCGCGGTCGGCTGGAGCGGGTGGTTGGGCAGGTACGGCGCGAGGTGCGCGCGGACGCCCACCGGGCCGACGCCCGGGCCGCCGCCGCCGTGCGGGATGCAGAAGGTCTTGTGCAGGTTGAGGTGCGAGACGTCGCCGCCGAAGTGGCCCGGCTTGGCCACGCCCACCAGGGCGTTGAGGTTCGCCCCGTCCACGTAGACCTGGCCGCCCGCCTCGTGCACCAGCGCGCAGATGTCGCTGATGTGCTCCTCGAACACGCCGTGCGTGGAGGGGTAGGTGACCATGAGCACGGCCAGCTCGTCACGGTACTGCTCGATCTTGGCGCGCAGGTCGTCCGCGTCCACCTCGCCGTCCTCGCCCGTCTTGACGACGACGACCTTCATCCCGGCCATCACGGCGCTGGCGGCGTTGGTGCCGTGCGCGGAGGAGGGGATGAGACAGATGGTGCGCTGCTCGTCGCCGTTGGCACGGTGGTAGGCGCGGACGGCCAGCAGACCCGCGAGCTCGCCCTGGGAGCCCGCGTTCGGCTGGAGGGAGACCTTGTCGTAGCCGGTGACCTCGGCGAGGCGCTCCTCCAGCTCCGTGATCAGCGTCAGATAGCCCTCGGCCTGCTCGACCGGCGCGAAGGGGTGCAGCGCGGCGAACTCGGGCCAGGTCACCGGCTCCATCTCGGTGGTGGCGTTGAGCTTCATGGTGCAGGAACCGAGCGGGATCATGCCGCGGTCCAGCGCGTAGTCCCGGTCCGCGAGGCTGCGCAGGTAGCGCAGCATGGCGGTCTCGGAGCGGTGCTCGTGGAAGACCGGGTGGGTGAGGTAGTCGTCGGTGCGCAGGAGGCCCTCGGGGAGCGCGTCCGGCGTCGCGGCGTCCAGCGCCTCGATGTCGGCGTCCACCCCGAACGCCGACCACACGGCCACCAGCAGGGCGCGGGTGGTGGTCTCGTCGCAGGCGATGCCGACCCGGTCGGCGTCGGTCAGCCGGAGGTTGACGCCCTGCTCGCGGGCGGCGGCGACGATCTCGGCGGCGCGGCCGGGCACGGTCGCGGTGACCGTGTCGAAGTACGCGCCGTGCTCGACCTCGACGCCGCCCACGCGCAGCCCCGCCGCGAGGATCGTGGCGTAGCGGTGCGTACGGCGGGCGATCGCGGCGAGGCCGTCCGGGCCGTGGTAGACGGCGTACATGCCGGCCATGACGGCCAGCAGCACCTGGGCGGTGCAGATGTTGCTGGTGGCCTTCTCGCGGCGGATGTGCTGCTCGCGCGTCTGGAGGGCCAGGCGGTACGCCTTGTTGCCGTCGGCGTCGACGGAGACACCGACGAGGCGGCCGGGCAGGCTGCGGGCGTGGTTCTCGCGCACGGACATGAAGCCCGCGTGCGGGCCGCCGAAGCCCATGGGCACGCCGAAGCGCTGGGTGGTGCCGACCGCGATGTCCGCGCCGAGCTCACCGGGCGAGGTGAGCAGGGTCAGGGCGAGCAGGTCGGCGGCGACGGTCACGATCGCGCCGAGCCCATGGGCCTGCTCGATGACCGGGCGCAGGTCGCGCACGACGCCGGAGGCGCCGGGGTACTGGAGGAGCACGCCGAAGACACCGCGCTCGGCGATCTCGGCCGGGATGCCCTCCGAGAGGTCGGCGACGACGACCTCGACGCCGGTGGGCTCGGCACGGGTCCGGATGACGGCGACGGTCTGCGGGAGGGCGTCGGCGTCGACGAGGAAGACGCCCTGCTTGACCTTGCCGACGCGGCGGGAGAGCGCCATGGCCTCGGCGGCGGCGGTGCCCTCGTCGAGCAGGGAGGCACCCGCGGTGGGCAGCCCGGTGAGGTCGGCGACGACCGTCTGGAAGTTGAGGAGCGCCTCCAGCCGACCCTGGGAGATCTCCGGCTGGTACGGGGTGTAGGCGGTGTACCAGGCCGGGTTCTCCATGACGTTGCGGAGGATCACCGGCGGGGTGAAGGTGCCGTGGTAGCCGAGTCCGATCATCTGGGCGAGCACCTGGTTGCGCCCGGCGAGGGCACGGAGCTCGGCGAGGCCCTCGGCCTCGGTACGGGCCTCGGGCAGGGCGGACGGCCCGGTGCTCTTGATCACGTCCGGCACGGCGGCGGCGGTGAGCTCGTCGAGGGAGCCGAATCCGACCTGGGCGAGCATCTTGGCCTGGTCGGCGCTGTCGGGCCCTATGTGGCGCCGCTCGAAGGGCGTGCCACGCTCCAGGTCGGTAAGGGAGATGCGGTGGGCGGTCATCTGCGGAGGCCTCCTGGTCGTTGCGACCTGCGAGGGGTACCACGGCGCGGGTACCCGGACGGCCTCCCCCTCTGTCATCTCAACCTGAGAGCTTCACCGGGCCGCAGGCGGCCCGGCTTTCACCGTCGGTGAGGACGGGCTCCGGTGTCGTGCCTGACCTGGGCCCGCCCTGCTTTCCAGAGTGACCTCGTCCGTGCGGTACGTGTGCCTGAGAGATTCCGGGGAGGGTTTGCTCCTTCGGCGCCCCCGCCCGGGCCGTGAAGGCTCGTCGGAGGGCTCTCCCGCACGGGGTCTGCGGCCACTCGCCAGCCTACCAGCGCGGCTACCGGGCGATCCCTCGAGTGGCCGGTTCCCGCTTTGTGCCTTTTCGTGGTTGTCGGGGGGTGTTCCGGGGCCCGAAGTGCGGTCGGGGGCACGGGAGAAACCACGGGAGGACATAGGAGGACATAGGAGGACACGGGAGGATACAGGAGGAACGGTGCAGCCCGATATCGATCCACGGAACCTCATCGGCCGCAAGGCCTTCGACCGCGACGGCGCGAAGATCGGCACCGTGGACGAGGTCTACCTCGACGACGCGACCGGGGTGCCGGAGTGGGCCGCCGTACGCACCGGGCTGTTCGGCCGGGACACGTTCGTGCCGCTGGCGCCGAGCGAGATCGTGGACGACACGCTGCGCGTCCCCTACGAGCGTGCCCTGATCAAGGCGGCGCCGGACTTCGGGGTCGGCCGCCACCTCTCCCCCGAGCAGGAGCTCCAGCTCTACCACCACTACGGGCTCGCGCTCCCCGCGGCGGACGCGCCCTCCGAGGCCCCTGCGACAGGATCTCCCGGCGCCCCTGGCTCCCCCGGCTCCCCCGGCTCCTCCAGCTCTTCCGGCTCACCCGATGGCGAGGGCTTCGGTCCCTCCGGGCCCGCCGGTGAAGGACTCGGCACGGCCGGGCGATCGGGCGGCTGACCCGGCCGTGCCGAGTCCTTCACCGG
>NZ_JAINFC010000536.1 GCF_020740835.1 Streptomyces sp. UNOC14_S4
ACCCCCGCCGGTGCCACCGGCACCCCGCCCGAGCCCGCGCGGTCCGCTGCCGCCAAGGTGGCGCCCGCCCGGCCCCGCCAGCCCAGCCTCGCCCAGCTCAGGGCCTTTGTCGCGGTCGCCGAGCACCTGCACTTCCGCGACGCGGCCACCGCCATCGGCATGAGCCAGCCCGCGCTCTCCGGTGCCGTCTCGGCGCTGGAGGAGGTCCTCGATGTGCAGCTCCTCGAGCGTACGACGAGAAAAGTGCTGCTCAGTCCCGCGGGCGAGCGGCTGGCCGTCCGCGCCCGCGCCGTCCTGGACGCGGTCGGGGCGTTGCTGGAGGAGGCCGACGCGGCCCGCGCGCCCTTCACCGGAGTGCTCCGGCTCGGCGTGATCCCGACCGTCGCGCCCTACCTGCTGCCCACGGTGCTGCGCCTGGTCCACGACCTCTATCCGGACCTGGACCTGCAGGTCCACGAGGAGCAGACCTCCTCGCTGCTGGACGGGCTCGCCCAGGGGCGGCTGGACCTGCTGCTGCTCGCCGTGCCGCTCGGCGCGCCCGGCATCGTCGAGCTGCCGCTCTTCGACGAGGACTTCGTCCTCGTCATGCCGAGCGACCACTGGCTCGCCGGGCGCGGCGACATCCCGCGCGCCGCGCTGCGCGAACTCGACCTGCTGCTGCTCGACGAGGGGCACTGCCTGCGTGACCAGGCCCTCGACATCTGCCGGGAGGCCGGGCGCACGACGGGCGTGCCCGTCACCACCAGCGCCGCCGGGCTGTCCACGCTGGTGCAGCTCGTCGGCGGCGGGATGGGGGTGACGCTGCTGCCGCGGACGGCCCTGCGGGTGGAGACGGAGCGGAACGAGCAGCTGGCCACGGGGTTCTTCGCGGAGCCGGCGCCGTCGCGGAAGGTGGCGCTGGCGATGCGGGTCGGCGCTGCGCGCCAGGCTGAGTTCTCCGCTTTCGCGGAGTCCCTGCGGGGGGCTCTGGCGAGTTTGCCGGTGCGGATCGAGCGTCCCTGACGCTGTGACCACCGGGGGCTTCGCCCCCGGGCCCCCTTGCGCCTATTGGGGTGCGGCTTGCGCTGTGCGCGCGGCTGCGGGCCGGTGGCCCGGTACGCCTACCGGGCTGCCGCCCGGCCCGGTAGGCGTCTGCGGGTCGTGGACGGCTGGTCGCGCAGTTCCCCGCGCCCCTTACGGGGCGCGCCCACACGGCGGAGCCGCAAATACAACACAGCCCCGCGCCCCTGACGGGGACGCCCGTCACTCCGTGCGGAGGCCCTCCGCTCGGGTGACGCGGCCCAGGAACGGGAGGGTGATGGCTGTCATCACGAGGATGACGGCCGCACCCGCGCCCACCATGGGAAGGAAGATCAGCCAGTTCCGCACCGGGAGGTCGAAGAGGCGGAGGAGGGACCAGCCCAGGGTGAGGCCGCCGGCGACGGCGAGGGTGAGGCCCGCTGCCATGGGGAGGGCTGTCTGCCAGAGCACCGACCAGCCGAGTGTCGAGCGTCGGGTGCCGACGGCGGCCAGGGCGGACAGGGCTCGGCGCCGTTCCCGCAGTTGCTCCAGCGTGCTGACGAGCATGCTCGCGCCGATGAGCGCCAGGGTGAGCGTGCCGCCGGCCAGCAGACCCCGTTCGAGTGCGGCGTACTGGTTGTCCTTCACCACGCCGCCCATCCGCCACATACGCATCGTCGGGTCGATGCCCGCGGCGGTGTTGCGGACGCGCTCGATCGCGTCGAGGTCGCCTTCGCGGACCTTGACCGCCAGCGAGGTGCGCGCTCCCGGTACGGAACGCATGTCGAACGCCGACGGGGTGGCCAGCACTCCGTGCTGGTGCTCGCCGGACGGGTCCGGCTTGGTGGGGACCACCTTGGCCGAGGCCGGGACGCGCCACGGGAGGGCGCGGCCCTCGCCGGTGGAGGGGCCGTAGCCGACGGCCTTCAGCTCGGTGCCGGGCGGGAAGTCCCGCGCCGTGTCCACGTCGCCGTCCGGTTCCTGGGCGACGAAGACGTCGCCGTCCTGGCAGGAGTCCAGCCGGGCCAGTTCGCGCAGCGTCGCGCAGTCGGCGACCTTGACGGTGGTGACCAGGACGGGGCCCCGCGAGCCGACCTTGTCGGCGTAGGTGTCGACGGTGGCCACGGCGCCTACGACGCCCTCGGTCGCCCGCAGCCGCTCGGTCCAGCCGCGTACCTCGGCGGCCGTGCCCGCGCGGGCCATGCCCGACATCTGCGAGTGCGTCGCGGGGGTCCTGCCCGGTTCCTTCACGAAGTCGTTCTCCGTTCCGGTGAAGAGCATCTGCACCGCGATCGCCCCGGCCACGGCCACCGTGATGCCGCTGACGGCGCGGGCCGCGGGGCCGCTGTTCGCCTGGAGGCGGCGTACGGCCAACTGCCATGACAGCGGCCCGCCGCGCAGCCGGGCCACGACCGCCTCGACCAGCCAGGGCAGCAGGGCGGTGACGCCGAGCAGTACCAGTACGGCGCCCGTGGCGATCTGGGCCGTGTTCATGGCCGTACTGTTCAGGACCGGGACGGTGCGGCTGAAGGCCGGTGCCAGCAGCGCGAGGCCCGCGGCGGGCAGCAGCAGCCGCCACCACAGGCGGCGGCGCGGTGCCGTCGTGTTCCGCGCGACGCCCAGGGGCTCGATGGTCACGGCGCGCAGCGCGAACAGCGTGGAGCCGACCGCCACCGCGGCCACGGCGACGACGACGAGTGCCGTGAACAGGGGCGTCGGGGCCAGGTCCGACGGCATGAGGCTGATGTCCCGGACACGGATCCCGGTGACCAGCTCGCGTACGGCGAGGAAGAGGCCGCCACCGAGCGCCAGCCCGATCAGCGAGCCGCACAGCGCCTCACCGGCCGCGATGCGCCGTACCGCCTTGATGTCCGCGCCCACCAGCCGCAGGGCCGCGAGCCGCCGGTCGCGCTGTTCGCTGCCGAAGCGCGCGGCGGTCGCGACGAAGACGGCCACCGGTGTCAGCAGGGCGACGCAGGTCAGCACGGCCAGCACCAGGAGCTCCGGGCTGTTCGTGCTCGGGTCGCCCGACTCGCCGCCGCCGAAATGGTCGACGCGCTCCGCGCCGGTCGCCCGGGTGATGCGGTCGCTGCCCGCGTAGTAGAAGAGCTCGTCGGGGCCGAGGAGCCCGGAGTCACCGATGGTGCCCACGGACCGGTAGGCGAAGCGGGCGCGCAGGAGCTCGCCGTCGTCCGACGCCAGCAGCTTCTCCAGCGCGGGGGAGACGACCATCTCGCCGGGGCCGGGGAGCCGGCCTGTGCCCGGCGGCACGGGGGCCTTCGGGCCCTCGGCCCGCAGCAGCGCGCCGCCCACCGGCTTGTCACGGAACGCGGTCTCGACGTTCTGGTGGAGCAGCGTGTCGGCCCGCGGGCCGATGGACTCCGCCACGGGGACCACTCCGCGGCCGGACTCGCGCGCGGCGCGCCGGTCGAGCATCTCCGGCACGGCCGCGGCTGTCAGCAGCAGCACCACGCCGACGCCGACGCCCACCGCCGTCAGCGCGGTGCGCAGCCAGCTCTCGCGGCCGCCCGCGAACGCGAAGCGGGCGCCCGTGGTCAGGTCACGGAGCCAGGCGGAGAGGCCGGTGGGGCCGGTGGGCCGGTCGGCGGGGCCGTGTCCGGCGCGTTCGCGGCCATGCTCATGGTCACGGGCATGGTCATGTTCACGGTTCGTCATGCCACACCTGCCATGTCCCGGGCGACGCCGTCCCGGACGATCACTTCGCGGTCGGAGTACGCGGCGACCCGCGCCTCGTGCGTGACCAGGACGACGGCCGCCCGGGTCTCCCGGGCCGCCTCGGTCAGCAGCTGCATGACGCGCTCGCCGTTGAGGGAGTCGAGGGCGCCGGTCGGCTCGTCGGCGAAGATCACGCGCGGCGTGGTGACCAGCGCGCGGGCCACGGCGACCCGTTGCCCCTGGCCGCCGGAGACCTGGCCGGGCCGCTTGGCGGCCGCGTCGGTGACCTCCAGCCGCTCCAGCCACTCCCGGGCCCGGGCCTCCGCCGGCTTGCGCTTCACGCCGTTGAGCCGCAGCGGCAGGGCCACGTTCTCCAGGCACGTCAGCTCCGGGACGAGCCGGCCGAACTGGAAGACGAAGCCGAACTCGCCGCGCCGCAGCGCGCTGCGCTCGGTGTCCGACAGCTCGTTCAGGACACGGGCGCCGTAGCGGACGGTGCCGGAGTCGGGCCGGACGATGCCCGCGAGGCAGTGCAGCAGCGTCGACTTGCCCGAGCCCGACGGGCCCATGACGGCCACGACCTCGCCCGGGTGGACGGAGAACTCCGCCCCGACGAGCGCGGGCGTCGGCCCGTACGCCTTGTACAGGCCGGTGGCGGCCAGCAGCGATCCGGACGGGGTCATGAGCGGACCGCCTTGGCCAGCTGCTCCAGGCGGGCGGCGGTGATTTCCAGCCAGCGCAGATCGGCCTCCAGATGGAACAGCGCGTGGTCGCAGATCAGCTGGTCGGCGAGATCGCCCCCGGCCTTGCGCCGGGTGAGCTCGCGCATCAGGCGCAGATGCTCGGCGCGCTGCGCGTCCAGCAGGCCGGCCGCGTTCCGCTCGGTCAGCAGGGCGACGACGACCTTCGTGTAGAGCGTCGACTGGAGGTACGGCTCGGGCTTCTCCGGCTGCAGCAGCCACTGCTCGACGTCGGTGACACCGGCCTCCGTGATGGCGTACCGCTTGCGATCGGGCCCGCTGCCCTGCTCGATGCCGTCGACTTCGACCAGGCCGTTCTTCAGCAGGCGCGACATCGTCGAATAGACCTGCCCGTAGGCGAGGGGACGATCGTGGCCGAAGCGGTCGTCGAAGGCGCGCTTCAGGTCGTAGCCGTGACTGGGGCCGGCTTCGAGGAGGGCGAGGAGTGTGTGACCGATTGACATGGGCGGGACTCTACACGGCATGTATACCTACGGTGTATACCCGTCGAGGGGAGCTGGTCTGTTCCTTTCGATCACCGCCCGGGGGCTGCCGCCCCCGGACCCCCGCTGTCGTGGTGCGGCCCGGTGGTC
>NZ_JAINFC010000537.1 GCF_020740835.1 Streptomyces sp. UNOC14_S4
CCCGCGCCCCCTCCGACGTTGCCATGCACCCATCCGGAGCTGCTAATGTTCTTCCTGTCGCCGCCACAAGCGCCGACAAAGCCCCCGTAGCTCAGGGGATAGAGCAACGGCCTCCGGAGCCGTGTGCGCAGGTTCGAATCCTGCCGGGGGCACTTGCCTAGCACTCAGTGGGACACGTGTCCCACTGGTCAGGGCGGATGCCGACATTGAGAGAGCGGGAACCAGTCTCACTGGTTCCCGCTTTTTCGTATGCGTCGGGCAACGGCCCGCTCCGCCGTCAGATCTTCGGGTAGCCGAAGACGTACCCCTGGTTCTTCAGCCACGGCAGGAACTGGTCGAGGGCCGCGACCGTCTGGCTGCGGTTGCCGCCGCCGTCGTGGAAGAGGACGGTGGGGCCTTCGTGGAGCTCGTGTTCCGCGGTGTCGAGGATTTTCCGGGTGCCGGGGTTGGTCCAGTCTCGGGTGTCGACGTTCCAGCCGAGGGGGCGCATTCCGTGGGAGGCGGCCACTTCGCGGCTGTAGGGGGTGAAGGCACCGCCCGGGGCGCGGTAGTAGAGGACCTTGGCGTCCGGGCCCGCGGCGTCCTGGATCATTTTCCGGGCGTCGAGGATCTGCTGCTGCTGATAGGACTCGGGACGCCGGTCCATTTCCGTGTTGTGGTCCACGGAATGGTCGCAGAGCCGGTGTCCGGCCGCGACCACCTTCCGGACGAGATCGGGATACTCCTTGGCCCGTGAGCCGATGATGCAGAAAGTGGCCTTGGCCCCGTACTTCTTCAGTACGTCGAGGACCTTCTGTGTCCAGATCGGTTCCGGACCGTCGTCGATGGTGAGGTTGACCGCCTTGCCGGGGGTGTCCGACTCATGGGTGATCTCCGCCGATACGCGTCCGGGCGTGGCCGGGGCGGACGGCGAGGGTGATGGCCATGACGGCGGCGACGGCAGCGGTGCCGGTGACGACTGCGACGCCGACGGTGGCGGTGACAGCGACGGTGACGGCGACGGCGAAGTGCCGTGCGCCGCCTTGGCGGCGTCCCGGGTGTGTTCCGGGGCGCCCGAGTCCTCCGTGGCCATGGCCACGCAGCCCGGTATCGTCGCGGCGAGCGCCAGCACCGATACCGCCGCCGCGGCGAAGTGCCGTTTCCTGGCAGTGAGCCGTGCCATGAACGTCCCCTCCCTCGGTACGAGTTGTGCCGGAGGTGCACAACAAAGACGGTCATGACGACACGAGGGTTCCACGGGGGGGACGGGCGGCTTCGGTCGGAATTCGGTGGCTATCCGATGACTGGGAGCCGCCTTGTGCCGCCTACGCCGTTATGTCATCCGTCCCCTCCCCCTCGGCCATCACAGCCGCAACTTCCGCTTTTCTGGCCGCTTCCTCCGCGGCGAACCGTTGTGCGTCGAGCTGTTCGGCGATCTCCTCGTCCTGGTGCATCAGGAGATCCAGGCTGGAGTCGCCCAGATCGAATACCCCCATGTCCATGTATGCCCGCTGGAGCCGTTCACCCCACAGGCCGATATCCTTGACGCAGGGCACGATGCGGCTGAAGAGCAGCTTCCTGAACAGTTGCATGAATGGGGAGCGCTCGTTGAGCTCGTAGGCGTCGGCGGCGGGAATGCCGAAATCGGTCAGCACCACGTCCCCGCGCAGCCGGTCGCGCATCAAATAGCAGCCTTCGATGACGAATTCCTCGCGCTCGCGGAGTTCGGCCTCGGTCAGCTGCCGGTAGTGATCGCGCAGGGCCATACGGCCGAAGGCGACGTGCCGGGCCTCGTCCTGCATCACATAGGCGAGGATCTGTTTCGGCAGCGGCTGTTCGACGGTGTCGCGCAGCATGCCGAACGCGGCGAGGGCCAGGCCCTCGATGAGCACCTGCATGCCGAGGTAGGGCATGTCCCAGCGCCCGTCCCGCAAGGTGTCCTCCAGCAGCGAGCGGAGGTTGTCGTCGACCGGGTAGACCTGCCCGATCTTCTCCTGGAGGAAGCGGCCGAAGATCTCGACGTGCCGGGCCTCGTCCATGGTCTGCGTCGCGGAGTAGAACTTCGCGTCCAGGTCGGGTACGGACTCCACGATGCGCGCCGCGCACACCATCGCGCCCTGCTCGCCGTGCAGGAACTGGCTGAACTGCCAGGAGGCGTAGCGGCGGCGCAGCTCCCGGCGGTCGGCCGGGCCCATCCGGTCCCAGTAGGGGGTGCCGTGGACGGGCAGGCTCTCGTCGGGCACGCCGAGCGGGTCGTACGGGTCGACGGGCAGGTCCCAGTCGATGCGGGTGACGGCGTCCCACTGCTTGTCCTTGCCCTTCTGGTAGAGGGCGAGCAGGCGTTCGCGGCCGTCCCCGTACTCCCAGGACAGGCGGGCCGCGCCCGCGGCGGGCACCTCCCGCAAGGGCTCGCCGGGGTCGTGCGCGTAGACGTCCCAGGTCGTCATGTGGCCTCCCAATCCCTTGCGAACGTGGGTAGTTGGCAGGCTCACACGTGGGTTACCGCCGGGTCAATGACGGAGTCGACGACCGGTCGACGGCCGATGGCCGGTCCGTTCCGCCGGTGCGGTGCGCGTTTCGGGCAAGGGGATTGACGTCCTTGCTGACAAGCAGTCTCATAAGCAGGTGACCGCGGGTAACCCACGAACGAGGTGTTCTCAGCCATGACCACCGAGACCGACGCGCTTCCGGAGGCCGCCACCCGGACCGCCGAAACCGCACGTGAGCCGCTCCGGGACGCGCTCGGGGCGCTCAAGGACCGCGAGCGGGTCGCCGAACGGCTGCTGGAGTCCTCCGCCAGACATTCCTTCGACCCGGACACCGAACTGGACTGGGACGCCCCGCTGGTGGACGGCAAGTGGTTCTGGCCCCCTGAGCTGCTCTCCCTCTACGACACCCCGCTGTGGCGGCGCATGTCCGAGGAACAGCGCGTCGAGCTCTCACGGCACGAGGCCGCCGCGCTCGCCTCGGTGGGCATCTGGTTCGAGATCATCCTCATGCAGTTGCTCGTGCGGCACGTCTACGACAAGCCGCTGGGCAGCGCGCACGTCCGCTACGCCCTGACGGAGATAGCCGACGAGTGCCGCCACTCGAAGATGTTCGCGCGCATGGTGGCGAGGTCGGGCAGCCCGGCCTATCCCGTCTCCGGCCTCCACCACAATCTGGCCAGGGTCCTCAAGACCGTCTCCACCACACCCGGTTCCTTCGCCTGCACGCTCCTCGGCGAGGAGATCCTCGACTACATGCAGCGGCTGACGTTCCCCGACGAGCGCGTGCAGCCCCTCGTCCGCGGCGTGACCCGCATCCATGTGGTGGAGGAGGCGCGCCACGTGCGGTACGCGCGGGAAGAGCTGCGCCGCCAGATGGTGAAGTGCCCGCGGTGGGAGGCGGAGCTGACGCGGGTGAGCTCCGGGGAGGCGGCCCGGGTCTTCTCGCAGGCGTTCGTGAACCCCGCCGTCTACACGGACGTGGGCCTCGACCGGCGGGAGGCCGTGGCGCAGGTACGGGCCAGCGGGCACCGGCGCGAGGTCATGCAGGCCGGGGCCCGGCGGCTCACGGATTTCCTGGACGAGATCGGCGTCCTGCGGGGCGTGGGACGGAAGTTGTGGGTGAGCTCCGGCTTGCTGGCGAAGTGAGCCGACCGCGGACCGCTCGGAGCAGGTTCGCTCACAGCAGGTGCGCTCAGAGCAGATGCGCTCACAGCAGATGCGCTCACAGCAGGTGCGCCGCGTCCGTGAGCATGGGGGCCACCTGGCGCACCAGGCGGCCCACGCGCCCCTCCGGCGTCTCCGTCGAAAGCACCGCCCTTATAGCCCGGGAGGTCTGCTCGTCCGTCGCCGAAGTCGCGGTGAGCAGGGCGACGAAGTGGTCGACGAGCCAGTCGCGGAGCTCCTCCAGCGGCGGCTGTTTGCCCTCGTCCAGCCAGATCAGGGACGCCGCCTCGACCGCCGTGATCCAGGTGCGGACCATCATCCGCAGCCGGGGGCCCGGGTCGGTGACCCGCAGGTGGGCGAAGACCTGCTCGGCGGCGGCCCGCCGGACGCCGTCCACGATCGCGTCCGTACGGGAGGTCTCGGCGACGCTGCCGCCCTGGAGCAGCGCGCTGAACCCCGCGTCGTGCTCGGCGACGAACGCCAAGTAGCGGTCGAGAGCGGCGGAGAGGCGGCCGGTGAGCGGGCCGGTCTGGGGTTCGGCGAAGCACTGCTGGAGGTCGTCGGCGGCGCTGCGCAGCGCCGCCTCGTACAGCTGGGGCTTGCCGCCGGGGAAGTAGCGGTAGACGAGCGGCCGTGACACCTCGGCGGCGACCGCCACGTCGTCCAGGGACACGTCCTCGGGCGCCCGGTGCGCGAAGAGCCCCAGCGCGGCGGCGATCAGCTGGGTGCGGCGCTCCTCGACACCGAGCCTGCGGTAGCGGGCCCGGGGGGCCGGAGTCGGTGCGGTTCCGCTGCCGTTCATGCCCCGCAGCGTATCCGCCCGGGCGGGCGGGCAGGCGGGGCCGGTACCGCGGTACGGGGGCACCGGGCCCGGTCGCGCCTCCGTCGTACCTCCGTCACGCCGCTGCCGCGCCGCTGTTCACGGGGTGCCGGCGGCCGCCGCCCGGATGCGCCGGATGTCGGCACGTACGCGACGGGTCGCCCGGCTGTCCTGGCCGGTGGTCGCGGCGAGCACGGCCTCCAGTTCGGCGCCGAGCGCGAGGGCCTCGCGGGGGTCGGTGACGCTCGTCCAGATGTGCGCGGCGCGCTGCGCGGACGCCTGGGTGAGCGCGTGGCCCGCTCCCCAGACCTCCGTCTGCAGGCCGGTGGTGTGCAGGTACCAGCGGGCGGCGTCCGCGCGGTGACCGGCCAGGTAGGCGAGCCAGCCGCGCAGTTCGCGGACGTTGATGGTGTGCGTGTGGGCGGCTCCGTACTCCGCGGTGATCTCCTGGTCGAGCTTCTCCGCCTCGATCCCGGCGAGGGCGAGCCGTTCGCGGTCGCCCTCGCCGGGATCGAGGCGGAGAAGCTCGACCAGGAGATCACCGCGGAGTACGGA
>NZ_JAINFC010000538.1 GCF_020740835.1 Streptomyces sp. UNOC14_S4
CACCGCTCCCCACCGGCATCTCACCGAACGGGAAGTAGTGGTCGGCGTAGGACGATTCGTCGCCCCGAGCGGCCGGAACCACCTGCTCCGCCGTGCCCGTCGTGCCCGCCGCACCTCCCGCGTCCCCGCTGCCCGCCGCACCCGGGGAGGAACCCGTGGCACCGTGGGGGCGCCCGCCGCCCCGCCTGTCGTCGGCGAGCAGCGCCAGCGCCTCGTCGGCGGCGCGGTCCAGCGCGGAATCCGCTTCCCTGTCCGTCATTCCGACTCTTCGGCCTCGTCCCCGGCGCCGGGACGCCGCCCTGCCCCGGGCCCGGGCTCCGGGGAGCCCTCCGTTTCCTCCGCCCAACGCCGTGCCAGTTCGGCGGCCTTCCGCGCGAGATCGGCGACCGCCTCGGGGCCGCCGCCCCGCTGTGCGGCCGCGTAGCCGACGAGGAACGTGGTCAGGGGTGCGGCGGGCCGGGCCACACCGTGCGCGGCGTCGCGCGCGAGGTCCAGGAGGGCGGCCGTGTCGACATCGAGGTCGATACCGAGCTCGGCTTTCGCCGCGGAGATCCATTCATCCAGCACGTTCCCATCGTCCCTGATGCGCGCTCGGGCAACCGCGACGTCCTCCCAGGTGTCGCAGTCGAACGACGCGTCCGGGTGCGGGAACCGACGGAGCGCCAGCTCGGCCGTGAGCAGTCGCAGCGGCATACCGGTCAGCGAGCCGTGCTCGGTGGCGATCAACGCGAGTTCACGGCGGAGCGACTCCGTCCGGTACGCCGCCACCAGCGGCTGATCCCTGCCCGTGGGGTCCATGAGCAGCGCTCCGTCCACGTCCGGCCCACCGCGCCCGGCCTCGGCGAGCAGGGCCCGTACGGTCGTGGCCTCCAGGAACGGCAGGTCGGCGGAGAGCACGAGCGTGGTGTCGGCGGTCGTGTGCCGGAGCCCCGCGGCGATCGCGGCGAGCGGCCCGCCGCCGGGCGGCTGCTCGCGCGCCCACCGGACCGCCCGTACGGTCGGCCGACGGGGGCCCACGACGACGGTGTCACCGGCGTCGGCGCAAGCACTCAGCACCCGGTCCAGCAGTGTGCGCCCACCCACGCGCAGCGCGGGCTTGTCCGCCCCGCCGAGCCTCGCGGCCGCCCCTCCGGCAAGCACGACAGCGTCGTAAACAGTCACCCACCGAGTATGTCGGCTCGATCATTCCAGCGGTCCGGCACCCGTACATACGGTCGGTCGGTTCGGGCCACCTGGCCGTCCGGCCGGACGGCCAGGTGGCCCGAACGGTCACGGGGCGAGAACGGTCACGGCGCCCGAACGATCACGGGGCCCGGCGGTCAGATCGAGCGCAGCAGCATCACCGGCCTCTCCACACAGTCCGCCACGAAGCGCAGGAAGCCGCCCGCCGTGCCGCCGTCGCAGACCCGGTGGTCGAACGTCAGGGACAGCTGCACCACGTCCCGTACCGCCAACTGACCCTCGTGGACCCATGGTTTGGGCACGATGCGCCCGACCCCCAGCATCGCCGCCTCCGGGAAATTGAGGATCGGCGTGGAGCCGTCGACACCGAACACCCCGTAGTTGTTCAAGGTGAACGTCCCACCGGTCAGCTCCGCCGGGACGATCCGCCCCTCCCGCGCGGCCTCCGTGAGCCGGGCGATCTCCGTCGACAGCCCGATCGCGCTGCGGGTGTGCGCGTCCCGTACGACAGGGACGACGAGGCCCCGGTCGGTCTGCGCCGCGAACCCCAGGTGTACACCCGGCAGCCGCACGATCTCCCGCGTCCCGGTGTCCACGGTGGCGTTCAGCTCCGGGTACTCCGCAAGGGCCGCCGTGCAGATCCGCGCCAGGAGGGCCAGCAGCGACACGGCGGGACCGTCGCCCGCGTTCATCGCGCGGCGGGCGGCGAGCAGCTCGGTGGCGTCGGCGTCCACCCAGCATGTGGCGTCGGGTATCTCCCTGCGGCTCCTGCCGAGCTTCTCCGCAGCGGCGCCGCGCGCCCCGCGCAGGGGTATCCGCTGTGCTCCGGCCTCCCACTCGCGCGCGCCCCCACCGCTGCCCGTCCCAGGCAGTACGGATCCCTGGAGCACCGTCCCCGAGAGCACCGCTCCCGGCTGCTCCTCCCGCAGGTCTCGCGACTCGCGCGGTTCGCTCAACCCGGCGGCCCGTTCGACGTCGGCCCGCACGATCAGGCCGTCCGGCCCGCTGCCTGGTATCCGCGCGAGGTCCAGCCCCTTCTCCCGCGCGATCCTGCGGACGAGCGGGGAGATGACAGCCCGGGCCGCGGCGACGGCACCGGCCGCCGCGAGCACGGTCGCCGGTCCGGGCGCGGCGGCCGGGACGGCCCCTCGTCCGTCGGCAGGCCTGCGGACCCGACGGCGGCGGGCAGCGGGCGCCTGCGTGCCGTAGCCGACGAGTACGTTCCCCGAACCGCCTTCCGCGCCCGCGGTCCCCGAGGGGCCTGCGGTGTCCGTGGCCATGCCCGTGCTCCCGCCACTCCCGCCACTCGTGTCGCTCCCGGAGCCGGCGACGGTGCCCGTGCCGCCCTCGGTCGCCCCGCCCGCGTCCGCACGCTGTCCGGGGCCGTCGGGCGCCCCCGAACCCGTCGGCAGCGGCTCGCCGACAGCCACCGTCAGCAGAGGCGCGCCCACCGGCAGTGCCGTGCCTTCCTCGCCGAAGCGGGCCGTGACCACACCCCCGTAGGGGCACGGCACATCGACCATGGCCTTCGCCGTCTCGACCTCGACGACCGGCTGGTCCACGGCGACCACGTCGCCCACGTCCACCAGCCAGCGGACCACTTCGGCCTCGGTGAGGCCCTCGCCCAGATCCGGCAGCCTGAACTCCCGCACCACAGCCATCAGGTGTCACCGCCCCCAGTGCTCATCTCCGTCCATTCGGACTCCCACTGCAAGCGGGCGACCGCGTCCAGCACCCGGTCCACGCCGGGCAGATGGTGCCGCTCCAGCATCGGCGGCGGGTACGGGATGTCGAACCCGGCCACCCGGAGCACCGGCGCCTCCAGGTAGTGGAAGCACCGCTCGGTGATCCGCGCCGCGATCTCGCCGCCCGGGCCGCCGAAACCGGCCGACTCATGGACGACCACGGCACGCCCGGTCCGTCGTACGGAGGCGCACACCGTCTCCTCGTCGAACGGCACCAGCGAGCGCAGGTCGACGACTTCGAGGTCCCAGCCCTCCGCGACCGCGGCCTGCGCCGCCTCCATGCAGACCGGCAGGGACGGCCCGTAGGTGACGAGCGTCGCGGACGAACCGGGACGCCGGACGACCGCCCGCCCGATGCCCGGCACCTGCTCCGGCCGCTCGGCGTCCCACTGGTCCTTCGCCCAGTACAGCCGCTTGGGCTCCAGGAAGATCACCGGGTCGTCCGAGGCGATGGCGGCACGCAGCAGCCCGTAGGCGTCGGCGACGGTCGCCGGTGCGACCACGTGGAGGCCCGGTGTGGCCATGTAGTACGCCTCGGAGGAGTCGCTGTGGTGTTCGACCCCGCCGATCCCGCCACCGTAGGGCACCCGCACGGTGACCGGCATCGGCACGGCACCGCGCGTGCGGTTCCGCATCCGGGAGACATGGCTGATGAGCTGCTCGAACGCGGGATAGGCGAAGGCGTCGAACTGCATCTCCACCACGGGCCGCAGCCCGTACATGGCCATCCCCACCGCCGCACCGAGAATGCCCGCCTCGGCGAGAGGGGTGTCCGTGCAGCGGTCGTCGCCGAACTCCTTGGCCAGCCCGTCGGTGATCCGGAAGACCCCGCCGAGGGTGCCGACGTCCTCGCCGAGGACGTGCACGGACGGGTCGTCGGCCATGGCGTCGCGCAGCGCCCGGCGGAGCGCCTGCGCCATGGTGGCGGGCTGCCGGCCCGTCCTGACGGCCGTGGTCATCATCGGGCCCCTTCCCGCTCCGTGCCGGGCTCCCCCGCGGCGGCCAGCTCCGCCCGCAGCATTTCCGCCTGTTCGCGCAGTTGGGCGGTCCGTTCTGCGTAGACGTGGTCGAACAGCTCCATCGGGTCCAGGACCGGGTCCTGGTGCATCCGCTCGCGCAGGTCCGCGGCGAGCCGCTCGGCGGCCTCCCGTTCGGCCCGGATGCCGTCGTCGTCGATCAGCCCTCTCCTGGCCAACTCCCCTTCCAGCAGGTCGATCGGGTCGTGGGCGCGCCAGGTCTCGACCTCGGCGTCGGTGCGGTAGCGAGCCGCGTCGTCGGCGTTCGTATGGGCGTCGATGCGATAGGTGACGGCCTCGACCAGGGCCGGACCCGCGCCCGCCCGCGCGTGGCGCACCGCCTCGGACAGCACCTGGTGGACGGCGGCCGCGTCGTTGCCGTCGACGAGGCGGCCGGGCATGCCGTAGCCGACCGCCTTGTGCGCGAAGGACGGCGCGGCGGTCTGCTTCGCCAGGGGCACCGAGATCGCGAAACCGTTGTTCACCACCAGAAAGACGACCGGGGCCTGCCATACGGCGGCGAAGTTGAGGGCCTCGTGGAAGTCGCCCTCGCTGGTGCCGCCGTCGCCCACCATGGCGAGCGCCACCACGTCGTCCCCCTTGAGCCGCGCGGCGTGCGCGAGCCCCACGGCGTGCGGCAACTGGGTGGCCAGCGGGGTGCACAGGGGGGCGATGCGGTGCTCGCGGGGGTCGTAGCCGCTGTGCCAGTCGCCCCGCAGGAGGGTGAGGGCCTGCACCGGGTCCAGGCCCCGGACGACGGCCGCGAGGGTGTCGCGATAGCTGGGAAAGAGCCAGTCCCGCTCCTCCAGGGCGAGCGCCGCGGCGACCTCGCACGCCTCTTGGCCGGTCGACGAGGGATAGACGGCCAGCCTGCCCTGGCGGGTGAGGGCGGTGGCCTGGCCGTTGTACCTCCGGCCGCGCACCAGGTGCCCGTACAACCGCCTCAGCAGCCCCGGGTCGAGGCCGGCCGCCGCCTCGGTGCCCAACAGGCGGTACGGCTCCGCGTCCGGCAGCAGGGGGGCCGGATCGGTGCGGGGC
>NZ_JAINFC010000539.1 GCF_020740835.1 Streptomyces sp. UNOC14_S4
GACAGCAGAACCCCGCCCTCCGGCCCCGCCCCCTCCACCGGTTGTCGGCTGCCGGTAGGGGGTGCCTGTGTCCGCTGTCGGCTCTCCGCAGGGGTGGCTATCCCCGCCACGGCGCCGGGCGGTTTGGCGCGCCCCATCAGGGGCGCGGGGAACTGCGCGAGCAACCAGCGACGGCCCGCAGTCGCCGGACGGGCATGGGCGACCGAGCTCGTGGGCGGCTTTTAGGGGCGCGGGGAACTGCGCGACCAGCCCCCACCGGACCCGCACCCGCGCACACAGCGCAAGCCGCACCCCGATAGGCGCGGGGGCCTGGGGGCGAAGCCCCCAGAGAGAGGGAGAGCCGGAAGACGGCCTCAGCTTTCCGCGCTCACGTTGAGTTGGCGCAGCAAGCGCGCCAGCTCCGCGATCTCCGCCGGATCCCAGTCGGCAAGCTTCCGCACGTGATGCGCGCGGCGCGCGTCGCGGACGCGGGTGAAGCGGGCGCGGCCCTCGTCCGTGATGCGGACGAGGGAGGCCCGGCCGTCGGCCGGGTCGGGTTCGCGGGTGACGAGTCCGAGGTCGCCGAGTGCCCGCAGCTGGCGGCTCATCGTGGCCTTGCCGACCCCGAAGTACGTCGCGAGGTCCGTGGCCCGCTGTTCGCCCGCCTCCTCCAGCCGGACGAGGAGGCCGTACGCGGCGGGCTCCAGTTCGGGGTGGACGGCGCGGGCCATCTCGCCGGACGAGGCGCGGGCGCGGCGCAGGAAGACGGCGAGCTCTCGTTCGAGCGCCAGGTACGCCTGGTGGGGGCCGCAGCTGTCCTCGGCGGACGGCGGGGTCGTCTGGTGCACGTCAGGGGCCCTCTCCGGTGGTCCGAATGCTCTTCATCCGCCTCTCAGCCGTCGATGCTGAAACTTTCCGGCGGCCGCGGTCCGTAGCCGCAGCTCCGCCAGTATTTCGCAGGAGTGGACCGGTGACAGCACCGCGTCCCGCGTTCCCGACGCGTCCGGCCGGGCAAATCTGGGTATGACATGGTCACACCAAAGTCGGCATGTCCTCCCGGAGTCCCCCCATGCCCGCACGCAGAACCGTCAGATCTCTCGGGGCGACCGCGCTCGCCCTGCTGGCCCTGGTCCTCGCCCTGCCGGGTGCCGCGCACGCCGCGACGCCCGGCGGCAAGCGGCCCGTACACCCCGAACGCGACTGGCTCGGCTCCACCGTCCGCGGCCACGAGCACCCCACCGGCCCGCTGCCCCCGCCCTCGGTCGACGCCTCGGTGGAGGGAGTGGACGTCAGCAGTCACAACGGCAACGTCCCGTGGTCCACCCTCTGGAACAACGGCAACCGGTTCGCCTACGTCAAGGCCACCGAGGGCACGAGCTACACCAACCCCTACTTCGCCCAGCAGTACAACGGCTCGTACGACGTCGGCATGATCCGCGGCGCGTACCACTTCGCCCTGCCGGACCATTCGAGCGGCGCCGACCAGGCCGCGTACTTCGTGGCCCACGGCGGCGGCTGGTCCGCCGACGGGCGGACCCTGCCAGGGGTGCTCGACATCGAGTACAACCCCTACGGCCAGGTCTGCTACGGCATGAGCGCGAGCGCGCTGACCGACTGGATCGCCGACTTCCTCGGTGCTTATCAGGCGGCCACCGGGCGGGACGCGGTGATCTATACCGCGACCGGCTGGTGGAAGCAGTGCACGGGCAACTACGGCGGCTTCGGCGGCACCAACCCGCTGTGGGCGCCGCGCTACGGCTCCTCCGTCGGTGAACTCCCGGCGGGCTGGGGCTTCCACACGTTCTGGCAGTACACCGACACCGGCCCGACGGTCGGTGACCACAACCGTTTCAACGGCGCCTACACCCGCCTCCAGGCGCTCGCGAACGGCTGACGGCCGCCCCACCGGCCGTCAGGACACACCGGGCCCCCGGCACATCGGCGCCGGGGGCCCGGTCATGGTTCGTGCCGGACGTCAGCCGCAGTTGCCCGCCGGGCGGGTGCGGGTGACCAGGTCGGTGAAGCCGGTGGTGCCGTCGAGCCACACCACCTGCTTGCCGCCGACCGACGCGGCCGCCGCCTGCTCACCGCGGTTGCAGGAGACCCGCGCCCGGGGGGAGTCGGCCGGGCCGTCCGCCGCGAACTGGAAGAGCTTGGACAGCGCCTCGTTGCCGGTGGTGGTCTCCGGCGGCAGGGAGGTGACCGTCACGGAGCTCTCGGAGACCGTCAGGTCCAGGGGGAAGAACCCGTCCTTGTCCGTGCTGAGGTCGGTCACGCCCGTCCCGTCGAGGTCGGCGCGCCGCACCACGGAACGGCCCTTGCCCTGCGCGTCGAACTCGTAGGCCAGCCAGAAGATGTGCTTGCCGTTGATTCCGGTCTGGCCGATCGCCGACGGCTTGTCCACCTGGCGCATCTGCGTCCGCTTGCCGGTCTTCAGGTCCAGCGCCTCGGTGACGGAGCTGTAGTCGTCGCCCTGCGAGGTGATCCGCGCGTACGCGATCCGGCCGCCGCCGAGCGACGGCAGGGCCGTCTCGGTGTCAGTGCGCCGCTCGTCCACCCAGGTCGGGGACTTGTCACCGGCCCGCAGGTAGCCGACGTGCCGGTTGCCGAGGTCGGACTGCTCCTCGACGGCCACGACGTCGCCCTCGACGCGCACCGCGTTGATCCGGGTGCCGCTGTACAGCTTCTTGATGGGCCCGCCCGCGAGCGGCCGGGACAGCACGTCCATGCCCTTCGGGCCGACCGCGACCCATGCGACGGTCCTGCCGTCCGTGGCCGGGTAGGCGTGGTAGCGGCCGTCGTTGGGGCTGATCGGCTTCGGGGAGCCCGAGCCGTCGGCGCGGCCCGCCCAGACCGAGTACGCCTCGGAGCCGTCGTCGTTGGACCGGGACGCGGCCCACCAGCCGCCGCCCCCGCCCACACCGGTGCCCCCGGTGTTCACCTTGCCGGACAGCAGATCGGTGTCGACGCCGATGGCCTGTTCCCAGTTGGGCACGATGCCATGGGCGTTGAAGGAGCGCGTGACGGTGTTCAGGTCCTTCGCGGAGACCTGGAGGTCCTTCGCGGCGGCGATGACCGCGTTGCGGCCCTCGGTGAAGCCGTCGAGCGGGGTCAGGTACTCGGTGAGCGCCTTGTAGGCGATCCTGTCGGCGAGCGTGCGGCCCAGGTCCTGGCGGATGTTCCACAGCGCGCCGGAGAAGATGGTGGAGTTCAGGTGCACTCCGCCGTTGTCCGTGCCGAAGCCGACGCCCAGGAAGCTCTTGGACGTCGTCCGGCCGTCGTTGAGGTCGCGGAACGCGCACTGGCGAGGCGACTTCGTCCGGCACAGGCGCTCGCCGAGCAGGCCCGCGTCGGGGTCGTCCATGGCCATGCCCAGGGCGTCGGTCTCGATGGCGTTGCCGAAGTAGTCGGCGATCGCCTCGTTCAGGGCACCCGACTGGCCCGCGTAGACGAGGTTGGCGGAGTTCTCGACCACGCCGTGCGTCATCTCGTGACCGACCACGTCGAGCGAGGCGGACAGGGTCCGGTACTCCTCGTCGCCCCCGCCGTACACCATCTTGGTGCCGTCCCAGAAGGCGTTGACGTACGCGGAGCCGGCGTCGGTCACCCCGACCAGGGAGTTGATGGCCATGCCCCGGCCGTCGAGGCTGTTCCGGCCGTGGACCTTCTTGTAGTAGTCGTAGACCTTGCCCGCCGCCCAGTGGGCGTCGACCGCGCCCGCCTCGGTGGCCTCCTTGCCGAAGTTCGGGCCCGGCGAGCCGAATTCCCTGATGCCGTCGGGCCAGACACCGGACACCTGGCTGACGTCCTTGCCGCGCGCGTCCCAGGTGGAGATGACGTTCTTGCTGGAGTCCCACATCCGCCCGTAGTCGGTCATGACGTACTCGTTGCGGGCGGTGTCGTGGTAGAGCCCGAGCTCGACGGTCGTGCCGTCGTACTTCACGCCGGAGCCGGCGATGCCCGGGGGCACGCCGTCGGCCTTGGACTCTTTGGCGGAGTCCTTGGCGGAGCCCTTGGCGGTGGCCGTGGCCCCGCCGCCGTCCCGCTCGGCGCCGAAGGTCTTGATACCGCTGTACTGGAGCACCGGGAAACCGGCCTTGGCGTCGACATAGACCTCGCGCAGCACCGGTTTGCCGGTGACCGGGTCCGTGCCGCGCACGGTGACGTGGTGCGTGAGGACGCCGGGGCCCTTGGGCACGACGACCAGGCCGCGCGCGGTGCCGGTCAGCGCCCGCTCCGCCTTGACGCCCTTCCCCCGGGACGCGTCGCCCTTGCCGAGCCGCTTGCCGCGGAGGTCCTGCAGCGTCGCCTCGACGGCCCGCCGGACGGCGAGCTCCTCGCTCACGTCGGCCTTCGTCCCGGCCTTGAGGCCCGTGAAGTACCGGCCCGACGTGCCGGTGACGACGCGCTTGCCGTCCTTCTTCTCCATGCGGACGACGTACTGCCCGCCGAGGACGTCCACGCCCTGGTGCTTCTGCTGGAGGCGCACGGTCTCCTGCGCCCCGGATGTCGCGGTCTGTATGGCCTTCAGGTCTCGCGCCGGGGCGTCGATGTGGTAGCGGCCCTGCTTGGCGGCGAGGTGGCTCGTGGCGGCGTCGGCGGCGCTCCCGGTGGCCTGCACGCCTTCCCGGATGCCGTCCACCAGGGAAGGAGTGGAGGTGCCCTTCCCCGGAATCACTTCCGCCGGATCCTTCCCGGCCGTGGCGGCGACCGCCTGCCCGGGGACGGCGGACACGACGAGGGCGGCAGCACCTATGAGCGCTGCCGCCCCTGCTATGCCGCTCCGCGCGGCCGATCTCGCCGAACGTGCTCTGGATTTACGCAAGGTGGTTCCCCCTCCGTACGTACATGCCGGAACAGCTTGTGGTCGCGGCATATGCAACCGGTGGGGTGCGGGGCAATCAATGGGGCGTGGCTTGTGGTGGGCGGCTTCTGGCCACGGCGCTCCGCTGGGTTTGCCGGTTTCGTCTGCGGGTGGGTGGGGCTTCTCGCGCCGTTC
>NZ_JAINFC010000054.1 GCF_020740835.1 Streptomyces sp. UNOC14_S4
GCTCTTGACATCCCGCTCAGCCCGCCGCGTCTCCACGACGAACCGGGACCTGCTACCGGGCACTCCGGTGTCTACCCGCACGGGACTCCCACCCGTAAGCCTGGACCAGCTTTCAGGACGCAACATGATCAGGGATCCTAGACTCGCCCGGCCGCCGTCAGGCACGCCGAGCCATCTCCGGACGCCCGTCCCCTTCGGCATGGAATCGGTCCGACAAAAGAGCAATCTTCACCCACACAGGTGAACCACCCGGATTCACAGTCCGATTGTCACGAAATGCCGCTTCCATGAACCTGTCATCACGAAGCCACGCGCGCATCAGGGGGAGCTGTTGGACCGCCGTACTTTTCATCGTCGGCTGCTCGCGCTGGGCGGTCTGACCGCCGCCGGGGCACTGTTCGGAGGGCCGGCGAGCACAGCGGCCGGGCATGGGGAGGGGGCGCCGTGCCGACGGTCGGTGGTGGAGCACGCGTTGCCGCCCGCCGCGGAGACGCACGAGATCGTCAAGTTGCCGGACAGGCCGATGGCTCTGGTGTCCCAGATGTCCAACAGCCGTCTGGTGAAGCTGGCCCTGGACCCCGACACGGAGCAGGTGACCGGCGTCGAGGCGTTCGCGCTGGGCGCGGCGGACTCGATGCTGCACGGGCTGGCGGTCTCCTCGCGTATCCCCGGGAGGATCTGGGCCACGCACGAGGGCGGGAACCGGCTGCTGCTGGTGGATCCCGTGGCGGACGCGCTCGATGCCACGCCGCGCGTCGAGCGGGAGATCGCCGTTCCGGGAGGTGGCCAAGGGCCGCACTACGTCAGTGAGTACGGTGACATGCTGTGGGTGACGCTCAAGGGGAGCGATCAGGTCCTGGCCCTGGACCACACGCGCCCGGAGCGCTATCGGCTCTTCCAGGCCGAGTCCCACCCCATTTTCGCCGCGCAGCACCCGGTGAGCGGGGAGTTCTACGTCAGCCAGGACGGCGCGAGTTCCGTGCTCCGGATCGACCCGGTGAGCGGACGCACGGCGCAGATGCCGATCCCGGCGGACCGGGGCAGTACGCCGGTCGGGCTGATCAGCGGGGCCGGTGGGGTCTGGGTGGTGCTGCTCGGCACGGCGCAGGCGGGCACCGGCGCGTTCGGCCGGATCGACGAGAACGGACAGATCGCCTGGCACCGGCTGGGCGCCCCGCAAGGGCGGTCGGCGGGCCTGCTCCACCTGGCCTTCGATCCCCCGGGCTCGGCGCACGGGCGGGAACCCGGTCTGTGGCTCCTGGGCTCGTCGATCGTCTCCGACACCGCGCAGGACCTCATCATCCGGGTGCGGTTCGACTCGTCGTGGACACGGATCATCGGGGAGGAGTACGCGCTGCTGCCGACACAGCGGTGCAAGGCGCACCGCCTGCTGCCCCTGCACAACAGTGTGCTGGCCACCGAGCTGACGACGGCCACGGTGGCGCAATGGACGCGGTGCTGACGGTGCAGCTCTCCCGGCCCGGGGCCCGGGCCCCGGGCCGGGAGTCACGAGCATACGTTCGTGGGTGAGAATCAGGCCATGAGACTTGATGATCTTGTTGTGCCGGACTCCGCCGCGTGCACCGCTGCCCTGGAAGTGGCGGGCGCCTACTGCTCGCCCGCTCTTCTGAACCATTCGGTCCGCTCCTACCTGTGGGCCGCGGCCCATGCGACGGCGAACGGCATGGCCTTCGACGCGGAGTTGCTCTACGTCGCCTCCCTGCTGCACGACATCGGCCTGGTGCCGGCGTTCGACAGCCACACCGTGCCCTTCGAGGAGGCGGGCGGCCATGTGGCGTGGGTCTTCGGGGCCGCCGCCGGGTGGCCGGAGGAGCGGCGCGAGCGCGTCTCGGAGGTGATCGTCCGCCATATGTGGAGCAGCGTGGACGCGTCCGAGGACCCGGAGGGCCATCTGCTGGAGTACTCCACGTCGCTGGACATCTCGGGGCGGCGCGTGGACTCGCTGCCCGAGCGTCTGCGTGCCGAGGTCCTGGAGCGCTATCCGCGTCTGGGACTCGCGGACGAGTTCGCCTCCTGCTTCAGGGACCAGGCCGCGCGCAAGCCGGACAGCTCGGCGGCCTCGGCGGTCCGCGCGGGGATCGCCGAACGCGTCGCCGCGAACCCACTGGGCCACTGACACCCCGCAGGCATCACGGCGACGGGTGTCGTACGACGCCCGCGACGACCGCGGCCACGACCTTGCGGACGGCGCTCGCCTCCGGCGGGGCGCTCTCCCGGTCGGCGAACAGCAGGTGTGCCGCCCCCACCAGCGTGGGGGCGAGCGTGCCGACGTCGGCGTCGGCGCTGATGCGGCCCAGTGCGCTCGGCGGCGAGGTAGGAGGCGATCGCCTCCGTGGCTTCCGTCAGGAGGGGGATGCCCGTCGGCACGACGTCGCGCAGCCGGGCGCGCAGGGCGTCCCGGGAGATGACGAGGCCGACGACCGCCACGGCGATCGAGTCGAGCAGGTCCGTCAGGGCGCCGGTGAGACGGTCGGTGACGGTGCCGGTCCCGGCTGTGTCCCGGAGGACGGTGGCCCGGTCGGCGATCCGGGCGATGCGGTCCCGTACGAGCTCGGCGAGGAAGGCGTCGAAGTCGGCGAAGTGCCGGTGCAGGACGCCCTTGGCGCAGCCCGCCTCCGCCGTGACGGCCCTGCTGGTGAGCGCGTTCGGCCCGTCCCGGAGCAGGACGCGCTCAGCGGCGTCGAACAGCAACTCGCGCACGTCGTGGAGGGCCACCCCTGTCGGCACCGTTCGTCTCCCCTCCCTCGCCCTCTCCGCCCCATTGACGAGTGGGCATGCGCCCACCACAGTGGGCGCATGCCCACTTTACCTCCGCGACGGGTACGCCCGCCCGAGAAGAGCCCCCATCAACACCGGGACGTGGCCGAGTCGTTCGGCACCGATGCCGAACGCTACGACCGTGCCCGGCCCCGATATCCCGAAGGCCTGCTGGAGCGGATCACCGCGAACAGCCCCGGCCCCGACGTCCTCGACGTCGGGTGCGGCACCGGCATCGCCGCCCGGCAGCTCCGGGCAAAGGGCCGCCGCGTGCTCGGTGTCGAGCCCGACGCGCGCATGGCCGATATGGCACGGCGGTTCGGGGTCGAGGTCGACGTGGCGACGTTCGAGACGTGGGATCCGGCCGGCCGGGAATTCGACGCGGTCGTCGCCGGTCAGGCCTGGCACTGGATCGACCCGGTGGCGGGAGCGGCCAAGGCCGCGCGAGTGCTCCGGCCCGGCGGCCTGCTGGCGCTCTTCTGGAACGTCCACCAGCCCCCGCCCGAGGTGACGGAGGCGTTCGTGACGATCTATCAGCATCTGGTGCCTGACTCACCGTTCGATCTCCGGGCAGCGGCGCGGCAGAGTGCGGAGAAGAGCTACTACCGGCCCATGCTCGCCAAGGCCGCCGACGGGATGCGGGAGGCGGGCGGGTTCGGCGATCCGCAGGAGTGGCGCTTCGACTGGGAGTGCTCGTACACCCGGGACGCGTGGCTGGACCAACTGCCCACCCAGGGCCCTCTCACACGGTTCCCGCCGGACAAGCTGGAGCAGATACTCCAGGCCGTCGGGGCGGCCATCGACGCGATGGGCGGCAGCTTCACGATGCGGTACGCGACGGTCGCGGTCACCGCGCGACGGGCAGGCGGACGTCCTGACGGGGAGCCCCGCCTGCCCTGAACGTGCCCTGGAGCCGGGCGGCTTCAGCAGAGGTGGCGGGCGTAGACGTCCGTGACACGCCGCGGGTGTGTCAGGCGCTGCGGTCCGCGAAGGGGCCGTCGGCGGTGAAGGCCAGCTTGGCGAAGCGTTCGCCCATGCGGCGGTGGGTGGCGGCGTCCGGGTGGAGCCGGTCGGGCAGCGGCAGTTCGGCGGAGTCCGCCTCGCCGTAGAGCTCGCGACCGTCGAGGTAGTACAGGTTCGGGTCCTCGGCCGCCCGCTGCTCCACGATCCGGGCGAGCTCGTCCCGGATGACGCCCAGGGTCAGCTTCCCGCTCGCGCGCTCCGCGGGATCGCCCGTGGCCCGGAACCGCAGCTGTCCGGCGCTCAGCGCGGTGAGGTCCGGGGCGCTGGGCCCGGGTGTGTCCTCGTGGATGGGGCACAGGACGGGCGACACGACCAGCAGCGGCGTGGTGGGGTGACCGTCGCGGACGGTGTCGAGGAAACCGTGGACGGCCGGGGCGAAGGCACGCAGGCGCATCAGATCGACGTTGACGAGGTTGATGCCCATCTTGACGCTGATCAGGTCGGCGGGGGTGTCCCGCAGGGCGCGGGCGGTGAACGGGTCGAGCAGGGCGCTCCCGGCCAGACCCAGGTTGATCAGTTCCACGCCGCCGAGGGAGGCGGCGAGCGCCGGCCACGTGCTGGTGGGACCGGCGGCGTCGGAGCCGTGGCTGATGGAACTGCCGTGGTGCAGCCACACGGCGCGGCCCTGGTCGGGTACGGGCTCGACGGGGGCATCGGTGCGCAGGGCGACGAGTTCGGTGGTCTCGTTGTACGGCAGCCAGATCTCGACGTCCTTGGCGTCGTCGGACAGGCCGGCGAAGCGCAGGGTGCCGACCGGGCCCGACTGCCGAGTGGCGGACCCGGTGGCCAGGTCGATGGTCAGGGTGTTGCCGCCGGTCGCGCTCCCCCGGCCTGCCGGACGGCCGTCGACGAGCAGTTCATACACGCCGTCGGGGCGGGGCGGGGCACCGATGTAGACGCGTTTGGTGGGCAGCGTGTCCAGCTCGACGGCGGTGGCCCGGGTGCGGAAGACGAGGCGCACGCCGGAGGGCTGGGATTCCGCCATCGCGAGCTGCGGGTCGGTGTTCTGGGAACGGGCCCGGGCGGGGAGCCGGTGCGGCAGCACGCCGTGGGCGGTCCGCTCCAGGTCGAGGGCGCCGCGCAGGAGGTCCGGGGTGATGGGGGTGGTGATCCAGTCGATGGGCGTGGTGTGCATGGTCTCGGCCTGTCGGTGTGTCAGCTCGTCGGCGGGCTGTGGGTGTCTCAGCCTGCCGGTGGTCAGGGTGCGGGCCAGTTGCGCAGCAGGGCGTCGAGGGCGTCCAGGGCCCGCGCCCAGGACTCCTGCGAGTCGGGGGCGCTGTGGCTGAATCCCCCCGCCGCCTCCAGGCTGACGTAGCCGTGGAAGACGCTGCCCAGCAGCCGGATCGCGTGGGTCTGTTCCGGTTCCGCCAGGTCGTAGCCGCGCAGGATCGCCCGCATCATCCGCGCGTGTCTGCCGCCCGCGCTGGCGGCCGCCGTCTCCGGGTCGAGCCTGAACCGGGTCGCGGCGTAGCGGCCGGGGTGCTCACGGGCGTAGTCGCGGTAGACGTTCGCGAAGGCGGTCAGGGCGTCCTTGCCCGCCCGCCCGGCCAGGGCGTCCGCGGCCCGGTCGGCGAGCTCCTCCAGGGCGAGCAGGGCGATCCGGGTCCTGAGGTCCTGGGAGTTCTTCAGGTGCGAGTACAGGCTCGCGACCTTGACGTCGAAGCGCCGGGCGAGCGCGGAGGGGGTCACGGCGTCGAACCCGACCTCGTCGGCGAGCTCCGCTCCCGCCCGGACCAGACGTTCCGTGGTCAGTCCCGCACGTGCCATGGCTTCCTCCCGTTCAGCTGAATTGATTATGCATATACCTAAAAGCTTTAGGCAAGTGGGATCCACTTTTAGTCGAGGCGTCCCAGGAGAGCAGGCGGGACGCCTCGACGGGAAAACCGGGAAAGAACGGGAAAGAGCAGCGGGAGGAGGAGCGGGAGACCGGTCACGCGGTGCGCGGGTGCAGCAGGCTCGCGTCCACCGACGCGAGGTCGGGGCGACCCGAGAGAGCCATGGCCGCCTCCAGTTCCGCGGCCAGGATCGACAGCACGTCGCGCGCGCCGTCGGCTCCCGAGACGGCCAGCCCCCACAGCACGGGCCGCCCCACCAGCACCGCCCGGGCACCGAGGGCCAGGGCGACCAGCACATCCGAGCCACGGCGGATGCCTCCGTCGACCAGGACCTCGCAGCGCCCGGCGACGGCGGAGACGACCTCGGGGAGCGCGTCGAGGGCGGTGACCGAGCCGTCCAGCTGGCGGCCGCCATGGTTGGAGACCACGATCGCGGCCACGCCGAGCTCCGCCGCGCGCGCCGCGTCCTCGGCCGCCAGCACCCCCTTCAGGACGATCGGGAGCCGGGTCAGCGACCGCAGCCAGGCCAGATCGTCCCAGGTGAAGGCCGGGTCGATGCGCCGGGCCACCTGTTGGGACAGCTCGGCCGGGCAGCCGTCGGCGAGCTGCTCGGGGAAATTCGCCGGTGCCAGTCCCGGGGGCAGGGCGAAGCCGTTGCGCAGGTCCCGCACCCGGCGCGCCTGGACGGGAGCGTCCACGGTGACGACGAGCGCCCGGTAGCCGGCCGCTTCGGCCCTCCTGACCAGGTCCTCGCTCGTGGCGCGGTCCCGGAAGACGTAGAGCTGGAGCCACAGCGGCCCCTGCGCCACGCGCGCGATGTCCTCGAGCCGCGTGGTGGCGAACGTACTGACCACCATCAGCGCGCCCGCCTCCCCGGCGGCACGGGCGCAGGCCGGTTCGCCCTCGGGCGTGACCAGGCCGTGGAAGGCCGTCGGCGCGACCGCGACGGGCAGCGCGACGGGGGAACCGAGCAGCGTGGTGCGCGTGTCGCAGCGGGAGACGTCGACGAGGACGCGCGGACGCAGCCGGTAGCGGCGGTAGCCGGTGAGGTTCTCGCGCAGGGTCGTCTCGTCGCCGCTGCCGCCGTCGATGAAGTCCCACGCCGACGGCTCGACCAAGGGGCGCGCCGCCGCGCGGTAGTCGTCCAGCGTGACCATGCTCCGGCCGCCGCCGGAGCCGGGAGAGTTGTCCACCGACACGACGGTCACCTCATCAGGCCCGCCGGACCGGGGACAAGCCCGCATCCGGCCAGCCCGGACATGACGCAAGGACGTGACGCAAGGACGTGACACAAGACGGCCGTGGCCCCTCCGGACCCGAGTGTCGGGTGCGGAGGGGCCACGGCCGTTTCGCGTGGTGTGAGCGTCCGTCAGGCGCTCGCGGGTGCCGGTTCCGCGTCGGCGGCCGGTTCCGCGGCCCCGGTGGGGCGCGGGATGCGGTGCAGGCCCTTGCGGTCGTAGATCCGCGTGGCGGCGAAGCCGAAGAGCAGGCCGGCTGCCAGGGCGATGCCCATGGAGACCCAGGCGCGGGTCAGACCCGCGTCGGCCTGGGCGTCGTAGTAGAGGATGGAGCGCATGCCTCCGGTGAGCTGTCGGAGCGGCTCGAACTCCGCGAGCGTACGGAAGAAGTCGGGCAGCGCCTGCAGCGGCACGGTCGCGCCCGAGGAGGGGACGGCCATGGCGACGAAGACGATGGCGGAGAGGAGCATGCCGGGGACGCCGAAGGCGGCCAGCAGCGCCAGGGCGCTCACGCCGACGGCGGCGATGGCGACCACAGAGTAGAGCCACAGGAGGCCGAGGTGGCCGGCGTCCATGCCGAGGATGCCGACCGTGGCGAGCTCGACGAGGGACCCCATGACCACGGAGAGGCCGAGCATGAGGACGGTGCCGACGGCCAGCGTGCGCACCCGGCTGGTGTGCTGGAGGGGCTTGCGCCGGCGGATGGGCCCGAAGTCGGCGTGCAGGTAGCCGAGCGCGGTGTCGACCTGGGAGTGCACGGCGTTGGCGCCGAGCATGCCGCAGACGACCAGGATCAGCGCGTAGTAGAAGGCGCTCAGGCCCATGGCGCTGTGCGTGCCGAGCGGGTGCCCGTCGGCGACCTCCACGGTCACGGGGTCGGCGAGCATCAGCTGGGCGGCCGGGGCGAGCTTGGCGCCCTGGCTGTTCGCCTGGCCGAGGAGCTGCTTGCCGAGCTGGGCGGAGGCGCCGTGGGCGGCCTTCTGCGTCGCCTGACTCGCCATGGAGGAACCGATGCTGCCCGCGGACTGGTTGGTCAGTACGGTCAGCTTCGGCCGGGCGGGCTGCTTCTGCTGCGGAGCGGAGAGCCCCGCCACCGAAGCGGTGAAGTCCGGCGGCACGACGAGCGCGCCGAAGAGCTTGCCCTGGCCGAGCCGCTTGTCGGCCTCCTGCTTGCTGAGGACCTGCCAGTCGATGCTGCGGTTGCCCTCGGCGGACTTCTCGATCCCCGAGACGACCTGGTCACCGAGGTTGAGGCGCTTGCCGCCCGTCTGGCCTCCCTCGTCGCTGTTGACGAGCGCGATGGGCAGGTCGCGCAGATGGCCCTTGGGGTTGACGTTGCCGCCCATGTAGAGCAGGGAGAACAGCGTGGCGACGACCGCGACGATGAGGCCGGTGCCGATCCACAGCTGCGGGCTGCGCAGCGCGGAGGAAGGCTTGGGGGAAGACATGATCGCTCCCGTGCGATGACATCGAGTAACTAGATAGCTAAGGTATCCAGAACTAGATAGTGGCAGTATCTTGCAGGGGTGTCCAATCGCCGACCGCGGACGACGCCCAGCAGCACGCAGCACCACCGGGACGACACCCGGCAGCACCACCGGCGGGAAAGCCGCCTGAGCGAGGAAGCCGCATGAAGATCTCGGAGCTCAGCCGCGCGACCGGCGTGCCGGTCGCCAGCATCAAGTACTTCCGGCGGGAGGGCCTGCTGCCCGCCGGGAAGGCGACGGCCGCGACGCTGGCCGAGTACGGGGAGCGGCATGTGCAGCGCCTGCGGCTGATCAAGGCGCTGACCACCCTGGGCGGGCTGTCCATCGCCACCACCCGCGACGTGCTGACGGCGGTCGACCGGGCCGAGAGCTCCGACGGTGCCCTCGGCGCGATCAGTTACGCCCTGCCCGTGCCCGTCGCGGCGTCCCCGGCCGGTGACGCGGACGGGGAGGCCGAGGCCGACGCGGCCGCGGAGGCGGAAGCGGAGGTGGCGGAGCTGATCGAGGCGATGGACTGGTGGACGCCCGCCTCGTCCCCGCACGTCCAGGGGCTGGCCACGGCGCTGAAGGAGCTCAGACGGGTCGACGCGGGATACGCGCCGGGGGAGCTCGCCGCGTACGCGGAGCTGGCCAATTCCGTCGCCCGCCTGGACCTGGAGCGCGCGGCCGCCTTCGACGACACGGTGGCCCTGGCCGAACAGGCGGTCATCGTCCTCGCCCTCTCCTCCCCCGTGCTGGAGCTGCTGCGGCGGCTCGCCCAGGAGGACCAGGTCCGCCGCCGGACCGGGCGCCGGGAGCCCGACGGCACGTGACCGCGGGACTGCCGCGGGACTGCCGCCGGGCTGTGCCGCCACGTCGCCGCCGGGCTGCCGCCGGGTAATAGAGGTGATCCCGGCCGGGCCGGTCGGCAGACTGTCGGCTGTGCAACGTGACGAAGAAGAGCAGCCCCTGTCCGGCGGCAATGTCAGCGCCGGTGTCGTCCGCGTCGGGAACACGGTCCGCCGCCCCGCCGGGCCGTGGACGCCCTCGGTGCACGCCCTGCTCACGCACCTCCACGAGGTGGGGTTCGAGGCGGCTCCCCGTCCCCTCGGCCTCGACGACCGGGGCCGAGAGGTCCTCACGTTCGCCCCGGGCCACGTGGTGTGGCCGGACCGGTTCTCCCTGCTGGAGCCGGACCGGCGGCTGGCCCGCGTCGCGCGCCTGATCAGGGACTTCCACGACGCCGTACAGGGCTTCGTCCCGCCCGCCGACGCCCGCTGGCAGGTCCTCGTCCCTGTCGGCGAACAGGCCGGAGGGCCGGGCGAAGAGAACGAAATCATCGCCCATCACGACCTCGCGCCGTGGAACCTCGTGGCCGACGACGGGGACCGGTGGACCTTCATCGACTGGGACACGGCCGCCCCCGGCACCCGTCTGTGGGACGTCGCCTACGCCGTGCACGGGTTCCTCCCCCTGTCCGCGCGGCCGGGTCTCCGACGCGCCGACGCCGTCGGCCGGCTGCGGGTCTTCGCCGACGCCTACGGGCTCGACGAGGCCGGACGCCGCACACTCGTCCCCCTGCTGGGGCGGCGTACGCGCGCCATGCACGACTTCCTGCGCGACCGCGCCGGCCGGGGCGATCAGCCCTGGTCGGCCCTCTGGGCACAGGGTCACGGTGGCATCTGGCGCGATGACGCCGAGTACATCGAGCGGCGGGAAGCGCTGTGGGAGCGCGCCCTGCTCGACGGCTGAGGCGCCGGGGACGGAACCTGTACCGGGTGGGCGCCTACGCTGTGGACCGGGTACGAGCGCTACTGGCGGCTCCTCTCCGTGATCAACGGCTGGCCCGCCCCGACGATGGGCCCGGCCGTGGAGTGGCTGATCGCCGCGCTGCGGGCCGAGCGGGCGTAACGCACACAACTCCAGGAGCGGGCCCGGGAACGGGCCCGCTCCCCGGGATCAGACTCCGGGATCAGCGCCGCACCGGCTGCTTCGCAGCGCAGAACTCGGCCTTGACCACGGTCTCCAGGTCGGCGTCCCCCCAGTCGCCGTTGGCGTTGAACACCGCGGTGTGGCGGCCGTCGGGCGAGGAGGCGGCCACGGAGAGGGAACCGTTGACGCTGCCGCCGTGCTCCCAGATGTACCCGCCGCACGGCAGGGTGGTCCTGAAGAGACCGAGCCCGTAGGCCTCGCCTTCCCCGGCCTCCTTCGCCGGCACCGCGGTCAGGAGTTCCTGCTGCTGCTTCTTGGGGAGCAACTCACCGCCCAGCAGCGCGCCGTAGAAGCGGTTGAGGTCGCCCACGGTAGAGATGATCTCGCCTGCCGACCAGATCCAGGAGGAGTTGAGCTCGGTGGTGTCCCAGATCTTCGCGCCCGGACCGCCGCCGAGATCGCTGTATGCGCGGCCGTGCGGGCCGGGGATCTGCGACGAGGTGCCCGGCAGGGAGGTGGCGCGCATGCCGAGCGGGCGCACGATGCGTCGCTCCACCTCACTCTCGTACGACGCGCCGGTCACCTTCTCGATGACCATGCCGGCGAGAACGTAATTGGTGTTGGAGTAGCTCCAGTCCGTGCCGGGCCTGAACTTCGGCGGGTGGGCGACGGCCGTGGCGACGAGGTCGGCGGGCTTGAAGGTGTCGTAACGGTGCTCGGGCCAGTCGGTGGTGCCTATCCGCTTGAAGAAGTCGTCGTCGAGGTACTCGTACAGGCCGCTGGTGTGGTTGAGCAGCTGACGGAGCGTGATCCCGCGCCCGTCGTTGCCGTTGCCGTGGACCACGCCGGGCAAGAGGCGTTCGATGCTGTCGTCGAGACGCAGCTTGCCCTCGGCCTCCAGTTGGAGAAGGACCACCGAGGTGAACGCCTTGGTGATGCTGCCGGCGCGGAATCGGTCCTCGGGGAGCCGCTTGCGTCCGGTGTCGCGGTCCGCGACTCCCGCGGAGCCGTTCCACGTCCCGTCGGCGTCCCGCACCTGCCCCAGCACACCGGGGATACCGGTGCGGACGTGGGCCTCCAGCGCCTCCTGGGTGGCGGGGTGCCCGGGGTGGGAGGCGCCCGCGTCCGCGGCGGCCGTGGTCGTCAGCACCGTCGTGGTCATCACGGCGGCCGTCGCCATGGCGACCAGCGCCTTCCGCAACGTTCTCGTTGCCATCTTCCTTCTCCTCATTCATCTCTGACATACCGGCAGGCGCCACAACCGGGAACGAATAAGGTAAGGCTAACCTAAAAAGATCAAGCTTGGCGGTGTGTCCGGGGCCACACCGCCAAGCTGTCGGTCAGACGGTCAGGCGGTCCGCGCCAGCCACTCGGGACGGCCCGAGCCGCGCGGTACGAGGACGGTGCGGAACGCGCCGGGGGTCTCGGACATGACGACCTGGTCGGTCACACCCTGGTAGCGGCCGCACGGCGTGTCGGCGGTGAAGGTGTCCGGGTCGAGGTACGCGTGCCGTTCACCGGTCCCGGCGACCTCGCGGGCGTAGTCCTTGTCCAGGACGCCCAGGCTCAGGATCCACAGGGCCACCCGGGTCAGGGAGACGTGGACGCGGTAACTGCCGCCTTCGGTGGCCCGGCGCAGCAGGGCGGCGACGATGCCGGTCGTGGCGAGCCAGGGCACCAGGTAGTCGTTGACGACCTTGATCGGGGGCAGCTGCGGGTTGTCGTCGGTGCCCTCCAGGTTCATCATGCCGGCCACACAGCCCGCGGTCTGGTCGAAGCCGACACGGTTGGCCCACGGGCCGCGCTGACCGTGCAGGCTGACCGTGGCGTGGACGATGCCGGGCCGGATCGCGGCGGCCTCCTGCGCGGTCAGGCCCATCCGCTCCAGGTAACCCGCGCGGTGGTTGGCGTAGAAGACGTCGGTACCGCGCAGCAGCCCGCGCAGGACGGCGGCGGCCTCCGGGTCGCGGGCGTAGTCGAGGGTGGCAGAACGCACGCCCACCTGGGCGGTGTTGTAGAGGATGTCGTTCTCGAACTGGCCCGGACGCCAGATGTTGAGGGCGTCGGCGCCGTGCTGGGCCATGGTGCGGCCGATGGCCGCGCCGGCGATGACGTGGCCGAGCCCCAGGGCGCGCACGCCGTCCAGCGGCTGCGTGGCACCCGGCGGCAGCGGCTCGGGGTCGCTGTCGCCGATCTTCTCGATCTCTATCAGGGGCATGTCGGCGAGCACGTCGCGGTACTGGCGGGTGTCGAGGAACTCCCGCGTGCCGCGCAGCATCGGCATCACGACTCCGGCGTCCGCGCCCGCCCGCTCCAGGTCGGCGGCGTCCCAGCCGGCGATGGCATTGGAGATCGCCAGGGCGTCGTCGGGCACGCCCAGCAGCTTGAGGGTGCGGGACTTCAGCGCCGGGTAGACGTTCAGCGGCATGACCCAGCGGCCGTCGCCCGCGCGGTAGAAGGACAGCGCGAAGGGGTCGTCGGGGGCGACGGTCGGATAGCCGTTGAGGGTCTCCCACTTGCCGTCGTAGAACGGGCAGAGCCGGTGCGGCGCCTTGCGCAGGTCCATGCCGATGTCCTGGCCGCGGCCGCCGCGGTGCTGCCACAGCTTGGCCAGCGCGACGGACTTGGCGGTCAGGCCGAGGGCGGGGGCGGCGGCGAGCCGCAGCGTCGAGGGGACGACGGGGTCCGCGCCGGTGAAGGTGACCGTGCCGCCCGCGTCCCGCCCGCTCATCCCGACGCCGTCGAGGACGTCGTCCAGGGCGGCGTGGATGTCGAAGTCGTCCGCGGCCTCGCCGGTGACCGGCTTGTCGAGCGCGGCCTTGATCCTGTCGGTGAGCATGATGCTGCCTTTCCGGTCGTTCATGTCGTTCACGCGTGTGCCGCGGAGGTCGCGGAGGCCGGGGCGAGGGCGCGCATCAGGGCGATCTGGGCGCGGTCGCGGCGGGCGGCGAGTTCGCCGACCGGTCCGTCGGCGAAGGCCTCCCGCGCCTGCTCGGTCAGCAGGGCGACGGTGGACTCGTCGAAGGAGGGGCTGCCCAGGCCCGGCCAGGCCGCCTCCATGGCGCGGCCGAGGTGCGCCAGGAAGTGCGGCAGGCCGTCGGGGCCGCCACCGAGGTGGAAGGTACGGAACGGTCCCGCGACCGCCCAGCGCAGGCCGATGGAGTCGGTGACGATGGCGTCGAGCTCGGCCTCGGTGACCACGCCCTCGGCCACCAGGTGCACGCACTCGCGGAAGAGCGCGGACTGCAGGCGGTTGGCGACGAAGCCCGGCACCTCCTTGCGCAGGATCTGCGGCTTCTTGCCCAGGGACGCGTAGAAGTCGCGGGCCCGCAGCAGGGTCTGCGCGGACGTCCGCTCACCGGGGACGACCTCCACCAGCGGCACGAGGTGCGGCGGGTTGAACGGGTGGCCCACGACCAGCCGCTCCGGCTGCTCCATCGCCTCGGCGATCGCGGTGGCGGGGATGCCGGACGTCGAGGTGGCCAGCAGGGCGTGGGCGGGCGCGGCCTGTTCGACGGCCCGCCAGATCCGCTGCTTCACGTCCAGCCGCTCGGGCCCGTTCTCCTGGACGACGTCCGCGTCCGCGACGGCCGTGGCCGGGTCGGCCTCGAAGCGGAGCCGGGCGGTCAGGTTCTCGGTGGGCAGGCCGAGTTCCGCGAGGGCCGGGGTGATCTCCTCCAGCCCGGCCAGGACCTGGTCCCGTACGTCGGGGCGCGGGTCGCTGACGACGACCTCCAGGCCGTGGGCGAGGAACAGCCCGGTCCAGGAGATGCCGATCACTCCGGCGCCGATGACGGCGGCGCGGCGACAGGCGGTGTGCGGGCCCACGCCGGTGGCTCCGCCTGCGGCCTCACCAGTGATCTCGCCGATGGCCTCTTCGGTGATGTCTGCGTTCATGATGTGCACCGCTTTCGTGTTCGTAGAGGGCCGCTCATCGGGCGAGGTAGTCGTGGACGACCTCGGCGGGGCTGAGGGTGAGGTCGGTGAGGATGTGGCTCGCGGAGACGACCTCCAGGACCGGCAGGTCCGCGAGCGGCGCCAGCGCGTGGGCGAACAGCTCCAGGCGGGCCGGGCCGTGGAAGGCGCTCTTGACCGTGATGTCGGTGATCTGGGTGCGGACGAGCTCGCAGATGCGCGGCTGCCCGTCGTAGCCGGGCACGACCTTGACCATGAAGGTGGGCGCGCAGATCTCCGCGCGGGCCTCGGCCGGGTCCATCGGGTGGTGCTTGTAGCCCATGGTCGCGGTGGCCACGCGCAGCGAGCCGTAGTCGAGGGTGCCGACGAGGGTGTCGGAGTCGACGTAGAGCCGGGGCGAGCCGCCCTTCTTCGGGTAGGCGCTCAGCTCCCGGCCGCTGGAGATGGCGGGGACGCTGTCGAGGTACATCGCGAGGTTGTACTCGCCGCGCTCGCCCTCGTACGCGACGGGGACGACCTGCCCCGCCTCCGTGTAGTCGCCGAGCCCCGTGACGTCGGGCATCCGCATGATCTCGAACCGCACCAGCGGCTCGGGCACCGTCAGCGGCTCGGGGACGACCCGGCGCAGGGCCTCGGGGTCGGTGCGGTAGGTGATGTTGAGGTACTCGCGGTCGGTGAACCGGTACCGGGTGGGGGCGAAGGCGGGTGCGTCCAGCGGGGTGGTGAAAAGCCGGGCGACGTCGTGCGTGTGCATGGATGGCTTCCTTGGAAGACGCCTGTGTCTGGCAGGACGGGGAGCGGGCCGTGTGCTCCGCTCAGCGCCTGTGATCAGTGCACTCCACGACATCCATGTCTGTCCAATATATGTTTCCGACCATTTCGATATGGTTGACCATATGGAGTTCACGAGACGTCTGCTCGAACAGTTCCTGGTCCTGGCCGAGGAGAAGCACTTCGGCCGGGCCGCGGAGCGCCTGGCGATGAGCCAGCCGCCGCTCAGCCAGGCCATCCAGCGCCTGGAGCGCGGCCTGGAGGTGACCCTCCTCGACCGCGGACCGGGCGGCATCCGCCTCACCCCCGCGGGCGCCGCCTTCGCCGGGGAGGCACGGCGGCTCCTGGACGCCCAGTCCGCGGCCGTCGAGCGCGTACGGCGCGTCGCGCGCGGCCTGGAGGGCGACGTGCGCGTGGGGTACGTGAGCATCCTCAGCCACCACCACCTGCCCCGGCTGCTGCGCACCGCGGCCGACGAGCTGCCCGGCCTGCGCGTGCTCGTGCATCAGGACACCACGGCCACGCTCGTCGACATGGTCCGCTCCGGCACCCTGGACCTCGCGTTCATACGGGACCCCTCCCCCGTCACGGACGAGCTGACGCTGCGCGCCTTCGCGGACGAGCGGGTCGTGGCGGCCCTCCCCCACGAGCACCCGCTGGCCGGGGCCGACGCGATCTCCCTGGGGGACCTCCGCGAGGACGCCTTCGTCCTCCCCAGCTCCACCACCCTGCCGGGGCTCGCCGCCCAGTCCCAACTCGCCTGCCGGGACGCGGGATTCACCCCGCACTGCCGTGTCGAGGCCGACGACCTCAGCGGTCTCCTCGGCTACATCGCCGCGGGCCTCTGCGTCGGCATCCTCCCGGAGGACCTGCGCCACTTCCCCGTCCCCGGCATCGCCTTCGTCCCGCTCCGCGAGACGTCCCCGTACCTCCGCACGACGGTCGCCGCCGTCCACCGCCCGGACGCGGACGCGGCGGTGCACCGGCTCCTGGATCTCATCGCCCGGCACACGGGCCGGTGACGGCCGTCACCGGCCGACGACGCGAAGACGGGGGCGGTGGCCTGGAGACCCCCGTGCTCCAGGCCACCACCGCCCGACGCCGCGAGCCCCGAGCGGCGTCCGTCCCGCCGAGCGGGCCGGTGACTCCAGTGAACCGGACCCGCCGGTCGCGGACCGGTCGTTCCCCGGGCGCGATCCGCCCCACCGCGGCGCGTGGACGGCGAAGGGCGGGGCGGTCATCGCCAGGGCGTGACGACGGCGGCCCGCAGTGGTACCAGGAGGCGGTTGACGGCGGCGACGCCCGTCGGGGAGCCGAGATCCCGGAACTCGTTCGCCGGGACGCCGACGAGGGGTTCCTTGCCACAGCGGTCGCGGAAGAGCACCGAGGCGAGGCGGGGCCGATGTCTGCGGGACTGCCAGACGAGACCTGTGGCCCCGGGGTCCTGGGCACGCATCTCGCTGGCCCAGCGCCGCGTCTTGGCGTAGCCGTCCCCCTCCGTCTCCAGCAGCCAGGAGTCCTGGCAGACGGCCGCGAGGTCCTCCTCGCTGATGAGGGAGATGAGCCGCTGGTCGAACCGTGTCCGCACCATGCTGAGGGCCTTGTTCGCGACCGCGGCGTACGGGATGAGGCGCATGCCCGACGCGGTGTCGAAGTCCAGCGAGCGCAGGAGCGTTTCGGCAAGGGCGGTGGCCGGGTCGCTGGCCAGGTAGATATACGGGTACGGGTCGTAGGAGGTCCCGTCGAAGCGGTTCCCGCCGAAGTGCGCGTCGACGGAGACGGGGTTGAACTGCTCGGCCGGCCGGGCCCTGCTGTGCACGCGCCACCAAGCGGTGCCCGCGGGAAGGGTGTAGGGATTGGGCCGCATCGCGTAGGCGGCGGGCGAGATGTTCCCGGTCATCAGTCCCCGTCCACCAGAGCCCGGGCCACACCCGCCAGGGCCTCGTCGGGCAGCACCCCGAGAAACGACACCGGTGGCCCGCCGAGCCAGGTGTTGCCGCTGAGCCACCAGTCCGCGGCGCCCCAGGGGTCGATGTGCGCGAGGAGCGTCCGATTCACCTGCCGCACCACGGGAATGGGCGCGCCACCGGGGCCGAGGGCGAACTGAAAGGCCGGATAGCGCGTACCGCGCACCGGGTCGTCGAGCCGGATCAGCTCACGGGGAGGCGGGCCGCCCGCGCAGCGGTCGCGTGCTTCCTCGGCCGAGAGCGAGGGCGCCCTCAGCAAGCGGCGCTGCACGGTGGCCACGATCGCGGCGGCCACGGGGTCGGGCTCCGGGACGGCCATGGGCTCGGTGAGCCTTTCTTCGGCCCACACTCCGGTCGGCGGGACAGGAGGGCCTGCCCGGCCGAGGGCCCGGGGAGGGCGTAGGTTCAGTGTTTTTTCGTCCCCCAGCTCTCCGTCCAAGGACGAGTCCGTGCCCTGCTCGCCCTCCGATGGCCTGGTCAGCACGGCGCCCGTCGCCGGCACCGGTCCCCTCGGCATCGCGGAGTCGGTGTAGGAGGACAGCAGAGCGTTGAGCGCCTGCCACACGGGATGACCGGCCGGAAGGGGGCCGAGGGCGAGCCGGATGTCGTGCATGGCTCGCATGGCCGCGGGGAAATCCCCGGCGGCGTCGGCGAGACGTCGCAGAGCGGCGTCGAGCAGAGCGCGCTGCTCGTCCCCGAGGTGCGCGCGGATGCTGTCCTGCTGGTCTCTGATCACCGTGCGCAGGTGTGCTAAATGATCCACCCCGTCCTCCTTTCGACCGGCCACCGGTCACCAGTCCAGACGCCTTCAACCGTACTGTCCGGTGCCCCAGGCCAGAACATGCCGAACTTCCGCCGCAGCACCGCGCATTGACCGGATTCCGACACCCGGTCCCCGCCGTACCAGGTGTCAGAATACGGAAGTTGACAACCGTGCCAGGGTGAACCCTGGGACTACTGCGGGGGCGTACGTTGACGGACAGCACCATGCGGGCGCCTGCCGAGGTCTCCCGCTCAGTGGCCCAGGTCTTCGACTCGAACGGCGGCGTGGCGGGAGCCGGCTTCCTGGTCGGCGCGGACGACGCGGATGTCGTCGTCACCTGCGCGCATGTGGTCGTCGCCGCCGGTTACGGCCCCGGTGACACGGTGTGGCTGGGCTTTCCGTACAGGGGGGTCGCGGGGCACGTCGAGGCCGAGGTGCTGGCCGGACCGTGGCACGCGCCGGACGCCGGGGACCTGGCCGTCCTCCGGCTGAACACCGCTCCGGCGGACATCGTGCCGCTGCGGCTCGGTTCGGCCGAGGGCTGCCGTGGCCACAAGGTCCGCGCCTTCGGCTTCCCGGCCCAGGCCCCGCCCGGCGGCCACTTCGGCTACGCGACCGCCGGTGATCTGCTGGCGAACGGAAGTGCCGCCGGACCGCTGCTCCAACTGGCCGACGCCAACGATCTGACCACGGGGTTCAGCGGCGGTCCGGTCATCGACGAGACCAGTGGGCTGGTCATCGGCATGGTCACCTCCATCGCCGCGCCGGACCAGCACCTCAAGGGGCTGTCCCTGGCCTACGCGACGCCCACGCAGGTCCTGCGTACGGCGTGGCCGGACCTCGTCGAGCGGCAGGTCCGGCCGTATCGCGGCCTGGAACCGTTCACCGTGGACCACGCCGACCGCTTCCACGGCCGGGACGCCGCGGTGGAGAGCCTGCTGAGCGCCCTCGGCGGGCAGCGGCGGCTGCTCCTGCTGCTGGGCCCGTCCGGTGCCGGCAAGTCCTCGCTCGTCCAGGCCGGTCTCCTGCCCGCCCTGGCCTCGGGCCGCATACCGGGCAGTGACCGTTGGCTGCCGGTGCTGGCCCGTCCGGGGCAGGACGTGCTGGCCGAACTGGAACGCGCGGGCCTTCCCGGAGCCGGTACGGAGGGTCTCCTCCCCGCCGCGGAGCGCCGGCTCGCCGCCGAACCGCGTCACGAGCGTCTTCTCGTGGTCGTCGACCAGTTCGAGGAGCTCCTCACTCAGCCGGACGCCGCGGACGGCCGGTCACCCCACGCCTGCGTGGCCGCCGCGAAAGCACTGCTGGAAGTCGTCGACTCGCACGCCCCGGTCACCCTGATCCTGGTCATGCGGGACGACTTCTACCCGCAACTCGCCGCCCTGGCCCCGGAGCTGCTGGAATCCGCGGCGCCCGGGCTGCTCAACGTGCCCGCCACGCTCAGCGTCCCGGAACTCCGGGAGATCATCACCCGTCCCGCCGAGACAGTGGGTCTGCGCCTGGAGGACGGCCTGCCGGAACGCATCATCACGGACGTCCTCGCCGCCCACCCCGCCCGGCAGGCGTCCATCACGCTGCTCCCGCCCCTGGAACTCGCGCTGAGCCAGCTGTGGGAACGCCGCTCGGACGGGCGGCTCACCCATCACGCCTACCAGCAGATCGGCGAAGTCACCGGCAGCCTGACCACCTGGTGCAACACCGCCATCGCCCAACTGCCCGCCGAGCACCGCCCGACGGCGCAGAGGCTGCTCACCGCGCTGGTACGGCCCGCCGACGAGAGCCGCGCCGTCCCCGCCACACGTCAGCAGGTCCCCCTCACCGGTCTTCGCGCGCTGGCGGCAGGCGGCGACGAGGAACACCCCGCGGCCGAGTCGCACTTCGACGACGTGCTCGCCGCCCTGACGCGCTACCGCATCGTCACCACCGGCACGGCCACACGGCCCGACGGAGCCCCCGGCGAGCCCACGGCGGAGCTCATCCACGACGCGCTCATACGCGACTGGAGCGATCTCCGCGACTGGGTGGCCCAGGACCACCGCTTCCAGGTCTGGCTGCACCGGACCGCGGAACAGCACCGACGCCACGGCGACAGCGGCCTCCCCGCGGACCTGCTCGACGGAACGGCCCTCGCGGAAGGCACCGATTGGGCCCGCAAGCGGCCTCTGCCGACGGAGATCGGCGCGTTCCTCACCGCCAGCCGAAAGCGCCGACAGGCCACGGCCCGCCGTAAACGGCGCCTCACCACATCCTTGATCGGCATTCTCGCGATCGCCCTGGTCCTCGGTTCCCTCTACGTCTACCAGCGACAGGTGACCAAGGAACGGAACGCCGTCGCCACTTCCCGTTCCCTGGCCCAGTATTCGGCCGACCAACAACGGATCGATCCCGTACTGGCCGCCAAGCTGGCCCTGGCCGCCTACGACGCGTCACCGACGCAGGAGGCACGCAACGCGCTGCTGCGCAACTACCTCGGCGTCACCGGGCTGCACCGGACCCTGTCGGGAGTCGCCGGTGGCATACGTTCCTTCCGGGCCAGCCGGAACGGCGACGTCGTGGCGGCGACCTCCCCTACCGGGAGACTGACGGTCTTCGTGCACGCCGTCACGGGCACGGTGCGCAGTCAGCAGACGACCACGCCGGTCCTGGCCGAGCGCGCGCTGGTGTCGGGCGACGGCAGGCGAGCGGGCGCGGTGCTCTCCGACGGCTCCATCACCTGGTTCGACGTCGAGGCGACAGGCAGCAGGATCCTCGGCCCTCCGCACCGCTTCCCGACCGGCCTGCAACGGCCCGCCGTCGGACGATTCACCGCGGACCTCTCGAACGACGGACACCTGGTGGCAGCCAGCGTATCCGACAGTCCGTCCACCATCACCTTGTGGAACGCGGACACCGGGCGGGCCGAAGGGAAGGTTCCCGCCCCGCGCGACGCCACGGGAGATCCCCGGTTCGGCCCCGACGACCGCAGCCTGCTGATCGGCACACTGGCGACTCGGAGTTCCTCGGTGGACATCGCGGAAGGGGTGGCCCTGGTGGAACTCCCCACTGGATCCGCGAGAAAAGTGGTGGACGGGGTCGATTACCGCACCGTTTCAGGGGACGGGACAGCCGTGGTGACCTGCAGGAGGAAGGGCAACCAGGTCACCATCAGCAGCATAAAGGTGTCCGACGGTACCGAGCAGGGCCGCTACACCAGCAGCGAAGACGGCATCATGTGCGGAAATATCGCGACGGACGACAAAGGACTCCTGACAGCCTTCAAACCGATGGATCTGCAGCTGATCGACATGAAACGGGGCAGGATCGCCTCCCGGCTCCACTGGAACTACCGCACTTCCCCGGATCTTCACCGGCTGATCACGAGCAACGGCAAAACCCTGCTGCTGAGCAGCGACGCCACCTCGCTGAACTACATCGACATCCCCGAGTCCGACCCCGGTGCGGTCAGCCAGGCGGTCACCACACGTGACGGAAAGCGTGAAATAGCGATCGTCGCATCGGGTTCCCGGATCCAGATCAGGGACACCCACGAGCCCGGCAAGGTCATCGCGGAGGCCGACCGCCCCGCTCCCGCCTGGAAGTCGAGCTCCCGTCCAGAACCGGCGTTGATCATCAGGCTCCATGAGGAGAGCGGCCTGCTGGCCGACCAGGTCGGCAAGGACGCCATCGCCGTCCGCGACGTCTCCTCGCTCCGGCAGCGGAGTCTCATCAGGCTGCCCGAGAGACCGGTGGACGAGCGTGCCGGTCTGGTCCATCGCTTCCTCTTCGGCAGGGACGGGAGTCTCATCACCTCCTCCGGCACCCTGATCCAGCAGTGGGACCCCCTGACCGGCCGTGAACTCGGGCGCTACGACGCCGCTCCTCTCGGGCTCGGGAAGGAATCCGCGTGGGGGGTGCGCAACGGGCCGTCCGACTTCACCTTCTCCGCGTACCCGGGCACGAGCAAAGTCGTGATCGCCTGGCCCGGCAACCCGGACATCACCGTGGTGGATCTCCGCAACGGCCATGTGTCTGCGCGCCATGCCATCGGCCCGGACACCGTGGCCGTCACGATCGACCCCGGCGGCCGCTACGCCGCCGTCCTGCGGCAAGGCTCGACCGTGGAGCTGTGGAGTCTCCGTCCGGCCCGCAAAGAGCTCGGCCCACTGCCCCTCACCGGAATGCAAGGGGACAAGAACGACGTGGGTGTCAGCGGCTTCCTCGACGACAAAGGGCGTTACCTCTACAGCTACGGGAACAAGGTGCGGATCTACCGCATCGGTGAGCACGCGTACGAAGCCTCCTGGGACCTCGGCGAGGAGGCCGGCACCTCCATCTACGACACCAGGAGAAAGCTCATCGGGTTCTCCGGCGACGGACACACCCTCCTGTTCACCACGGCCGACGATGAAGACATCCAGCCGTTCCCGCTCAGGGTCGGGGACTGGCGCCGCAAACTCTGCGACGTCATCGGAAATGACACATTCTCCCGGGAGGAACGAGACACCCTGCCCGCTCCTCTCCCCACCGGCCCGCTGTGTCAGGGGTCTTGACCGAAAGAATCCTGGTCACCCGGTTCCGTCCCCGCTCGTATGCGTACCGAGCCGTTCGTGGACCAGCCGCGCCAGCCGCCTCGGCGTGTGCCCGCTCGTGAGTTCCGTCGGGGAGATCTGGACGGCGAAGTGCTCGCGGGCGTGGAGGAGGAATTCGGTGCCCATGAGGGAGTCCATGCCGAATTCCTCGAGGCGGCGGTCGGGGTCGGTTTCCGCCGGGTCGGTGTGGAGGACGGTGGCGAGGATACGGGTCAGGGTCGCGGTGATGGTGTCGACGGCGTCCTCGGGGGTCATGGACGCGAGGGAGCGCAGCAGTTCCTCGCGGGTGTCGTCGGATTCGGCGGCGGTCGCCGGGACGAGGGGCGCGTAGCGCGGGGTGGCGAGGGACGGGAGGAGGCGGCGGGCGCGGGACCAGCGGTAGCGGCCGATGCCCGCGGCGGCGGTGCCCATGCCGAGGAGGTGGTCGGCGGCGGCGAAGGCCTCGGGCGGGGTGACGGGTTCGAAGCCGAGCGCGGCCATGGCCGGTCCGAGGTCGTTGCGGGCGACGTAGCCCGTCCCGGCGATCGGGCCCCAGGCGATCGCGGTGGCGGTCCGTCCCGCGTGGCGACGGGCCCTGGCCAGGGCTTCGAGGCAGGCGTTGCCCGCGGCGTACGGGGCCTGCGCCGGGTTGCCGGTGTGGGCGCTGACGGAGGAGTACAGCAGGAAGAGGTCCAGGTCGCGGTCGGCGGTGAGCCGGTCGAGGATCCCGGCTCCCGCCGCCTTGGGCGCGAGGACCGCGGCGAACCGCTCGTCGGTGAGGTCGGCGAGCGGGGCGTCGTCGAGGTGCATGGTGCAGTGGGCGACGCCCCGCAAGGGGTGGCCCGTGGCGTCGACGGCCGTGATCACCTCGCGTACGGCCTGTTCGTCGGTGACATCCGCGGCGTGGGCGGTGACGCGCACGCCGCGGCCGGTGAGCCGCTCCAGGACGGCTGCCGCTTCCGGTGCCCGGGCGCCGCGGCGGCCGACGAGGGCCAGGTGCCGTGCTCCGCGGTCGGCGAGCCACTCGGCGGTGGCGGCGCCGAAGCCGCCCAGTCCCCCGGTGACCAGGTAGGTGCCGTCGGGGTCCAGTTCCGGGGTAGCGGGCACCGGTTCGGCGAGGACCGGTTCGTCCGCCGGGTCGAAGGAGACGACGACCTTCCCCGTGTGCCGCGAGTGCTGGAGCAGCCGGAACGCCTCGTCGACCCGGGCCGCCGGATAGACGGTGTACGGGATCGGCCGGTACTCGCCGGCTGCCAGGCGTTCGGCGACGGCGCGCAGCAGCCGCGGACCGCGGACCGGGTCGTAGACGACCTTGTCCAGGTTGAAGCCGAGGAAGGTGAGGTTGCGGTGGAAGGGGCGCAGCAGGAGCGGGTTGTTGAGGAAGATGTCGCGTTTGCCGAGTTCGATGAAGCGTCCGTTGGGGCGGAGCAGATCGAGGCTGTGGGCGATGGCTTCGCCGCTGAGGGAATTGACGACGATGTCGACGCCCTGGCCGTCGGTCGCCTCGCGGACGCGCGGGGCGAAGTCGAGGGTGCGCGAGTCCAGGACGTGGTCGGCGCCGAGGGTGCGCAGCAGGTCCCGTTTGACCGCGGAGCCCGCGGTGGCGATGACGCGGAGCCCGAGGGCGCGGGCGCACTGGACGACGGCGTGTCCGACGGCCCCGGCCGCGCCGTGCACCAGGACGGTCTCGCCGGGCAGCGGGCGGGCCTGCTCGGCGAGGGTGTGATGGACGGTCAGGAAGGCGACGGGCAGGGTGGCGGCTCCGGCCAGGCTCATCCGGTCGGGGACGCGGAGCAGGCTGAAGCAGGGGGCGACGGTCTGCGAGGCCAGTGCCGGGGGCATCAGCCCACAGACGCGGTCGCCGACCGCGAGGCCGGTGACGCCCTGCCCGACCGCGCTGACGACGCCCGCGCCGTCGGTGCCCAGTCCGCGGCTCAGCGGGCTGCCCTCGACGGCCTCGGGCGGCAGGAGGCCGTTGGCGCGCATCGGGTCGCGGTAGTTGAGGGCGACGGCCCGTACGTCCACCACGACCTCGCCGGGGCCGGGGCGCAGGGGCTCGGTCTCGCGCCAGACGAGTCGTCGGGAGAGGCCGGGGTCGCGTACGTCCAGGATGAACGGCAC
>NZ_JAINFC010000540.1 GCF_020740835.1 Streptomyces sp. UNOC14_S4
GAACTGCGCGGCGAGCCCCCACCGGAGCCGCAGGCGCCCGCTGGGCCCGGGTGGCAACCCGGTGGGCGCACCGGGCCACCGAAGCCGCAGGCGCGCGCAGCGCAAGGGGCGTCCCGGGGCACACGCAGCCCTGGGTATCGTGGGCCCGACACAGCACAGCACGAGGAGCAGACGTGAGCGAGCCGACCTCCATAGCCCTGCAGCGGGAGATCGCCCGGGAACTCCAGGTCGCCGAGATCTTCGACGCCGAGCGGGAGATCGAGCGGCGGGTGGCCTTCCTCGCCGAGCGGCTCGCCTCCACCGGCCTGTCCTCCCTCGTCCTCGGCATCAGCGGCGGCGTCGACTCCACCACCGCCGGCAGGCTGTGCCAGCTCGCGGTCGAGCGGGCCCGTGCCGCCGGGCACGAGGCGCGGTTCTACGCGATGCGGCTCCCCTACGGGGTCCAGGCCGACGAGCGCGACGCCCAGCTCGCGCTGTCCTTCATCCGGGCCGACCACGTGCTGACCGTGGACGTCAAGCCCGCGAGCGACGCCGCGCTCGCGGCGTCGCTGGCCGCCGGTGTGACCTTCCGTGACGCCCACCACCAGGACTTCGTGAGCGGCAACATCAAGGCCCGGCAGCGCATGATCGCCCAGTACGCGGTGGCGGGCGCGCACGGCGGTCTGGTCGTCGGCACCGACCACGCGGCCGAGGCGGTCTCCGGTTTCTTCACCAAGTTCGGCGACGGCGCCGCGGACGTCGTCCCGCTGACCGGTCTGACCAAGCGCCGGGTGCGCGCCGTCGCGGACGCGCTGGGCGCGCCCGCCGAGCTGGTGTGGAAGACCCCGACGGCCGACCTGGAGACCCTCGACCCGGGCAAGGCCGACGAGGACGCGCTCGGGGTCACCTACGACGACATCGACGACTTCCTGGAGGGCAAGCCGGTGGACGAGCGGGCCTTCGGGACGATCGTCGACCGCTACCGCCTGACCGACCACAAGCGCCAGTTGCCGATCGCCCCCTGAGGCGCGGGCGCGGGGCGCGGTCAAGGTCCTGGACGGCCGATCCTCCTGAGGGTGACCCAGGTGGTGGGGTTGTCCGATGGTGCGACAGTGCCGCCGAATGGGGGATGCTGCTGCGGTGCTCCCACTGCGTCGTAGCGTCCAGGTCCTGACCGGTCTCACCCTCTCCGCCGCGCTCATCGGCTGCGGAGGCGGCGGCAAGCACGCGGCGCCCGCGCCGGCACCCTCGTCGGTGCCGTCGACCGCGGCGGCCCGTACGCCGACGTCGGTGCCGTCGTCCGCGGCCCCCACCCTGCCCGCCGCGCCCGGCGGGCTCACGCCCGTCTTCTCGCACGGGAAGCGGGACGGCGGCAAGCGCGTCGCGCTGACCTTCGACGCCGACATGACCGCCGACGAGGACAAGCGGGCGGCCCGCGGGGAGCGGTTCGACAACCCGGAGCTGGTCGCGACGCTGCGGCGGCTGAAGGTGCCCGCCACGGTCTTCATGACCGGCAAGTGGGCGGAGCAGTACCCGGACCAGGCCAGGTCCATCGGCGCGGACCCGCTGTTCGAGGTCGCCAACCACTCGTACAGCCACCACGCGTTCGCCACGCCCTGCTACGGCCTCCCGGCCGTGGCCCCCGGTTCCGCGCGGAGCGACGTGGAGCGCGCGTCCGCCGCGTTCAAGCGCGCCGGGGTCGAGCGCACGGTGCCGTACTTCCGCTTCCCCGGCGGCTGTTACGACGACTCCGCCCTGCGGGCCGTCGCGCCCACCGGCGTGACGGCCGTGCAGTGGGACGTGATCAGCGGGGACGCGTTCGCCAAGCAGGCGGGCCCGGTGGCGAAGCAGGTGCTGTCCCAGGTGCAGCCTGGTTCCGTCGTGGTGCTGCACTGCACGCGCAGCGCGGCGCCCGTCACCGAGGAGGCCGTACGGACGATCGTTCCGGAACTGCGCTCCCGGGGCTACGAGTTCGTCCGGGTGTCGGATCTGATCGCCGCGCGCTGAGGCGCCACTCTTCGGGCGAGCAGGCCGACGGACTCGCCGTCACGGACGGCGCGAGCTGAGCACACAGGCCACGGCGACCGCCGCCGCCCCGAGCAGCGCCGCGGCGGCGAGGGGCAGCAGTGACACCACGACGGTGCCGTGGTGGGAACCGCCGACCAGTCCGGTCACGGCGGCGTTCGCGGGCGAGACCCCCGCGAAGAGCACCAGGAACGTGGCGAGCACGGTCGAGGGCACGGCCCACGCGGTGCTGCGCAGCAGCGGCCTGTTGCACAGGGCCCCGACGCCGGTGCCGAGCAGGGCGCACGCGAGCGCGGCCACGGTCCCCGCCGCGGTCGCGGGCCACAGGGGGACGTGCACCTGGTGGTCGGCGCTGCGGAAATCGCTGATCGCGGCGACGACCGCGGTACCGGCGAGGGCGAGCGCCGTGGACGCGCCCAGCGCGGTGAGCACGGCGGCGAGGTGCACCCGCCACGGCCCGGCGGCGGCACCCGTGCAGTCCCGCGCCGCCGACGGCTCGTTGGTCACACAGACCCGCACGAGCCACGCGGCCACGGGCAGCAGGGCGCCCGCCGCGTAGCCGAAGGAGTCGAGGACCGGGTTCCCCTGCTGCACGCCGACGGCGATGAAGACGCCGTAGAGCAGCAAGGGCGCCAGCCAGCGGTGCGAGCGCAGCAGCAGGGCAGCCTGGTAGCGGACGAGTGCGGTCATCGGTCGTCCCCTCCTCGGGGGCGCGTGGGGGTCACTGTGCGGATGTGCCAAGCGGGGGCGGCGGTGAGCAGGGCCCGCAGGAGCGCGTCGGAGTGCGGGGCCGCCACGGTCAGCCGGAAGGCCCCGGGCGCGAGCGGGTGAGCGTGCGGCGCGCCGGGCAGCGCCTGTGGCAGCGGGGCACCGGGCGGCCCCTCGATCTCGACCTCAACCTCGGCCCGAGCTCCCGCCCGTACGTCTTCCGGCGCGTGCGGTACGCCTTCCGCCACCAGCCGCCCGGCGTGCACGCGGAACACCGCGTCCGCCTCGCCCGCGAGGCGCCGTGGGTCGTGGTCGACGAAGACGACCGTGCCGCCCGCGGCCACCCGCTCGGCGACCGCGCCGTCGAGCACGGTGCGGGAGGCGCGGTCCAGCCCGGTCCACGCCTCGTCGAGGACGAGCAGTTCGGGCACGGCGAGGAGGCCCTGGGCGACGGCGACCTTCTGGCTGGTGCCCTTGGACAGCTCCGACAGGGGCGTCCGCGCGTGCCCGGCCGCCCCGAAGCGCTCCAGCCACGCCCGGGCACCGTGCTCGGCGGCGGAGCGGCTCAGCCCGTGGACACGGCCGAGGCGGACGAGATACTCGCCCGCGGTGAACGGCAGGGCGGCGGGAAAGCGTTCGGGGACGTACGCGGTGCGCGGGCGGCCGGTGACGCGGCCCGCGCTGGGCGCGTCGATGCCCGCGAGCAGCCGGAGGAGCGTCGACTTGCCGCTGCCGTTGGCCCCTTCGACACGCAGCAGCGCGCCCGCGGGCACGTCCAGATCGATGTCGCGCAGCACCCACGGCCCGCGCAGGCCGTACCGCCGGCCGACCCCCCGGAGTCTCATGCGGTCACAGTAGCGGGCGCTGCCACGCGTCTTGGGGGCTGCTGGCAGACTGGGCGGGTGACCAGTGCTGACACCTCCTCCGACGCCTCCTCCGACAGCGTTTCCGACACCGTTTCCGCCGCTGTCGACCCCCGTGACGAGGCGCCCCAGTTCGTCCTGCCGCTCGTGGTGCGGATCGAGAAGGACGCGCCGCCCGCCCGTACGGACGCCCTGGAGACGGCGGCGCGCGCGGTGCTGACGTTGCTGTCGGACGAGCGGGCGGGTTCGGTCGGCGGCGAGGACGGCGAGTGGGCACAGGCCGTGCGCGACTGGGAGGACGCCCGGATCCGCAAGGTGGTGCGCCGGGCGCGCGGTGCCGAGTGGCGCAGGGCCTCGGCGCTGCCGGGCATCGAGGTGACCGGTGAGCGCGCCGAGGTACGGGTCTTCCCGCCCGTACCTCTGGACGGCTGGCCGAAGGAGCTGGTGAAGCTCCAGGTGTCGGGGACGGACCTCGACGACCCCGAGCCGCCGTCCGCGCCGGAGCCGGGGATTCCGGTGCTCTGGCTCAACCCCGGTCTGCAGATGTCGGCGGGCAAGGCGATGGCACAGGCCGGTCACGGCGCGCAGCTCGCGTGGTGGGCGCTGCCGGACGCGGAGCGTGAGCGCTGGCGGAAGAACGGCTTCGCGCTGGCCGTGCGGACGGCCTCGCGGGAGCGCTGGGCGGAGCTGACGGAGAGCGGTCTGCCGATAGTCCACGACGCGGGCTTCACGGAGATCGCCCCCGGGCCGACCGTCGCGGTCGAAGGGGGCAGCCGCCTCTGCCCGTTGCCGCGCGAACGGTGACCGGAACGGGCCCCGCATCGGCACCCCGGGGCCCCCGGCAGTCCGCTGTCCGGCTCGCCCAGTGTGCCGCCAACTCGCCGCGATCTTGAGGTGGTTGGCTCGCTTTTGGACAACTGTTCGCCGTAGCAGTCCCGCCGCAGCTCACCGATCGCCACCGCGCGCTACAGCAGCTCACCTGGGGGGCCGGGCGAGTTACTGGAGTGCGTGGTGGCGCCAATGCGCCAGCAGGCGGTCACCGATGGGCGGATCCAGCCTTAAAAGCGAGCACAAATTACACACACCCCCTCTACATATTGGCTCCCCGATGCTCTAGGTTGTCCGTGCTTCAGGTGCTCGGGCACGAAGCAACCAAAGTGATCTGCGAGTCCAGCGCTACGGACGGCCGACAGTCGCGTCCCCGGCGCCAGGCGTGGGGGTGATCGGTTCTTGGGGCCCGGGAGGGGCCCTCGGGTGCGGGGAGCACCCGGGGTTCCGACGGGTTCCGCGCGCCTCGAGAGTCTGGCAGGACATGCGAGTCCGCTGCCCCCACGGTGGGTTGTCCAAGTAGTTCAAGTAGCACTGAAGTTGTTCCAAGCGGCACTGAAG
>NZ_JAINFC010000541.1 GCF_020740835.1 Streptomyces sp. UNOC14_S4
AGCTGGCGCGGCGCTCGGGGCTGACCCCGCAGGCCGTCAGCAAGATCACGGCGCGGCTGCGGGCGGACGGGCTCGCGACGGACGCCGGGCGGCGCGCCTCCACGGGCGGCAAGCCGCCGACCGTGCTCCGGCTCGTCCCGGACGCGGCCCACGCGGTGGGCCTCCACCTGGACCGGGACGCCCTGACGGCGACACTCGTCGACCTCGCGGGCACGGAGGTGGCGACGCGGACGGCACCGCTGGCGTTCGGGGCGGGTGCGGACGGGGTGCTGGACGCGGTGGTACGGGAAGTGGGCGAGCTGGTCGGCACGGCCCCGTCGCTCGGCGTGGGGGTGGCCGTGCCCGGCCCGCTGGACCACCGGAGCGGAGTGCTGCACAAAGTGACGGGCTTCCCGCAGTGGGACGGGTTCCCCCTGCGGGACGCGCTGGCCGACCGGCTGGGCCTGCCGGTCGTCGTCGACAAGGACACGAACGCAGCCGCACTCGGCCTGCTGCCGCGCGCGGGCGCGGCGTCGTTCGCGTACCTGCACCTCGGTACGGGACTCGGCGCGGGCCTCGTCCTGAACGGCGGCGTGCACCGGGGGGCGCGGACGGGCGCCGGGGAGTTCGGGCACCAGGTACTCCAGCTCGACGGGCCGGTGTGCCCGTGCGGCGGGCGCGGCTGCGTCGAGGCGCTCTGCCTGGCCGCGGTCGCGGACGGCGACACGGCACGAGCCGCCCGGCTGCTGGGCGTCGGCGCCGCCAATCTCGTACGCCTGCTGGACGTCGACCTGATCCTGCTCGGCGGCCGCACGGTCCTCGCGGACCCCGCCGCGTATGTGACGGGAGTGGCCGGTGTGCTGGGCACCGCGCCTCCGGTGGCCGTCGCGCCAGGGGGCGCGCGAACGGTCGTGGAAGGCGCGGCGGAGCTGGTGCTGGCCCCGGTCTTCGGAGCGGGGCGCTCCTGAACGGTCAGCCGGCGAAGGGGGCAGACGTCGAGTGGGGTGCTCCACTGTCCGCCGATACCCACCGTCACGATGCGGGCTGCCGTCACGGTACGGCCCCGGCCGGATCCGGTGCCGGAGCCGGTGTCGGCTCCGGCGGGACGCGCAGGAGGGTGCGGTACGAGGCGGTGCCCGGGGGCTCGCCCACCGGGTGCCCCTCGGCCTCGACCCAGGCGTGGGCCGCGAAGGGCGGCGTGCGCACCCCGCTGCACCACGTGGGCCACGTGCCGCGCATCCGGCACAACAGGGCCGTCGCCAGCGAACGCTGGAGGCAGTACTTCCCCGCGCAGAGCGTGCTGCTTCCGGTCACATCGTCACGGGCACGCAATGCCTGTGCGGCGGTGGCCGGTACGGCGCCGCGGCGCAGGACGCCGAGGACGAAGACGATCCGGCGCGGGGCCAGGTGCGCGATCAGGCGCGCGGCGGTGACGGCGGCGTGCGCCGGGACACGGCGGCGCAGAGGCGTGCGGTGCGCGGGGGTGTCGAGGATCTGGCTCATCGTCCGGTCACGTCCCGCTTCTCCACCGGCTGTTCCGCCACGAGTCGTTCTTCCACCGCCCGTTCCTCCACTGTCCGTTCTTCGACCAGCCGGGCCGCGGTGAGGCGGCGGACCAGCGCCTCGACGTCCTCGGTGGCCCGCAGCTCGTCCACCGGCTGCGCCCGGGCGAGGCGCCGGGCGATGGCGGCCGGGGCCTGGCCGTCGAGGAGGGCGCGGAGGACGGCGGCACCGGTGGGGTTCAGCTGCCAGTACCGGCCGTTGCGGCCGTCGAGCAGGACGAGGGCCTCGTCGGTCTCGCAGGTGGTGACGTCACGGCGTAGACGAAGACTCACACGAGTGCTCCTTCAGATACGCGGGCCGGGGGTGATGGGCGAGGTCGCGCAGCCAGGTCTCGATCGTCAGCGTGGCCTCCACGGCCGGCCCGTGGCGGGCCGACAGCGTGTACGGGCCGAGCAGCGCGCGGCGCAGCCCGTCGGGCGTGACCAGCCCGGTGGCGGCCAGGCAGGAGTCGTCGCACCAGGCGGCCAGGAGACGCCGGTTGGCCTTCATGCCGTCGTGCCATTCGGTGGTCGGCCCGTCCTTCGTCGTACGGCGCAGGACCGTCTCGGGCACCACCCCCTGCATGGCCGCGACCAGCAGCGGCTTGTAGCGCCTCGGCGAGCTCGCCTCATGCGGGCGGACCCGCAGGCAGGCGTCGATGACCGCGTCGTCGCCGAACGGCGACGCGATGGGCATGCCCAGCAGGTGGGCGAACGGCGCGACGTTCCGCCCCGCCTGCCGCACCTGGTAGGCCCAGGCGTGCAGGCCACGCGTCGGGCCGAGCGGAAGCGCGTGCTCGGCCGCCTCGCGCAGCAGGTCCGCGGCCGTCCGCCGCGCCTGCGGAGTGGCCCACGGCGGCAGCCGCACGGACCGCCCCCAGCCCAGATCCGGCTCGGCGCCCGCGGTCCCGGGCAACCGGGCGAGGGCGTCCGCCTGTACCGACAGCCACCGGCGCAGCGGACTGCGGTCCAGCAGCGCGCGAGCGGTGGCGGTACGCGACCAGCGGCGCCGCGCCCGGTGTCCCACGAGCCGCGAGAGCGCTCGCAACGGCCGTCGCCCCACCATGTCGTGCAGATGGCACACGGGCGGGACGACCACCTGGTCACCGCCCTGCCCGGACAGACGGCAGCCGACCCCGTGGGCCCGCAACTCCCGCGTCACATGCTCCTGGGCGGCGAGATCGCGCAGCGGCCGCGGCTCGTCCCAGGCGTCCGGCCGCTGCTCCAGCCCGCTGAGGTAGCGCGGCAGGCAGCCGCTGGGATACGTCAGCCGCGTCGTCGACGCGGGCAGCCGGGCCGCCGCCAGCTCCGCGTAGCGCAGGTCCTCGTGGCCGGGCGCGTTCCAGTCCACGGTCACCGTGACCAGCCGGGCCCCCGCCTCCGCCGCCAGGAAGCACACGGACGTGGAGTCCATCCCCCCGGAGAGGTCGGCCCCCCAGAGCTCGCCGGGCCGCACGCGCACCGCCACCGCGTCGCGCAGCGCCTGCCGCAGCCCTGCCGCTCCCGCGGCGAACGGCACGGTGGTGTCGGGAGCCCGCCACCAGGGGGACGTACGCGCCGTGCCGTCCCGGTCCAGCCGCAGGGCATGCTCCGGCGGCACCGCCTGCACCCCCGTGAACACCGAGGCGGAGTCCAGCGGATACGGCGGTGCCGCCAGGGAGGCCATGCGCAGGGCGAGCTGCCGCGAGTCCGTCCTGGCCCCCGTGAGCCAGGCCAGGGTCCGCGCCCGGTCCGCGCCCACGGAGACCCCCTCGCACACCCCGTGGTAGAGCCGCCGCGCCGCCGACAGCGCGCCGCGCGCGTACACCTGCCCATCCAGCGAGGCGAGCAGGTGGAAGCTGCCCGCGCATCCGCTCACGGCGTTCTCCGCCGCGTTCTCCGCACCTGCTCTTCCGCGCATCGCGTCCGCCCGTGCGGCGAGTTGGGCAACCGTCAGCGCATGCTCACCGAGCACGGCGAGCCGTACTCCCCCGGCCTCGGCCAGCGTCGCCCGCTCCTCCGGCCAGCAGCCCACCAGCCACGGCCGCCCGGAGTCGTGCCGCACGACACGGCAGGCCAGGGGCCGGACGCGCTCGGCGACAGCGGACGCCGCCCAGCAGTCCGGAAGGACCACGAACCAGAACCCGCCGCAGGTCGCCCCCCTCAATCGCGCCAGCCCCCGTAGCCCTCGTCCACGTCGATCCCCTCCCCGTGGGTGAGCTCGGCATAGCCTCCGGCCTCGAACAGCTCGGGCGGCTGATAGACGTCGGACACCTCGACGCCCAGCGCCTCCTCGTCCTTCATATCCGCCCCGCCCTTCTCTGATCTGATCTGGTCTGCGCTGGTCTTCTCTGGTCTGCTCTGATCCGAACTCTGGGTTTCTGCAGTGGACTTCCGCTGGACACGGGCCATGGGGGACCTTGGGGAGACTTTCCCGGCATCACCGCCCTACGCCTCACATCCAGGAATGTCCTCCGAGCGAGTGAACTATCCGATTCATGAGGTCTGTGGAGGCGCGGCGCTACCGCAGGCCGCCGAGCGGAAGCGGGGGCGGAGCCTCGGAGACACAGAGCCTGCGGTAGCGGTGTGGTGGTGCGGTCAGATCCCGAACGGTGCCGCGTAGCGGACGACGCCGCTCGGGGGCGCCGGGTGGGACTCGTCCAGGGCCAGGACCATCAGGGCCTCGTCCGGGACGTCGAACGTCACGCCGATGCCGTACTCGGAGGCACGGGTGAAGCCGAAGCGGGGATAGTACGCCGGGTGCCCGAGGACGACCACATAGCGTTCGCCCTGCTCCTCGGCCGTGCTCAGTGCCGCTTCGATCGCCGCCGAGCCCGCGCCACCGCGCTGGTGATCGGGGCGTACGGCGACGGGGGCCAGGCACAGGGCCGGGGTGTCGCCGATGTGGCAGCGGGTCAGCAGCGCGTGGCCGATGATCTCGCCCGCGCTGTCGATGCTGACGAGGGAGAGGCCGTCGATCCAGGCGGCGGTGTCGGCGCGCAGGGCGTCGACGAGGTCGGCCTCGTCCGGCCGACCGAAGGCGGCGGTGACGATGTCGTGGATGGTGGGGATGTCCGCGGTGGTCTCGGCGCGGGTGATCCAGTGATTGCTCGTACGCATGACGGTATGGAGATCCGTTTCGTGGTGAGGTCGGTACAGGGGTTGTTTGCTTTGTCGCCCCGCGAGCTCACGCTCCCGGCGGGGCTGCAAATGCCTGGGTCAGACCGTCGCTCGGGACGTGAGGGCGGTCCGGGCGCTGCGCTTCGCAGTGGCCTTGTGCGCGGTCATCTGCCCCACCTCCCTTTCGTCCTCGTTGTGGATCAAGTGCGTACTTTTCGAACGTAACACGTGGGGGTGGCGGGGCTCCATTCGTTTTTCCGGTGGTCGTGTGCCGACTTTCCGTCTTGCTCGGGTACGGCCCGTGGGCCGGGGGTGGGGCCTGCGGGCGGGAACCTGAAACGCGG
>NZ_JAINFC010000542.1 GCF_020740835.1 Streptomyces sp. UNOC14_S4
CCCGTGTGCCGCGCAGCCCCTCGTCTGCCGCTGGTTCACCGACGACCGCCCCCTCCAGGCCGCCCCCTGGCCGGGCAGCGTCCGGCTGACCGTCTCCACCGCCGCCCAGGTCCTCCTGCACACCCACCGCCACCGCGCGATCGACGACCTCGCCGAGGCCCTCGTGGAGGCCGGGCACCCCCGCGCCGACGAGCTGCTCACCGCCCTCGCCGAGGACGAGCCGTCCGCGCTCTGCCGCGCCGTGGACCGCTGGGCCCACGACGACCGCCTGGAGCGCCATGTGGCCGCGGCCGCGTACGCGCTCAAGACCGCGCCGCACGTCACCATCGACGCCGACCGCGAGCTGCTGCGCTACTCCGCGCTCGCCCTCCTGGCCCGCCCCGCCGAGGGCGCCCTGCACGGCACCGCGCTCGCCCTGCTCGTACGCGACGCCACGACCCGCGCCAAATACCTCCCGCAGGCCATCGTCCGCTTCGCCGCCGGTGACCCGCACCTGCCCGCCGACGCCCTCGCCGCGGCCCTGACCACCCACCCGGAGCCCGTCCTCGCCATCTTCCGGGCGCGGCTGTACGAGCCGGGCGACGGCCCGGGGCAGGTCGTGCGGGCCCTCGCCGAGGTCTCGGCCCCCACTCTGGCCCGGCGGGCGGCCGGGCTCGTCCGGGAGCACGTCGAGCACCGGCCCGAGGGCGCCGTGCACGCCGCGGCCTTCGTCGACCGCCGCCTGGAGGAGGGGCCCGCGGTCCGGTCCGTCCTCTTCCCGCTCGTCGTGCACCTGCTCAGCAGCCGCGCCCCCCAGGTCCGCCGCGCCCTCGCGCCGGTCCTGGCCGCCCCCGGCACCTCCCTCTCGCGCCCCCTGCGCCAGGAGTTGCTGGAGGTGCTCCTGGAGCGCGAGCAGTACGGGCCGTACGAGCGGGACGTCACCGTCCTCGACGCCCTGCTGCGCGCGGTGGCCGTGGGCGCGGGGGAGCGCACGGAGGCCCGCACCCGCGACCTGGTGCACCGCACCGGGCTGCTCATGGCGCGCTCGGCGGAGGGCGCGGCCTGCTTCGACCGGCGGCTGGTGCAGCTGTCCCGCGAGATCCCCGTCTTCGGCGAGCAGGTGCGCCGCTGGGTGCGGTCGGCGCCCGCGCAGTGGGCCGTGGTGGTGGGCCCGAGGGCCCGGATCAGGCTCACGGCCACGGCGGACGGGAGCGATCCGACCCTCGGGGGACCGGCCGATGCGGACCGCCGGGAACCGGCATGGCACCCTTAGTCCTGCGTATATCGACAGACATCAGTTCGGTTCGGCGAGGAGCGGGCACAGTGCAGCGCTGGCGTGGCTTGGAGGACATCCCCCAGGACTGGGGGCGCAGCGTCGTCACCATCGGCTCGTACGACGGGGTGCACCGGGGGCACCAACTGATCATCGGGCGTGCGGTGGAGCGGGCCCGCGCCCTCGGGGTGCCCGCGGTGGTGGTCACGTTCGACCCGCACCCGAGCGAGGTGGTCCGGCCGGGCAGCCACCCGCCGCTGCTGGCCCCGCACCACCGGCGTGCGGAGCTCATGGCGGAGCTCGGCGTGGACGCGGTGCTGGTCCTGCCGTTCACGGCGGAGTTCTCGAAGCTGTCGCCCGCGGACTTCGTGGTGAAGGTCCTGGTCGACAAGCTGCACGCCAAGCTGGTCGTGGAGGGCCCGAACTTCCGCTTCGGCCACCGCGCCGCGGGCAACGTCGAGTTCCTCAAGGAGCTCGGCGCCACGTACGACTACGACGTCGAGGTCATCGACCTCCGCGTGAGCGGCGCGGCGGGCGGCGGGCTGCCGTTCTCGTCCACCCTGGTCCGGCGCCTGGTCGCCGAGGGCGACGTCGCGGGCGCGATGGAGATCCTCGGGCGCCCGCACCGCGTCGAGGGCGTGGTGGTCCGCGGCGCACAGCGCGGCCGCGAGCTGGGCTATCCCACGGCCAACGTCGAGACCCTGCCGCACACGGCGATCCCGGCCGACGGCGTCTACGCGGGCTGGCTGACCGTCGGCGACGAGGCGATGCCCGCGGCCATCTCGGTCGGCACGAACGTGCAGTTCGACGCGACCGAGCGCACGGTCGAGGCGTACGCCATCGACCGCACCGACCTGGACCTCTACGGCCTGCACGTGGCCGTGGACTTCCTGGCCTACCTGCGCGGCATGGAGAAGTTCGAGTCCATCGAGGCCCTGCTGGAGTGCATGGCGGACGATGTGAAGCGGGCGCGCGACCTGGTGTCGGCACACGAGGCGGCGGGTCCGGAGAAGAGCTGAACCCTGGCCGGGGGATGAGGAAGGGGCCCGGCGACGTACTGTCGACGCTGTTGGTCGACCCGGGGGCCGCTGCTTCGCCCCGCTGATCGTTTGGTCGGCGGGGCGAAGTACTGCGAAGTGGCGGGTGCAGGTGCGGGCTCTGCTGCGAGTGCCGGTGGCGCCAGTGAAATCAGCGGCATGAAGGACCTGAGCTGTCACACGTCCTTGACGACGATCCGGTCCCCGCAAAGCTTCGACCAGTCGTCACGGTCGGACGTCAGGACGAGGACGGGTGCTGGGGAGCGCAGAGCCAGTGCTGCCACCAGCGCGTCGATGGCGTACTTATGGCCGTGCAACCCTCCGGCGTTCCGCAGCAACTGTACGGCGGTCATGGAGTCCGCCTGGCTGACCGGTTCGAGCTGCAACCGGGAGAGGACCCAGTTCATCCGCGCCAGGTCCGTTTTGCCGTGTGCCGCTTCGACCACGGTCAGGACGGAAACGAGAACGATTACTCCGGCCCGTCTGGCGGCTTCGACACGGGCCACCATCCTGCGCTCGTTGCCCAGGAGCAGGGAGAGCGCCTGGCAGTCGAGTACGAGGGAGCGGGCGGGTGCCTCCTTCACGCAGCATCCCGGCCGGAGCCATGGGGGTCTGCCCCGTCCCGTCCGGACTCATGGGGATCGGCATGCTCGAAGAGCTCGCGCCGTGCGGCATCGATCTCCTCCTCGGTGAGGACGCCGTGTTCTGCCTCGTGCTGGGCCACGATCTCGGCAAGTCCATCCATTGCCAGCTGGTGCCGGACAGCTTCGGTGATGTAGCTGGAGACGCCCCGGCGGCCCGCTCGGGAGCGGATCTCGGCTACGAGATCGGTGGGCATGGACACGGAGATGTTCTCCGTCGTCCCGGCTCGTGTCGGCTTCACGGCATCAGAGTACGACAACCTCTATTACAGCGTCCGGCTTCTTGCAGATGGCGCTTCCGCTCAGTCCGGCAGTGCGAACGCGACAGGGCACCCACGCGAACCGGCTGGCTCGGTCCTGGTCGACCCACCGCTCCAGCGAGCTGCCGGTCTTGCCCGGCTGCGCCGCCACACATCAAACGCGTACGTCACACGCGGCGCAGCCAGGATGAGTCGCGTGCGATCAGGCCTCTTGCGAGCCGTCCTGTTCGTCGCTCTCGGGATCAGCTGGAATCGGCGTGTCGAAGACATCAACAGCGAACTCGGATACCGAGGTTCCGAATTCGTCCTCGCCTTCGCCGCGAAGGAGCGTATGTAGACGCCGGCCTTCAAGACCACAACCAGGTCTCGAAGGCCGACGTCACGCCAGACCCCGGATTAACCGACAGCGGCGACGCGCTGTCGCCCGGGGCCCCACCCCTTTCTCGCTCTTCTCGCCGCTCAGCCCTGCTGTGGCGGGTACTGCTGGGGATAGCCGTAGCTGTCCGGCCCGGGCTGCTGCGGGTAGGGGTGCGCGCCGGGCTGCGGGCCGTACGGATACGGCTGCTGCGGTTGGGGCTGGGGCTGCGGAGGCTGCGCGTACGGCCCGGGCTGCTGCGGGGCCTGGGGCTGCGGCTGGCCGCCGTAGGGGTCGTACGGCTGCTGCTGCGGGTGGTACGGGTACGCGCCGGGAGCCGGCTGGCCGGGAGCGGGTGCGGGCTGGCCGGGGGCGTAGGCGCCCGGCGCGGGCGGCGCCTGGTGCGCCGGCGGGTTCTCGCCGGTCCACAGCCCGCGCTGCTGCTGGGCCCGGGCGAAGTCCTCCGCCACCAGCGCCGAGAGGGTGAAGTACGCCTCGCGCGTCTTCGGCCGCATCATCTCCAGGTCGACCTCGGCACCCGTCGCCAGGTGCTCGTCGAAGGGGACGACCACGACGCCACGGCAGCGGGTCTCGAAGTGGGAGACGATGTCCTCCACCTTGATCATCTTGCCGGTCTCGCGCACCCCGGAGATCACGGTGACGCTGCGCGAGACGAGGTCCGCGTAGCCGTGCGCGTGCAGCCAGTCGAGCGTGGTGCTGGCGCTGCTCGCGCCGTCGACGGACGGCGTGGAGACGATGATCAGCTGGTCGGCGAGGTCGAGGACACCGCGCATCGCGCTGTAGAGCAGTCCGGTGCCCGAGTCGGTGAGGATGACCGGGTACTGCTTGCCCAGCAGGTCTATCGCCCGCCGGTAATCCTCGTCGTTGAAGGTCGTCGAGACCGCCGGGTCCACGTCGTTGGCGATGATCTCCAGGCCGGACGGGGCCTGCGAGGTGTAGCGCCGGATGTCCATGTAGCTGTGCAGGCCCGGGATCGCCTGGACGAGGTCACGGATCGTCGCGCCCGTCTCGCGGCGGACACGGCGGCCGAGCGTACCGGCATCGGGGTTGGCGTCGATCGCCAGGATCTTGTCCTGCCGCTCGCTGGCCAGCGTCGCGCCGAGCGCGGTGGTCGTGGTCGTCTTGCCGACGCCGCCCTTGAGGCTGATGACGGCGATCCGGTAGCAGGAGAGCACGGGCGTGCGGATCAGCTCCAGCTTGCGCTGCCGCTCGGCCTCCTCCTTCTTGCCGCCGAGCTTGAACCGGCCGCCCGCGAGCTGCTTCTTCGGCTTGGGCTTGCCGCGCAGCAGCCGTTCCGAGGACAGCTCCATGGACGCCGTGAAACCGAGCGGCGCCCCGTGCACGGAACGCTGCCGCTGCTCGGGCGTCACCGTCGGCCACCCACCGGCC
>NZ_JAINFC010000543.1 GCF_020740835.1 Streptomyces sp. UNOC14_S4
GGCGTGAGGCGGTCGGGGGGCGCGTGGCGGGCGAGGAGCCCGGCGGTGCGCTTCGCGCGCCGTCCAGGGGCAGCAGTTCCACCCGGCCCTTGGGCGGGACGGCGCCGTCGACGGTCCGGGAGGACGAGTCCGGTCCCGCGGCTCCCGTCGCGACATAGGCGTCACGGCCGCTGCCACCGCATCCGGAGAGCAAGGCGCCCAGAGTGAGCGCGGCGGCCCCGGCGACGGCGGAGGCGGAGACCACGGTCTTCCGTCGGAGTACCGTCTTCCGTCGCATCGGCCCAGTGTGGCTGACGCAACGTCAGGTGTATATATACGCGGGCGACATGGCGGGCGGGTCCCCCGTTGATCCAGCGTTGACCCAGCCGTTGGCCCAGACCCGGGGCCTGCCGTGGCGGCGGGCCTCAGTCCGCGATGAGGCCTTCCCTGAGCTGCGAGAGCGTCCGCGTCAGCAGCCGGGAGACATGCATCTGGGAGATGCCGACCTCCTCGCCGATCTGGGACTGCGTCATATTGGCGAAGAACCGGAGCATGATGATCTGCCGCTCCCTCGGCGGCAGCTTGGCCAGCAGCGGCTTGAGGGACTCGCGGTACTCGACGCCCTCCAGCGCGGTGTCCTCGTAACCCAGCCGGTCGGCCAGCGAGCCCTCGCCGCCGTCGTCCTCGGGCGAGGGCGAGTCGAGCGAACTGGCCGTATAGGCGTTGCCGACCGCCAGGCCGTCGACCACGTCCTCCTCGGAGACACCGAGGCACAGGGCCAGCTCGGGCACGGTCGGGGAGCGGTCGAGCTTCTGGGCGAGCTCGTCGCTGGCCTTGGTCAGGGCCAGCCGGAGCTCCTGGAGCCGGCGCGGCACGCGCACGGACCAGCTCGTGTCCCGGAAGAACCGCTTGATCTCACCGACGACGGTCGGCATGGCGAAGGTCGGGAACTCCACCCCCCGGTCGCAGTCGAAGCGGTCGATCGCCTTGATCAGGCCGATCGTGCCCACCTGGACGATGTCCTCCATCGGCTCGTTGCGGCTGCGGAAGCGGGCCGCGGCGTAGCGCACGAGAGGGAGATTGAGCTCGATGAGGGTGTCGCGGACATACGTGCGCTCCGCGCTGTCCCGGTCGAGCGTGGCCAGCCGCAGGAACAGCGAGCGGGAGAGGGTGCGGGTGTCGATGGCTTCGCAGTCGTCGAGCACGGCGTGCGGTGCGTCGTTGGCGAGCACCTTCGCGCTGCCCAGGTCTACGGACATGCCACCCCCTTGAGGTCGCGGACGGGTCACAGCAACTCCCTCGGGCGAGGGTTCCGGCCCCCACCTGAATACCGGAGGCCGGGCTGTGGCAAACGCAGTTCCAGCAGAATGTCACATGTCGGCAACACGCTGTAGCGTCAAGTCGACATATCTGCCCAGTGACCGCAGGGGTCCTCACCCGTTCGGGTTACGCGTCGATTCGATTTGCGGACCGCAGTCGCGCGAAGCTGCGGGAGAGCAGCCGGGACACGTGCATCTGGGAAACGCCCAGCTCGGCGCTGATCTGCGACTGCGTCAGGTTGCTGTAGTAGCGCAGGAGGAGAATGCGCTGCTCGCGCTCCGGCAGCTGGACGAGCAGATGGCGCACGAGATCCCGGTGTTCGACCCCGGCCAGCGCCGGGTCCTCGTAGCCGAGCCGGTCGACGAGTCCGGGCAGCCCGTCGCCCTCCTGCGCGGCCTCCAGCGAGGTGGCGTGATACGAGCGGCCGGCCTCGATGCAGGCGAGCACCTCCTCCTCGGGGATGCGCAGCCGGTCGGCGATCTCGGCGGTGGTGGGGGTCCGCCCGTGCAGCACGGTCAGGTCCTCGCTCGCGCCGTTCACCTGCACCCATAGCTCGTGCAGCCTGCGCGGGACGTGCACGGTGCGCACGTTGTCGCGGAAGTAGCGCTTGATCTCGCCGACGACGGTCGGCATGGCGAAGGTCGGGAACTGCACCCCGCGGTCGGGGTCGAACCGGTCGATCGCGTTGATCAGGCCGATCGTGCCGACCTGGACGACGTCCTCCATGGGCTCGTTGCGGCTGCGGAAGCGGGCCGCGGCGTAGCGGACGAGGGGGAGGTTGGCCTCGATGAGGGCGGCCCGCACGCGCGCGTGCTCGGGCGTGCCGGGCTGGAGGGTGACGAACTCCTTGAAGAGCACCTGGGTGAGCGCCCTGGCGTCGGCGCCGCGGCTTCTGGGGAGGGTGTCGCCGTCGCTGGCCCCGTTCCCGTTCCCGTTCCCGTCCCCGTTCTCGTCTTCGTCCCTGTCTTCGTCCTCGACGTCGTCCGTGCCGTTGGTGGTGCTGGTGCTGGTGCTGGTGCTGGTGCTGGTGCTGGTGGTGATCCCGGCGCCGCCGTTGGGGTGGCCGTCGGTTCTTCCGGTGCTGTCGGCGCTGTCCGTGCCGTCCGTACCGTCTGTGTCGCCCGTGTCGCCCGTGTCGCCCGTGTCGCCCGTGTCGCCCGTGTCGCCCGTGTCGCCCGTGTCGTCCTCGGACGGTGGGGCCGCGCGGCCCTCGGAGTCGTCGTCACGACCTGCGGGGGCGGCTCCGCGGGCCTCGGCGGAAGCGGGGGGCTGGTCGCGCTGGAGGGGGGCTTCGGGGACGGTACGGGCCGACACGGTCACGCCACCCTTCACGGTCAACTCATCCGGCAAAAGCGGTCATAGCATCACAAGACCATGGCAATCTCTCAAGCACCGCATAGCGTCGTGTTGGGTGTAAAAAGGCCCCCTCGCCGGGGTCGGCGAGGGGGCCTGTGCTCCATACGGAAGCGGCGTCCCGGCGCATGGCCGGGGGCGGCTCAGAACGGGTAGTCGGCGATCACCCATGTGGCGAATTCGCGCCACTGGGCGGCGGCCGCCTGGTGCGCCGGGTGCTCCAGGTAGCGCTTCAGCGCGTCGGTGTCGTCGACGGCGGAGTTGATGGCGTAGTCGTAGGCGATCGGCCGGTCCGTGATGTTCCAGGCGCACTCCCAGAACCGCAGCTCGGGGATCTCCTTGCCGAGCTCTTCGAACGCGCGGGCGCCCGCGGTGACGCGCGGGTCGTCGCGGTCGATGCCCTCGTTCAGCTTGAACAGGACAAGGTGACGGATCATGGTGCGGCCCCTCACTTGATCAGCTGGGTCATGAATTCGCCGATGCTCTTGGCGGCGTCCGAGATGCCCTCGAACCCTACTTGGACGAGCTCGGCGGCCCGCGCCGGGGAGTGGATGACCGTGTACGCCACGAATATGACGACGGCCCAGAGCGCGATCTTCTTCGCTTGCGCCACGAGCTGCGGCCCTCCCCTTGCGTATGCCCTATGCCCATGCCTCTGTACGGCTTACGGTCGCGTGAGTCTAACCGCACATATGGTCGAAGGTGCGTCTATTGGGGTGGGGTGGCGCGTCGTCGGTGCGCGGCTGCGGGGCCGGTTCCGGGGTGCGCCTACGGGGGTGCGGCTTGCGCTTGGCGCGCGGCTGCGGGCCGGTGGCCCGGTGCGCCCGCCGGGTTGCCACCCGGGCCCGGTGGGCGGCTGCGGGTCCGGTGGGGGCTTGTCGCGCAGTTCCCCGCGCCCCTTGCGGGGCGCGTCCTCACGCCACATTTAAGGACCAAAGGCCCTCTCCGACGGGTCCTTCGCCCGCCGGTCGGGCTCCGGGGGAGGCGGAGGATGGAGGTGTGCCCGCGGATCTGGCAGGAATCCTGCGGGCCGGGACATGGACCTCGCTGCGGGGTCCGGGCCGCGACTTCCCCCCGACTCACGGCCCGGGCTTTGAGGCCATGTCCTCGCCGGGGGAAGCGGCTTGTCCCCCCGATTGCCGCTTCCCCCGACCTTCTCTCTCCCCGATCACCGGGGCTTCGCCCTTTCCCCTCGCGTTCTCCTCGTCATTGCCGAAGGTTCTTACGGAAACCTGTCGGCGGTCCTGCGACAGAGGTGAGAAGCACGTACTGCCGGGGCACCAGAAAGGCATACGGCATATGCGGGCTGAGGGAGGTCGGTGAGGGGCGACATGGGTGCGGACGTACCCGCCTTCGCCATGCGGGAGCGCGTGGCATACGGCGCCATCATCATTGAACTGCACGGCGAACTCGACATCTTGGCGGACCAGGTCCTCTGTCCGCGCGTGGACGCCCTGACGGAACGGTTCCGCGTCGACGTCGTCATCGATCTCCGCCGCGTCACGTTCCTGGACGCGAGCGGCCTGCGCCTGTTGCTGAGAGCCCGTCAGAGGGTGCTCGCCCGCGGCGGCCGTCTGCGGCTCGTCCGCGGCGCGGCGCGCGTCACGAAGGTGCTGCGGCTCGCGGGGGTCGAATCGGCCTTCACGATCCTCGACGTGCCGCCTGCCGCGTGGCCGGAGGAGGGCAGCGTCCCGGCGTGAGCCGCCGGAAACGGGTGAAGGCCCCCATCGCCTGATGGGGGCCTTCACCTTCGGGTGCGCCGCCAGGGACTCGAACCCCGGACCCGCTGATTAAGAGTCAGCTGCTCTAACCAACTGAGCTAGCGGCGCGCTCCATGAATACTACCCTCTGAAAAGGGGTGCTCCCGACCACGTGGCCCGCCCGGCTCGCTCTGCCCGACCGGCCTGACCGGCCCGCCGGGCAGGATGGCCGTATGGCCGATCACGGGAACACGGGTGTCACGCTGCCGCGCGGCGCGACGGGCTTCTATGACCGGAAGGACGGCCCGCCGCCCGGCGTCGGCCTGCGGGAGATCCGTACCGCCCTGCACGCGGCGGCCCGCGCCGCCAAGGGCAGGGCGGGCGAGCTGAGGGAGCAGGGTCCGGGGCACAGCTACCACACGGCGACGATCACCGACCGTACGGGCGAGCACGTCGTCCTGTGCCACGGCAGCCTCCCGTGGGTCGCCTTCGTGCGCGAACGCCGCTACGTCTACACCGACGAATTCGTGCCCCCGCCCCCGTGGGCCCGCGCCTTCACCGCCGCGGGCTTCACGGTCCTCACCCC
>NZ_JAINFC010000544.1 GCF_020740835.1 Streptomyces sp. UNOC14_S4
CGCTTGCCGGCATCCGGCGTCGGGGCGGACGGCGAGGTGCTCGGTGCCGGTGCCGTGACGCCCTTCTCCTCCCCTTTCTCCTCGCCCTTCTTCGGGCTCGCCGAAGGAGCCCCGCTCGCCGACGCGTCCGGCACCGTCGCGCACTGCCCCTCGAACGGTTCCGGCACCGTCGGCTTGGCGCTCGCGAGCTGTGGGGTGAGCCCCATGCCCATCAGCACCGCCGTCGGCATCGCCGCGAGGGCGACGGCCTTGCCCGCGGGCATGTGGAGCCGGGCGAGCAGCGGCTTCCTCGGGGCGGCGTGCCGGGGACCGTCGGCCCGCCGCGTCCCATGCCCCTCGTGCGTCTCGTCAATCGGCACGGTGCCGCCCCCTGTCGGTGTCCTTCATCAGACTCGGCCGCCCCGCCGGTTCGACGACGACGCCCTCGTCCGTTCCCTCGTCCGGGTCCGGACCCGGGCCCTCCGAAGCCGGATCGCCGCCCTCCTCCGGGCCCGCTTCCGGGAGCGGCTTGCCCGGCGCCCAGGAGACGCCGAGTGCGCCCCCGACGAGCGCGAGCAGGAAACCGATCAGGAACGCCCCGAAGTTGGCCACCACCAGGGAGACCAGCGCCAGCAGGATCGCCGCGACACCGGCGAAGATCCGCGATTGCTGCTGGAACCAGAGCGTCAGCCCGAGGACGACCAGCAGCACGCCGATGATCAGCGAGCCCGCGCCCGCCGTGGTCGCGATGCGGATGTGCAGGTCGCCCAGGGTCATCGTCTGGTAGGGGATGTACATGATCGGGAAGCCGGCCAGCAGGGTGTACAGCCCGCCCCAGAACGGGCGTCGCCCGCGCCACTCCCGGAACGTACTGCGGGCACGGCCGAAGGAAGAGTCCGTCGGCCGGGATCGCGTGTCGGCGCTCATGTCGTACAGCTCCTAGGACTGGCGAGTTCGGTGGTACGGGAGGCTCGGCACCGCGCGGTACGGGTACGGGAGCGCGAAGCTCCTTCCCGTACCCGCCCGTTCAGCGCCCCGCTACTCCGTCGAGCACTTGGCCGCGCCGGTGCCGACGCTCATGTGCAGCCCGGGCAGGGTGAACGTGCCCGCCGAGGTCGCCCATGCCTTCTGGCTGACCTTCTCGAACCACACCTCTTCCGCCTGCTGGGCGAACGAGCCCGGCACATGGGCTCCGGAGTGGTCCTTGCCCTCGGCGGCCGGGCCGGGGCCCTTGGTGGTGTTGTCCACCGAGACACCGATGTCGACGTTCTTGAACGTCGCGTCGGCGTCCATGGCCTCCGCGTCGATGTAGAGCGTCTTCGCGGTGACCTGCTTGTCGCCGCCTCCGGCCGTCAGCTTCATCGACAGGTCGAAACCGAGGCCGGTCGGGACGGTGACCGCCTGGCAGAGCCCGTTGATCTCCGCCTTGTCTATGCCGACGACCGCGACGGGCTTGCCGCCGGCCTTGGTCTGGTCCATGGCGCCGTACTGCACGAACCCGGTGCCGTGAATCTTCTGCGCGGCCACCTCGAACTGCTGGCCGGAGACGCTGAACGACGCCGCGAGGGCGCCCTGCGCGACTGCCACGCCTATCGCGGCCGTGGCCGCGAGACTCGGCACCATGACCACGGCGAACCGCCGCCATCTGGTCCCGCCACGCGTCTGGGACTGCATGACTTTCCTCCTTCTCGGACGTACATCGCCGGTGCGGACCTCTCGGTCGGCACCGGGATGGATGTCGTGCCACGTCCTCGGGAAGGAGAGCGCCGCCGCGGCGCGGTGGCGGTCAGACGACGCCTCCGGCGACACCGGCGATCACCCCCGAGCGACAACCACTGGCCGCGCCACGCCATGGCGCAACCGCCGGGACAGGCCCGGCCGTTGACGTCCGGGTACCCCCCTGTCCCCGAGCCGACCCGGAGTGCGGCCGACCCGCCCGGTGGGGACCCACTCCCGCACACCGACCGGCTGCCGGGTAAGGGAATGGACCGAGCGTGGCCGATCGTGGTCCATTCGCGCGCCCGGCACAAGAGGTTCATTACTAGCGAGTAACGGGCCGATAACCAAGGGGAGACCGGTGTGCATCGACCGGCGCCGGGAGCGTGTCTCTGCGTAGGCGGCGAGAGTTGGCCAAACGCAAGAAAACCCGGGCGAAAGCCCGGGTTTTCCCTACTCCCAGTAACAGCCTCCACGATTACCAAGATTTGGCAAAGCGTGGCAGTCCGCGCCGCGTGGGGCGCGAGTTCAGAACGTCGTCATCGCCACCGGCGGAGCGGGGCTCAGAACAGTGCGCGGGACAGAGCCGTACGCGCGGCGCCCACGCGCGGGTCGTCCGGACCGATCACCTCGAAGAGCTCCAGCAGCCGTACGCGCGCGGCGTCCCGGTCCTCGCCGGCCGTCCGCCTGACGGTGTCGATCAGCCGGCCGAAGGCGTCCTCCACATGGCCGCCGACCAGGTCGAGGTCGGCCGCGGCGATCTGGGCCTTGACGTCGGACCGGTCGTCCGCGGCGGCCTTGCGGACCTGCTGGGGGTCCATGTCCTGGACGCGCCGCAGGAGTTCGGCCTGCGCGAGGCCGAGCTTGGCCTCGGCGTTGCCCGGGTCGTCGGCCAGCACGTTCTTGTACGCCTGGACCGCGCCGCCGAGGTCACCGGCGTCCAGCGCGTCGTGGGCGAGGCCCAGCGCGGCGTCGTGCGGACCCGCGGGGGCCGCCTGCGGAGCGGCTGCCTCCGCGCCCGTCCCCGCACCCGGCTCCACGGGCGCGCCGACGATGCCGAAGCGCTGCTCGGCGAGCATGACGAGCTGGTCGAGCACCTGGCGGACCTGGGCCTCGGGCGCCGCGCCCTGGAAGAGCGGCAGGGCCTGCCCGGCCACGACCGCGAAGACCGCGGGGATGGACTGGACGCCGAACTGCTGGAAGAGCAGCTGGTTGGCCTCGACGTCGACCTTGGCGAGCACGAACCGGCCCGCGTACTCCTCCGCCAGCCGCTCCAGCAGCGGGCCGAGCTGCTTGCACGGCTCGCACCAGTCGGCCCAGAAGTCGATGACGACGGGCACCTCGGCCGAGCGCTGGAGGACATCCGCCTCGAAGCCGGCCTCGTCGACGTCGAAGACCAGGCGCTGCGCGGCGGCGGGCGCACCGCCCCGGCGGGCGGCCTCGGCTCGGGCCTGCTCCGCCTTCTGCTTGGCTTCCCCGGCCGCCTTCACCGCGGCGAGGTCGACCACTCCACTCATGGACATGTTCCGTGGCTGCATGGTCCCTATCCTCCCCCCTTCGCGCGGCGATCGGAAAAGCGCGCCGTCAGAACGGCGCCAAGAGCTCGCGATCGGCGCCGGGTCCCCACCTGGCGCCTGTGGTTGTCGCTCTCGCGCTCGCACGCACTGATCGCACTGGTGCGCCGCGAGCTTTCGCTACGACTCGTAGCGTAACTGGAAGCGGCTGCCGTGCAACGGGGCCTCCGGAAGACTTTCCCGTGATCTGGCTCATACGGAGCGCGAGCGCGACGGAAGTGACACATGGATGGCCGTGTGGCCATCTCCCGAGATCCCCGCCCCCATGGCTACTCGACGGTAAGGTCGCGGCATGACTTCCGCCGACGGCTCCCGTCCCGACGGTCCCCGTCGCGGCGGCGGCCGTACGGGACGCCCGCGCAGCACCGAGGCCGACCGCGCGATCCTCGACGCGACGCGGGCGGCGCTGGTGGAGCTGGGCTGGGGAAAACTGTCGCTGGGCGACGTGGCGGCGCGCGCGGGCGTCGCCAAGACCACCCTCTACCGCCGCTGGGCGGGCAAGAACGAACTGGTGGTGGACGCGGTCGCCGCCCTCTTCGACGAACAGCTCCACCTGCCCGACCTCGGCAGCCTCACCGCCGACATCGAGGGCGTCGTCCTGCGCTTCGCGGCCCTCCTCGAACGCCCCGAGACGAAGACGGCCCTCATGGCCGTGGTCGCCGAGTCCACCCGCGACGAGGCCCTGCGCGACCGCATCCGCTCCGCGATCGTCGACCGCCAGAAGCGACTTGTCCTCCTCGGCCGCGAACGCGCCCAGGCCCGCGGCGAACTCCCCCGCGAGCCCGACCCCGAGTCGGCCGCCCGCAACGCGGACCTCATCTTCGACGTGATCGCGGGCGCGGTCGTCCACCGAGCCCTGGTGAGCGCGGAGCCGGTGGACGGGGAGTGGGCGCGGGGATTCACGACGTTGCTGGTGGCGGGGTTGGCAGGAACGCCGCCTGTTTGAGGGGCTCCGACTGCCAGACTGTCCGGACTGGCCTGGGGCAGGGGAGCGGCGGCGGGCGATGGTCGACAGCGGCGGGACGTCGGTGAGGGGGTCGGGTGAGGCATCGGCTCAGGGGGCTGGTTCCTTTGCCAACAGCGGGGTGATCAACGGCCCGGTGCGGGTGGGCGTACGGCGCGCCGCGGTATCGGGCTATCTGTTGCAGGTCGAGCACATGTCCGCAGCCGACTTCCGAGGGCGGGAGAGGGAGCTCGCGGAACTGTCGTCCTTCTGCACGGACGAGGGGCCCGGGGCGCCGACTTACTGGCGCTGGCTGGCACCGGCCTGGGCGGGAAAGTCCGCCCTGCTGGCGAAATTCGTCCTGGAGCCACCGCCCGGGGTCGACGTCGTCTCGTTCTTCATCACGTCCCGCTTGGCCCGGCAGAACGACGCGGCGGCGTTCTGCGAGGTCGTGCAGCGGCAGCTTTACTCCTTGCTGCAGGAGGAAGAGCCGCTGACCACGCCCTACACGCGTGATGAGCAGGTACGGCTCGCGATGGACCGCGCGGCTGAGCTGTGCGCCGAGCGCGGGCGACGGCTCGTGCTCGTGGTGGACGGGCTGGACGAGGACCGCGGCGTGACCTCAGGGCCGGACTGCCACAGCATCGCGGCGCTGTTGCCACGGGTGCCACCGCACGGCATGCGGGTCGTGGTGGCGGGGCGGCCGCATCCGCCTGTGCCGGGG
>NZ_JAINFC010000545.1 GCF_020740835.1 Streptomyces sp. UNOC14_S4
GGGTGCCCGCGAGATGCCTGCAGGGTGCCCGCCCCGCCCGCGGACGGCGGGAGGCACCTCGGCGGATCTCACCGGATCTCGGCGGACCTTCAGCGGATGGGCCTGTGGACGTTCTCCGTCTTGGCGGGGCCGGGAGTGGAGTCGGCGATCCAGGGGCCGTCGCCGCTGGGGTCGACGATGCCCTCCTCCAGCCACTCGTACGCCCCGGACAGCACGCCCTCGACGAGCTTGCGGTCGAGCTCGTCGGTGTTGGTCCACAGTCGGCCGAAGAGCTCCTCGACGCGGACCCTGGACTGTCGGCAGAACGTGTCGGCGAGCTCGTACGCCTCGCGGCCGTGGGCGCCCTCGGAGCGCAGCCGCTCGGCGCGGACGCACGCGGCGCTCATGGCGAAGAGCTCGGCCCCGATGTCGACGATCCGCCCGAGGAAGCCCTGCTTGGTCTCCATCCGGCCCTGCCAGCGCGACATGGCGTAGAAGGTGGAGCGGGCGAGCTTGCGGGAGGAGCGCTCGACGAAGCGCAGGTGGGTCGCGAGGTCGCGGTGGCCCGTGGGGTGGAATTCCGCGTAGGTGCGCGGCAGCTGTCCGGGCCCGGCGACGAGCTTGGGCAGCCAGCGGGCGTAGAAGCCGCCCGCGCGGGCGCCCGCCCGCGCCTTGTCGCCCAGGGACTTCTCCGGGTCGATGAGGTCCCCGGCGACGGAGAGGTGGGCGTCGACGGCCTCGCGGGCGATCAGCAGGTGCATGATCTCCGTGGAGCCCTCGAAGATCCGGTTGATGCGGGCGTCGCGCAGCATCTGCTCGGCCGGGACGGCGCGCTCGCCGCGGGCCGCGAGCGAGGCGGCGCTCTCGTAGCCGCGGCCGCCGCGGATCTGCACCAGCTCGTCGGTCATCAGCCAGGCCATCTCGCTGGCGTAGAGCTTGGCGAGCGCGGCCTCGATGCGGATGTCGTTGCGGTCCTCGTCGGCCATCTGGCCGGAGAGGTCGAGGACGGCCTCCAGGGCGAAGGTGGTCGCGGCGATGAAGGAGATCTTCGCGCCGACGGCCTCGTGCCGGGCGATGGACTTGCCCCACTGCTCACGGGCGAGGGACCACTCGCGGGCGATCTTCAGCGCCCATTTGCCGCCCGCGACGCACATGGCCGGGATGGAGAGGCGGCCGGTGTTGAGGGTGGTCAGGGCGATCTTGAGGCCCGCGCCCTCGGGCCCGATGCGGTTGGCGGCCGGCACCCGGACCTGGTGGAAGCGGGTGACGCCGTTCTCGATGCCGCGCAGGCCCATGAAGGCGTTGCGGCGCTCCACGGTGACGCCCTCCGCGGCGGCCTCGACCACGAACGCGGTGATGCCGCCCTTGTGGCCCTCGCTCCTCGGCACCCGGGCCATCACCACGAGCAGGTCGGCGACCACGCCGTTGGTGGTCCACAGCTTGACGCCGTCGAGGACGTAGTCGTCGCCGTCGGGCACGGCCGAGGTGGCGAGCCGTGCGGGGTCGGAGCCGACGTCCGGCTCGGTGAGCAGGAAGGCCGTGATGTCCGTGCGCGCGCAGCGCGGCAGGAAGCGCTCCTTCTGCTCCTGGGTGCCGAAGAGCTTCAGCGGCTGCGGTACGCCGATCGACTGATGGGCGGAGAGCAGCGCGCCGAGAGCGGGGCTGGCGGAGCCCACGATGGCGAGGGCCTTGTTGTAGTAGACGGCGGTGAGGCCGAGGCCGCCGTACTTGGTGTCGATCTTCATGCCGAAGGCGCCGAGCTCCTTGAGCCCGTTCACCGTCTCGTCCGGGATCTGCGCCTCGCGCTCGATGCGGGCGGCGTCGATCCGCGTCTCGCAGAAGTCGCGGAGCTTGGCGAGGAACTCCTCGCCCCGCCGCACGTCCTCCAGGGCGGGCGTGGGGTGCGGATGGATGAGGTCGAGCCGGAAGCGCCCGAGGAACAGTTCCTTGGCGAAGCTGGGCTTCTTCCAGTCCTGTTCCCGGGCCGCTTCGGCGACCTGGCGGGATTCACGTTCGGAGACCGGACGTACGGATGGTGCGGTCATGAGGCACCTCGCCGCTTCAGTCGGGGCCGGTCGGCTACCGACCGGTGCTACTCGACCGTATGTACCCGATCCTCCGGACGTCTACCAGACCTCGCGCAACGTTCCGGCCCGACCACGTTCCGCGATCACTCCGCGACCTTGAGGACGATCTTGCCGGAGGTGCGGTCCGTCTCGCCGAGCTCGTGCGCCTTCGCCGCGTCGGCCAGCGGCAGCACGGCGGCGATCTCGGTGCGCAGACGGCCGGACTCGACGAGCCCGGTGAGGGCGCGCAGGCCGCCGAGGTCGGGCTCGACCATCATCCGGGTGGCCCGGATGCCCAGCTCCCGGGCCTCGGCGCGCACCGTCTCCTCCAGCGGCAGGAGGGAGACGAGGATGCCGCCGGGCCGCAGGGTGCGCAGGGAGCGGGTGGGGTAGTCGCCGCTGATGGCCTCCACGACGACGTCGACGTCGCGCACGGCCTCGGCGAAGTCCTGCTCGCGGTAGTCGATCAGCTCGTCGGCGCCGAGACCGCGCAGGAAGTCGTGCTTGGCGGCGCTCGCGGTGCCGATGACATACGCGCCGCGGGCCTTGGCGATCTGTACGGCCAGATGGCCGACACCGCCCGCGGCCGCGTGCACGAGGACGCGCTGCCCCTCGCGGACGTCGGCGGTGTCGACGATCGCCTGCCAGGCGGTGAGCGCGGCGAGCGGCAGGGCGGCGGCCCGCACGTGGTCGAGGCCGCGCGGCTTGGGCGCGAAGTGCCGGGCGGGGGCGACGACGTAGTCGGCGTACGCGCCCGCCGGGTGCGGGAAGCGCGGCATGCCGTAGACCTCGTCACCGGGGGCGTAGAGGGTGACGCCGGCGCCGATGGCCTCGACCACGCCGGAGACGTCGAAGCCGAGGACGAAGGGGACGGCCTCGCCCGAGTAGAAGGCGCCGCGCTCGCGGGTCTTCCAGTCGGTGGGGTTGACACCCGCCGCGTGCACCCGGACCAGGATCTCGCCGGGGCCCGGCTCGGGACGGTCGGTCTCGACCAGCTGGAGGACCTCGGGGCCACCGGCGGTCTCCTGGCGGACGGCACGCATACGGGCGGGGGTGGTGGTCATGATGCTTTTCTCCTTGCGGGTCGTACGGGTCGTACGGGTCGTACCGGCTGTGCCGTTCTCGATGGCTCCAGCCTCGTCGAACGCGCAGGCCGCAACGAGTGGCCTGACCGACAGGGTTCGCAAGGATCGAGCCATGGGGTGCTGGTGGGGTTCGTGGGTACGCGAAACGGCCGGGGCCCGTGGGGGTCCCGGCCGTTCGCTGCTGGTTCGCTGCTGGTTACAGGGGTTACAGGGCCAGGCCCGTCAGCACCAGCACGCGCTCGTAGGTGTAGTCGTCCATCGCGTAGCGGACGCCCTCGCGGCCGACGCCGGACTGCTTGGCACCGCCGTACGGCATCTGGTCCGCGCGGTAGGACGGCACGTCACCGATGATCACGCCACCGGTCTCCAGCGCGCGGTGGGCGCGGAAGGCGGTCTGCAGGTCGTGCGTGAAGACGCCCGCCTGGAGGCCGTACGGCGAGTCGTTGACGGCGGCGAACGCGGCCTCCTCGCCGCCCACCCGGCTGAGGGTGAGAACCGGGCCGAAGACCTCCTCGCAGGCGATCGTCACATCGGCGGGCACCTCGGCGAGGACGGTCGGGGCGTACGTGGCGCCCTCGCGCTTGCCGCCCGTGAGCAGCTTGGCGCCCGCGGCGACGGCCTCGTCCACCCAGGACTCGACGCGCTTGGCCGCGTCCTCGCTGACCAGCGGGCCGACGTCGGTCGACGCGTCGGAGGGGTCACCGGTGACCTGTGCCTCGACGGCGGCGACGACCTTCGGCACCAGCCGCTCGTAGAGCGAGGCGTCCGCGATGACGCGCTGCACGGAGATGCAGGACTGGCCGCCCTGGTAGTTGGAGAAGGTGGCGATGCGCTGCGCCGCCCAGTCCAGGTCCTCCTCCGAGGACCAGTCGGCGAGGACGACGGCCGCGCCGTTGCCGCCGAGCTCCAGCGTGACGTGCTTGCGCGGAGCCGAGTCGAGGATCGACCAGCCGACCGGGCCGGAGCCCGTGAAGGAGATGACGGGCAGCCGCTCGTCCTGGACGAGGGCGGGCATGCGGTCGTTGGGCACCGGCAGGACGCTCCAGGAGCCGGCCGGCAGGTCCGTCTCGGCCAGGATCCCGCCCAGGACGAGGGACGAGATCGGGGTGGCCGGGGCGGGCTTGAGGATGATCGGCGCGCCGACGGCGATGGCCGGGGCGACCTTGTGGGCGCCCAGGTTGAGCGGGAAGTTGAAGGGCGCGATGCCGAGGACGGCGCCGCGGGGGAAGCGGCGGGTCAGGGCGAGGCGGCCGGTGCCGCCGGCGTCGGTGTCCAGGCGCTGGGCGTCGCCCGCGTTGAAGCGGCGGGCCTCCTCGGCGGCCCAGCGGAAGACGGAGACGGCGCGGCCGACCTCGCCACGCGCCCACTTGATGGGCTTGCCGTTCTCGGCGGAGATCAGCTGAGCGATCTCCTCGGTGCGCTCGGTCAGGCGCTTGGCGACGTGGTCGAGGGCAGCGGCGCGGACGTGCGCGGGGGTGGCCGCGAACTCGTCCCGCACGGCGTGGGCGGCGGCCACGGCTTCCTCGACCTGCGCCTCGGTGGGCACGCTCACGGTGCCGACGGGACGGCCGTCCCAGGAATTCGTGACGTCGAAGGTCTCCTCGCCGTGGGCCTCGCGGCCGGCCAGCCAGAACGCGTGGGGAGCAGTCACGGATTCCCTCCGGGGGGTGCGGATGTATTGGGTGCGGATGTTGGGGTGCGGATGCACTTGCGGCTTCCCCACGGTAGGGCCGGGGTGGGTTGGGGGTGCTTGTCCGTCTTGGAGTGCGGGTGGGTTGTGGCGCGCCGGTATGGCG
>NZ_JAINFC010000546.1 GCF_020740835.1 Streptomyces sp. UNOC14_S4
GGGGTGGCGCGTCCTCGGCCACCCGTCCGGTCTCGCGGATCTTGCGCAGCAGGCTCATACGGGCTCCCTCGGGTCGGCGTCGCCGGCCCTCACGAAGGTGCGGCGGCCGTCTCCCGCCGTCACGGCGCGCGCCCGGGAGACGGCCACCGGTCGCAGGGGCCGGGGAAGGCGCGCGTCGCGCGGCGGGCTCCCGCGCCGGGGCTCCGGCGGCGTCCGCGGGTCGGCCCGGCCCGGTCGCCCCGTTGCATGAGGACTGACAGTGAGACTGGAATCTGCCCCGTGAAACGCTCTGCCCGGCCAGGGGTTACGTACGGCTCCGGCTGCTGTGACGGCATGGGCTGCTGGGGCGGGTGGTTCGAATCGGCGTATTGCGTACGGCAGTATCTGCGAGGGCGAGCCACGTACCGGGGCGGTGGTGTGCGCCTCCTGGACGCAACCGCCGTTGGTCGGCGAGATGTACGGACGGCGGCATGGTTCGTCCGCACGCCGAGGAACTGCGAGCCGCCCCGAGCTGGGGGCTGTGACGACCGCAACATGGTCGAGCGTGCAGGTCGTGGAGGCGTTGATGCTCAGTGTGTTCGCGACGGGTGCGGCGATGTTCGGGGCGCCCCACGGCCCACTCGAAGCCGTATCGCGCCCGGCGCTCCGCGAGACGGAGACGGCCGCCGCGCTCGACGTGGTGACATAGGCGCGGGGACTGTCTGCTCAGCCTGCTCTGCACGTCCTGCGGAAGGTTGCCGACGCCTACACCGTTTTGCGGGCGAACGTCCGGGCTGGAAACCTTGGCAGGGCGGACTCCAAGCGCCGGATCAAGGCGGAGTCCAAGCCCGTCAGGTTCCGGGCCGATGCGGCTCAGCCGTATGACGACCGGTGCCTGTCCTGGCAGTACGACGCTGGGACGGTGTCCATCTGGACCACTGCCGGTCGTCTGCGTGGTGTGCGGTTCGTCTGCTCCGAGCGGGCCCGTAAGGCGCTCGCCGAGTTCCGCAAGGGCGAATCGGACCTGGTCCTCCGGGACGGCATGTGGTTCCTCGTCGCCACGTGCGAGGTTCCCGAGGCCGAGCAGATCGAACCCGTTGACTTCCTCGGGGTTGATCTCGGCATCGTGAACATCGCCACGACTTCGGACGGGAAGATCTACGCCGGGCGTCGGCTGAATCGGTACCGCAAACGTCAGCTTGCTCTGCGGGCGAAACTTCAGGAGAAGGGAACCAAGTCCGCGAAGCGGGTCCTGAAGCGGCAGCGCCGCAAGGAGTCCCGTAAGGCCACCGAGGCCAACCACATCATCGCCAAGCACATCGTGACCGTGGCTGAACGCACCGGGCGCGGGATCGGCATGGAAGACCTCGCCGGTATCCGCACGCGGGCACGGCTGAGAAAGCCCCAACGGGTCACGCTGCACTCTTGGGCCTTCGCCCAGCTCGGACGCTTCGTGGAATACAAGGCCAAGCGGGCCGGTGTTCCCGTCCTGTTCATCAACCCGGCCCATACCTCCCGCATGTGTTCGGAGTGCGGCCACATCGACAAGGCGAACAGGGTCTGCCAGGCCAGGTTCGTGTGCAGGTCGTGCGGATTCGTTGATCACGCCGACTGCAACGCCTCCCGCAACATCCGCGCCCGTGCGCGGCAGTTGTGGCGACGCGGGGCGGAGTCACACGCCCCCGCACCCGCGCAGGGTGCTGGACGCGGACGCCAGTATCACAGCCGGTGATGCCCGTACTGCAAGCCCGGCTCTCACTCAGGACCGGGCAGTTGACCGTCTCGGGGAACCCGGGGCCCGCCACAGGCTGATGCCCAGGAGGCGCATCGGCACCTGCAGTAGCGTCAGGCTCCGATGGCGAGTCCGCGCGGGCGGTAGTCGCCGGACGCGGTGCGCAGCGCGAGCTCCGCGAGGGCCTCGGGGGCACCCTGCTGGCCGCGGATGCCGGGGAAGGCGTTGACGTCGACGACGACCGGGCCGTCCGGCGTGTCGATCAGGTCGACGCCGTAGACGTCGAGGGCGAAGACCTCACCGGCGCGCCGCACCACGTCGAGCCACTGCTCAGGGAGGTCGGCGGCACGGACAGGCTCGGTGTCGCGGGGGCCCGCGGCGAGCTCCGAGCGGCGGAGGGCGGCGAAGACCCGCTCGCCGACGACCCACAGTTTGCGGTCCCAGCCGTCGTTGGGGGTCCAGTCCTGGACGACGACCGGTTCGTCCGGCCACTGCGCGGCCAGCGCGCGCAGTTCCGCCGCGTCGTCCACCTTGGCGACGAGGTCGTGGCGGCGGCTGTGGCGGCTCTTGACGACCAGCGGGTAGGTCAGGCCGTACCGGGCGGCCAGGCGCGGGAGGGTGGTGGTGGCGCCGGTGACCGCGAAGGGCAGGCCCGCGGCGAGCGCGGTGTCGGCCATGGCCGTGCGGTCCTGGCACAGTTCGGTGGCGTCGGCGGAGTTCAGCACGGGGGCGCCGTGCTGTTCGAGGTAGCGGGCGAAGGCCAGGGCTCGCGGGGTCCGGGTCTTCAGCAGGTAGACGTCGGCGAGGGACTCGGGGGCGCGGGCCGGGGAGGGCAGCGTGGCGTGGACCGGGTCCAGCGCCTCCACCTGGTGATGGGGGGTCAGCAGCGCGGTGGTCGCGGCCAGCAGCGGGTGGTCGGGCGCGGGTGTCAGCAGGCCGATCCTCACGCGGCGCCCCCGACGGGGGCGGGCGCGGCGGCGGTGAGCAGCGGCGCGGTGCCGTGCCTGGCGGGGCCCGCGTCGGCGAGCCGCAGGATCGCCCAGGCCACCTTGGCCACCGCGTCGGGCACCTGACGGAAGCTCGGGAAGTCGTTGACGTCGACGACCACCGGGCCGTCCGGTCCGAGGACGACGTCCACGCCGTACAGGTCGAGGCCGAAGACGGCGCCGACCTCCGCGGCGACGGCCGCCACCTCGCGGGTGAGCGGCACGTGGCGCTCGCGCGCGGGTCGGTCGGGGTGGAGCGGCGAGCGGCGCTCGGTCGCGTAGAACTCGCCGTCGACGCAGTACACCTTGAGGTCGACGCCCGAATTGGGCACATACGGCTGGGCGATCAGCAGCCCCCCGTCCGGCTCCGCCGCGTCGGACAGCTGGTCGGGGGACGGCACGAGGCGTACGGCCCGGCCGGAGCTGCCGTCGGCGGGCTTGACCACCAGGGGCCAGGCGGCGTCGGGGAGCTCGGCGAACTCCTCCGGGCGGACGGCCGCGTAGGTCACGGGGACGGGCAGGCCGTGGCTCTCGGCGAGCACGGCGGCGAGGGCCTTGTCCCGTACGCCGCGTATGGCGCGGGCGTCGTTGACGGTGGTCAGGCCGACGGCCGCGGCGGCCTCCAGCAGGGTCAGGCCGGGGCCGCCGGAGACGGTCTTGAGCACCCAGGCGTCGTGCTCGCCCGCGCGCACCGCCCGGGAGAGCGTCAGGAGGGAACCGCCCGGCCGCAGGACGTCCACCTGATGGCCCCAGGCGGTGAGTTGGCGGATCACGTCCACCGGCATTCCGTCGCGCCGGTACTGCTCCTCCACCAGGAAGCAGAGTCTCATGTGGTGCACCCTCGTAATCCCCGGACGTCCGCCGAACCCGCCCGGCGGAACTGTGACGGCTCAGGATGTCATGGGTGTACGGGCGGGAACGCCGGGGGCTGTCTCAATTCCGTAGCAACTGGATCGCCGGATGCCGGAATTCAGCCGAAACCAACCGACTGATTCCGATGTCAGTCCCCCCGGCCGGGCTTGCCCGCCCGCACCCCTCTGACCTGCGAGGATCGCAACGGCACACCCCCCGCATCCGGTCGTCCACGGTGCGTAGGCGACGCTCCGTGAGGCTTGAGCGGTGGTACGTGGGGGAAAACCGTTAAGAGACGAGGAACGGGTGAAAGCCGATGGATGCCCAAGCCGATACTTCTCCCGAGCCGGCGGCGGTGCCCGTCGCCGCCGTCGACGGGCGGGGCACCGTCAGCCTGTGGAGCCCCCTGGCCCAGCGGCTGCTGGGGCACGGCCCCGACGAGATCGTCGGGCGCCCCGCCTCGGCCCTGCTCGCCGAGCCGCTGCCCGTCTCGGCGCTGAAGGCGCTGGCCGCCACCGCCCCATGGGAGGGCCTGCTGGCCACACGGCACCGGAACGGCGGCACGGTGAGCGTTCCCGTCCGTGCGTGCCCCTGTCCGGACGGCGACGGCGGCGTGGACTGGCTCGTTCTGACGGCTCCGCGGGAGGGGCCGGAGCCCGCGCCCGATGCCCCGGGGACGGCCCTCGCGCTCAACGAGTGGGCGTTCCTCCAGTCCCCCATCGCCACCTCCGTCTACGACCGCGACCTGCGGCTGGCGGGCCTCAACGACGAGATGCTCCTCCTGACCGGGCAGCCCGAGGCCCGGATGCTGGGGCGGCGCCTCGCGGACATCCACCCGGGCGCGCCGTACGAGGAACTCGGCATGCTGATGGCCCGGGCGCTGCGCACCGGCGAGACCATCCGTACGGACATGTACTTCCGTGCGCCCGGCGAGTCCCGGGAGCGCGCGTGGGCCACCTTCCTCACCCCGTTCAGGGACCCCGGCGGCCGGGTGCAGGGTGTCTCCCTCTCCGCCGTCGACCACACCGAGGAGCACCGCGCCCGGCAGCGGCTGGCGCTGGTGAACGACGCCGGGGCGCGGATCGGTACGTCCCTGGACATGACCCGCACCGCCGAGGAGCTCGCGGAGGTCACCGCCGGGCCGTTCGCGGACTTCGTCGCCGTCGACCTGCTCGACTCCCTCCTCCAGGGCGACGGACGCCAGGCCCCGCCCGCGCGCGGTCCCGGCGCCCTGCGCCGCGTGGCCGCCCGCTCCGCCGACGGCTCCGCCCACGGCAGCGGGCCCGCCACCGCACGCCGCTGCCCGCCCGGCTCCCCGCCCGCCCTCGCGCTCGCCTCCGGCCGCCCGTCCCTGCACCGCGGCGACGAC
>NZ_JAINFC010000547.1 GCF_020740835.1 Streptomyces sp. UNOC14_S4
GCCACCGGCCCCCGCCAGGCCGCCTCGTACGACATCCAGCGCTGCGGAAACACGTCGAACAGGGTGCTGCTGACCTTCGACGACTGGTCCTACGACAACTCCAAGCGCGCCGTGCAGGTGGGGGAGTACCTGCAGGGCAAGGGCATCCGCGCCGCGTTCTTCCTCATCAACGAGTACGCGTCCCAGTACCCCGGCACCGTCGAGACCCTGCGCAGACAGGGCCACTACGTCGGCAACCACACCTGGTCCCACCCGCACCTGCCGCAGCTCTCGGACCAGGAGGTGCGCACCGAGATCACCAAGGGGGTCGCCAGCACACTGCTGCGCCCGCCGTACGGCGACTTCGGCGAGCGCGAGACCCGGATCGCCGCGGAACTGGGCTACCGCATGTGCACCTGGACCATCGACACGCTCGACTGGGACGGGCCCGGGGGCTCCCGGACGGCGTCCCAGATCCGCGCGGCGGTGACGGACGCGTCGGCTGCGGACAAGCGGGGCGGAGTGGTGCTGGGGCACCTGTTCACCCGCTACCCGGATGTGCTGCCGGACATCATCGGCGACCTCCGGGGGCAGGGCTACGCGTTCTGCCGGGACACGGGAGCCACGACACGGAACATTCCGGCGGTGCTGAAGTGCTGACTCAGCCGAGTCAGCCGAGTCAGCCGGCTCAGAGGCCGCCGTCGACGCGCACGGTCCACGTGAGGGTGCCGTCGGCCTGTCGTTCCGACGTGGCGACGAGCTCGCCGCCGCCCTTCTCCTTCGTGGGGAACGCGATGCGGAACCGGGCGGATTCCTCGCCGGGCTCGCCGGGCTCGTACGTCAGGGTCAGGCGCCTCGGGGTGACGTCCTCCAGAGCAGGCGGCGGGGTGGCGCCGAACAGCCCGAAGAGCGCCTCGGCGGTGCGCCGTTCCTTTCCGGCCTCGGGCTCCACGGCGAACGCGTAGCTCTTCTGGCCCGTCGCGAAGTCGAGGGGGCAGATGATGAGGAGGGTCTCCTCCCCATTGTTCTCCTCGTCCTCCTCGACCCCCTCGTCGACGACGAGTGCCGCCTGGGCGTAGAGCTCGCGGACGGCGGCTCCGTCCACGACGCGGATCTCGTGGACCAGCGTCGCCTCCCGCAGCCCGAGGGCGCCGAGGACGGACAGCACGGGGTGCTTCCTCAGCGCCAGGCCGACCTGGACGCCGATGACGGGAGCGTCGTCGGGGTTCGCCTCGTCGTCACTGAAGAACCAGAGGGAGAGGTTGGGGGTTTCCCGGACGATGATTCCGGTGACGCAGAGATTGGCCGTGTCCGGGACCATCATGGTGAGGGTGGAGCTCATGGCGAACCAGTCCGAAAGGGCGTCGAGGTTCACCGCGTTCTTGAGCTCCCCCAGTTCGTCCGGGAGGCCGTCGGGCAGCGCCACTTCCGGGGTGGGGGGCGAAAGGGTCTTGAGCCATTCCTTGATTTCGCCGACGGTCATTGCCACAGCGCATTCCTCCCCGACCGTTCGGCCGCGCGAGGCACGGGCCGCCGTGAGTGTGGGACAAGTGTGGGACGTGAAATTCGGGCGCACGCTATCAGCGGACGGCTCCGGAACAGCTCCGGAGCGGCGCCGATCAGGCCAGGTGGCGGGCGGCCGGCGGCGGAGCTTTCGTCGGGCTCCGCGAAGGAATCCAACCGTTGACCTCTTTGTCGGCAAGTGTGGCGACCGGTCGCCGATGTCCCTCGGGGTCGCTCGGGAAACGGTCATGACCCGTGGCGAGTACGGGCCGGACGGACCGAAACCGGACCCGAAGTCGACCTTCGGAGGGTGACGCCGGCGCGACCGGGCGTCACGCCACGACGTCCAAATCTGGCCGCTGCCCCCTGACGCCGGACCGAAGGCAAGGCTGTCACATGCTAGTTTCCCCGCGCCACGGAAAACCGACGGAGGGTGGGCATGGCGAAAGTGAGGCCCCGGCGACCGGACCGGGCAGTGATTCTCCGGCATGGCGGCCGAGCGTCCGACACCTGCCCCAGGTGCCACTGGGCCAGGAACCGGGAAGACGAAGGCAAGGCACTCCACGGCATTCCCGAACTGACCGACAGCGAGCGCCTGCGCGAGGTCGTCGCGAGGATCGGCGAGAACCTGAGGCAGGACCGGGGCCTGACCGGCGACCCTGCCGCCGTCTTCCTGCTGGGCGCGCTCGAAGCGAGGATCGACGGGAAGGACCACTTCCTCGTCGCTTCCAGCGGGCGGACCGCCGATCCCTGGCTCCGGGACGAACACCTCGACGGGATCACCCACCACCCGGGGGAGTGGCAGCAGGTGAACCCGGCCGTCCCCGCCGACCGCACGGGGTGGCTGACGGTCCGCGGCGAGAAAGTGGACCTGAGCGTGGGCGTGGAGGATGTCGGCAGGCCGTGTCCGGCCGTCAAACTCCTGCTCGGTCTGGGTCAGTTGCGCCTCGACTGGGAATCCGTCGAGTACGTGCGCGTGAGCGAGATGGCGTACGTCGGCCCCGGCGCGGAGGACACCGACCACGTGCGGACCTGGCGCGGCCGAGGCGCCGCAGGCTCCTGGACCGCCCACTCCTGCGACTCCTGCGAGGCCCGCATCCCGTACCTGATCTGCGACGTCCCCGCCCACCGCATCGTCGACCAGGGGCTGTTCGCGGACCGCCTCTAGAAGACCGCCTCCAGAAGGCCAGCTCTAGGAGATCGCCAAGGTCGTCACCCCGGTCGCGCTGGTGAAACCGTTCCCCAGGCACTGCAGAAGGCTCGGCTGGAGCACGGGGATGACCTGGAGCAGTTTCCGGCTGCGGAAGCGGCCGTGGGTGACGGTTCCGGCAGCCGGGGTGACCACCTGGCCGGCTACGGCCGTGCTGCTGCCGGCGATGTCGGCAGTGCTGGAGTCACCGGTGCTCCAGGTGTAGGTCCGGCGGGCGTGGAACCCTTCGAGGAGGTTGGTGCAGCCGGTTTCGAGAGTGAACTCGTCGTGGTAGCCACCGCTCTTCGCCTTGCCGTCACCGCCGCCGCAGGAGGTGAAGCGTCCGTCGACCGTGATGTGGATGGGGCGTGCCTGGAGGGTGACCCCCGGTTCGTAGCGGATGGACTCGGTGCCCTGACACAGCAGCGGTCCGGACTCCCGGGGATGGGCGGACGCCGGGACCGGCGCGGCCATGCCGAACAGTACGGCGGCCGCCAGGGCGACCGCGCGCAGCCGCTTCCCGCTCTTCCCGCCGTCCGTCACCGCGGTTCTCTTCACGCTGAGCAACATGAGGCAGTCCATGCCCCGGTCATACGGTCCGGAGACGGGCGTGCCGGAGCGACGACGGATGCCCGGTCTCGTACAACCGCGTGCGACGCGGTGCGCACGCCTACCTGTACCGGCTGTCCCGCGCATAGTCTCGTTCCGCCCCCTTTGACCCGCCACGGGGATCGATCTCCCGCAGGGCCCCGGGTCTGAGCGAGCTGGAGAGAGATGGACACGCTGGAGAGCGGCGCGCTGGCCGTGCCGGGCGCGGAGCTGTATTTCGAAGTGCGCGGATCCGGGCCGCTGTTGTTGCTCATCCCGGGCGGCGCCTCCGACGCCGACGTCTTCCGGGGCCTGGCCGACGAGCTCGCCGCCTGCCACCGCGTCGTCACCTACGACCCGCGCGGCATCTCCCGCAGCCCCCTCGACGAACCGCCGCCCGAACCGCCGTCCGATACGTGGACCGATACGTGGACCGATACGTGGACCGATACGTGGACCGATACGCGGACCGAAACGTGGCTCGACACCCAGGCCGACGACGTCGGCCGGCTGCTCGACCACGTCGGCGGCCCCGGCGAGCCGGTGCGGGTGTTCGGCAGCTGCGCGGGCGGGTCGATCGCCCTGGAACTCGTGGTCCGCGATCCGCGGAGGGTCCGGCTGGCCGTCGCCCATGAGCCGCCAGCCATGGGGGTGTTGCCGGACGCGGCGCGGCACGCCGCGTTCTTCGACGAGGTGCACGCGACGTTCCGCCGGGAGGGCGTTCCGGCGGCCCTGGACAGGCTCCGGGCCCTCTTCGGCGGAAGGCCCGCACCGGAGCTTCCCGAGGCGGCCGACAACAACGCGTTCTTCCTCTCCCACGTCATGCTGTCCTCCTCCCGCTGTGTGCCCGACATCACCGCGCTGACGGCTGTGGCGGACCGCGTCGTCATGGCAGGTGGCCGGGAATCACGTACCCACGACGTGCACCGGCCGGCGGCCGTCCTCGCGCAGCGGCTCGGCCGGACACTGGCGGAGTTCCCCGGCGGGCACTCCGGTTACGCCGGACACCCCGCCCTCTTCGCCGTGCGGCTCGCGGAAATCCTGGCCGACGCGCGCCCCGTGCGCGGCTGACGGGCTGACGCGCCGTGCGCATCCTGATGGGAGCCCAGAACTGCGGCTTCGGCCCGGCCTCCGTACTCGTCGCCGTCTCCCGGCTGCTCCCCGGACACCAGCGGGTGTTCGCGGGGGACGGTGTCGCGGCGGCGTTCGCCCGCCGCAACGCCGCCGCCTTCGACAGCGTCCACGAGCTCGCCGGGCCGCCGCACGGGAACGGAGCCGACCCGCTCGAACCACTGCTGGAGGGCAGCGACCAGGTCGTCTCCGTCATGGACGCCGACCTCGTCCTGCGCGCCTTCGTGGCACGCCGCCCGGTGGTCCTGGTGGACTGCCTGTTCGGCTTCTGGCAGCACCGGCACTCCCTGGCGCGGATCCGTGAGCTCTGCGCGACCGTGCCGCGTACCACTCTTCCGGCGGTGCGCCGCCACCTGGCCCGCCTCTCACCGCACGAACACGTCCTCGCCGCCCACCTGCTGGCCGACCACAGCGTGGTCCAGAACTTCCCCGGCGTTCCGCGGCGCGCGGCCGAGTTCACCGACGCCGGCGCGGACCACGCGATACACCTGACCGGCCCGCTCGTCGACCTGGAAGGCCTGCGGG
>NZ_JAINFC010000548.1 GCF_020740835.1 Streptomyces sp. UNOC14_S4
CAGCCCCGGACCCTGATCGTGGCCCGGACGCTCGGCCTGGCCCTGATAGCTCTCGGCCTTCCCCGCCCCTTCGGCCCCCTTCACCCCGTTTCCCTGTCTCGCGCCGCCTTCCGTGTGCTTCGCGCCGTCGGTGAGCCGTGCGGCCAGCAGTGACGCGACCGAGGAGATCCTCGTGTAGACCCCGGGGTGTCCCTTCTGCGCGCAGCCGCTCCCCCACGACACCAGGCCGATCAGCCGCCCTCGCGCGACCAACGGCCCGCCGCTGTCGCCCTGGCACGCGTCCTTGCCGCCCTCCGGCAGCCCCCCGCACAGCATCGAGCCCCGGCGGTACACGCCCTCGGCGCTGCCCGGGTAGGCCCGCTCGCACATGGAGTCGTCCAGGACGAGCAGCTTGGCGGTACGCAGCGTCTCGGAATAGGTGCCGTCCCCGTACACGTCGCCCCAGCCGTAGACCATGGCCGCCGTGCCCGTCTTGTAGACCGTCTCGCCGGGCTGCGCCATCGGAATGACGCGGCCCCCCGGCACCGGCTCCTTCAGGGTGAGCACGGCGACGTCGCCCGCGTTGGTCACCGCGTCGTAGTCCGGGTTGACCCAGGTGTCACGCAGCTCCAGCTCGGCTCCGCTCAGGCTGCGCAGGTCGTCCCGCCCGACGATGACCCGGAGGTCCCTCGCCTCGCTCACGTCCATGCCGAGCACCTCGTGGCTCAGGCAATGCGCCGCCGTGACGACCGTCCTGGGCCCCACCACGACGCCGCCGCAGAACTGCCCCGACCGGGCGGGCCCGAAGCGCTGGCGGCTCGCCAGGGCCACCGCCCAGGGCGCGTCCGACGCCCTCACCGACTGGCCACCGATGACCGCACGGTCCGCTGCCGCCGGAGCGGACGCCGCCAGCAGCAGCGCGAAGGCGCCTGCCAGCGGGAAGCACAGCGAACGCATACGACCTCCTGACGGTGCGGAGTTCCTTGCACACCCAGGGTCAACCCGCGAGGCGATCACCGCATCCGGAAGTCCGCCCGGCCGCACCGACGGACCGGCCCCGGACAGCCCGAAGGCCCGGCACCTTCCGGAAGGGAGGGCGCCGGGCCTTCGGGGCCTGCTGTCGGGGTGACGTCCTGTCCGTCAGTCCAGGTAGTCGCGGAGGACCTGGGAGCGGGACGGGTGACGCAGCTTCGACATCGTCTTCGACTCGATCTGACGGATGCGCTCACGCGTCACGCCGTAGACCTTGCCGATCTCGTCGAGCGTCTTCGGCTGACCGTCGGTGAGACCGAAGCGCATGGAGACGACGCCCGCCTCACGCTCGCTGAGCGTGTCGAGGACGGAGTGCAGCTGCTCCTGGAGCAGGGTGAAGCTGACCGCGTCGGCGGGCACGACGGCCTCGGAGTCCTCGATCAGGTCACCGAACTCGCTGTCGCCGTCCTCACCCAGCGGGGTGTGGAGGGAGATCGGCTCACGGCCGTACTTCTGGACCTCGATGACCTTCTCCGGGGTCATGTCGAGCTCCTTGGCCAGCTCCTCCGGGGTGGGCTCGCGGCCCAGGTCCTGGAGCATCTGGCGCTGGACGCGCGCGAGCTTGTTGATGACCTCGACCATGTGCACCGGGATACGGATGGTGCGGGCCTGGTCGGCCATCGCGCGGGTGATGGCCTGGCGGATCCACCACGTCGCGTACGTGGAGAACTTGTAACCCTTGGTGTAGTCGAACTTCTCGACCGCGCGGATCAGACCGAGGTTGCCCTCCTGGATGAGGTCCAGGAAGAGCATGCCGCGGCCGGTGTAGCGCTTGGCCAGGGAGACCACGAGACGGAGGTTGGCCTCCAGCAGGTGGTTCTTGGCGCGGCGCCCGTCCTCGGCGATGATCTCCAGCTCGCGCTTGAGCTTGGGAGCGAGCTTGTCGGAGTTCGCCAGCTTGTCCTCGGCGAACAGACCCGCCTCGATGCGCTTGGCGAGCTCGACCTCCTGCTCGGCGTTGAGGAGGGGGACCTTGCCGATCTGCTTGAGGTAGTCCTTGACCGGGTCGGCGGTGGCACCGGCGACCGCGACCTGCTGCGCGGGCGCGTCGTCCTCGTCCTCGTCGGACAGGACGAAGCCCTTGTTCTCGCCGGTCTCGTCCTCTTCGTCGACCTTGCCCGGAGCCGAGGTCTCCTCGAGGAGGTCGTCGTCGAGGAGCTCGTCGGCATCCTTCTTCGCGGCGGTCTTCTTGGCCGTCGTCTTCTTCACGGCGGCCTTCTTGGCCACCGTCTTCTTCGCCGCCGCCTTCTTGGTGGCGGCCTTCTTCACGGGCGAGCCCATGGCGTCGTCGCTGTCGCCGTACGCCTCCGAGGCGGACGTCGCGGACGTGGTCTGCCTGGCCGTGACCGTCTTGGACGCCACGGTCTTGGTGGCGGTGCGCTTCGCCGGGCTCTTCGCTGCGACGCTCTTGCGGGTGCGCTTGGGCGCCTCGGCGGCACTGACCATCAGCGTCACACCCTCCTCGTCGAGGACCTGGTTGAGGCTGCGCAGAACATTCTTCCACTGGGTTGGCGGAATCTGGTCAGCCTCGAAGGCCCGACGCACGTCGTCGCCGGCGATCTGCCCCTCGGCCTTTCCCTGCTCGATGAGCGCCATCAGAGACTCGGATTCGGCGATCTCCGGCGGGAGCGTACGGGATGTGCTGGCCGACACGAACAACCTCTCGGAACGATGGAAACGGCTTCCGGCTCCGGCCCTCCGATCGAGGAACCGGCTCCGACGACCGCCGGCAAGGATGAACCGGCGGCGCGGGTGGTGAATGCAGACGGACACAGCACCTCGAACGAGGCCGGTATTCCCTCCGCGGCTGCCACCTCTTTAGTCATCGCACGGCCTCAAAGAGCGTTACGCCCAATCCTCGTGGCCCGAGTCACACCCCATAAGACTCGAAATGCCACTCAAGTGGACAGAACGCCTCGCCCGCCCCCGACCGAACCCCGGGGGCATATCCGGATCCGTCCACAGCAGGGCGGTTCACGCATCACGCGCCGGGCACCGCCCGGGCGCCGGATGACAGCTCGCGTGTACGGTCGCACGTCCGCCCGTACACGCGAGCCGTCCGTCCGGTCCCGCGCGTGCGGCCCGTCCGTGCGACTCGCGGCGCCGCCGCGCCCTCCGCGGGATCAGTGCTCGCGGGGGGCGGGCACCACCCGCTCGACGTCGGGGTGGGTGACGAGCAGTTGGCGCATCGCGGCTTCCGCCCCGGCGCCGTCACCGGCGCCCACGGCGTCGACGATCCGGAGGTGATGACCCACTCCCGCTTCCGTGGGGCGGTCGCAGCCGCCCGATGGCGCTCCCGAGACGTGCAGGGCGGAGGAGACGATGCCCGCGAGGTGCTCGAGCATGCGGTTGCCCGCGACCTGGAGCAGCAGCGCGTGGAACTCGGCGTCGGCGCGGCTGAAGGTGAGCGAGTCGCCCTGCGCCAGCGCGTGCCCCATGATCTCGGCCATGTCGACGAGACGCTGCTGGACCTCCTCGCGGCCGTGCCCCGCGGCCAGGCGCGCGGCGAGCGGCTCGATGGTCCAGCGGAGCTCGAAGAGCTCGCGGCGCTGGTCCTCACGCTGCGGGCCGAAGGCGCGCCACTCGATGATGTCGGGGTCGAGCAGGTTCCAGTCGCTGACGGGACGGACTCGGGTGCCGACGTTGGGGCGGGCGCTGACCAGGCCCTTGGCCTCCAGGACCCGCAGGGACTCGCGGACGACGGTGCGGGAGACCTCGAACCGCTGCCCGATCTCCTCGGGGACGAGCGGGCGGTCGGCTCCCAGGTCGCCGGAGACGATCATCTGGCCGAGCTGCTGCACGAGCTGGCCGTGCAGCCCCCGGCCGCGGCTGCCGGCGGCCCGGCGGCCCGCCCGGCTCAGCTCCGCCTCGCCGTCCCAGGCGGACGAGGCCCCGCGGTCGGCCCCCGGAGCCTCCGCGTAGGGGTAACGGTCAAGCTCGCCCGGGCCTGTCAGGCCGGTGTCGGCGGGGCGAGCCGCGGTCATCATGGTGTGCGCAAGGGTACTCACGCCTCCTTTGTCGGCGACACCTCCAACTCCCTTGAGGTCTTTGGTGAAAAGCACACGAAAGGGTGATCGCCCATTACCTCACAATTGACGCCCAAATGGACAGAAGCAGGCACTCTCCGGGGTGGTGTGAATGCGGAGCGTGACTCCTGCGGCGCCCGGGCCTCCGGCGGGTTCCGGGGTGCGAGCGCGGCGGCGTGAGCACTCCGGCACGCGCCCTCACCGCGGACCGCCACGGAACACCGTGAGGACATACGCGCCGAACAGCCCCGCGAGCGACAGGGCGAGCGCCCAGCCGACGGGCTGGGACACCAACTGCAGGGCCACCGAGACCCCGTCGTCCATCCCGGAGGGCCACTGGACAACGGCGGCGGCGCGCAGCCGCTCGGGAAGCCCGATCAGCGAACGGGCGGCGGGCTCCGCCAGCATGCTGCCCACCAAGGGCATCACCAGAGTCGGTACGGCCAGCACCGCGACGAGCCCCAGCGAGGTGGACCGGAACAGGCCCGCGGCGAGCAGGCCGGACCAGGCGCAGCCGAGCGCGAGACATGCGCAGCCCGCGAGCCCGAGGGCCCACTCGCCGGGTGCGGCGGCCGCGTCGTCGCCGTAGAGCAGCCACACGGCCGCCGCGTCGAGCCCCACCGAGAGGAGCGCCAGCAGCACGGCGGTGGCCCCGGTGACGACGAGTTTGGCCCCGAGCAGCCCCAGGCGGCGGGGGACGGTGCCCTGGTCGGGCGCGAGCGCGGGATAGCGGAATTCCTGCCCGAAGGAGAGCGCCCCGACGATCCCCGCACCGAAGGCCGCCGGCGGCAGCGGCAGCAGGTCCGGCCAGCCGGTGAAGGTACGGGGGTCCGGCGCCGCGGTGCGGGCGAGCAGCACCGCGGAGAACAGGGAC
>NZ_JAINFC010000549.1 GCF_020740835.1 Streptomyces sp. UNOC14_S4
CGGTCTTGCTGCTCTGGCTGAGGGCGGTATGGCGTCTGGTGTGGTGCAGGGGTCTGCGGCCGGTGGGCAGGTGGCCTTTGTGTTCCCGGGGCAGGGTTCGCAGTGGGCGGGCATGGCGGTCGGGCTGCTCGACTCCTCGCCGGTGTTCGCTGCCCGGATCGATGAGTGTGCGGCTGCGCTGTCGGAGTTCTGCGACTGGTCGTTGGTGGACGTGCTGCGGGGTGCGGAGGGCGCGCCGTCGCTGGAGCGCGTCGATGTGGTCCAGCCCGTGCTGTTCGCGGTGATGGTCTCCCTGGCGGAGCTGTGGCGTTCGCTGGGCGTCCGTGCGGACGCCGTGGTGGGTCACTCGCAGGGTGAGATCGCGGCTGCGTGTGTGGCGGGGATTCTGTCGCTTCAGGACGCGGCCCGGGTGGTGGCTCTGCGCAGTCAGGCGATTGGCCGGGTGCTGGCGGGCAAGGGCGGCATGGTGTCCGTGGCCCTGCCGGTGGACCGGGTCCGGGAGCGGATTGCCGCGTGGGGTGAGGACCGTATTTCGGTGGCCGCTGTCAACGGCCCCTCCTCGGTCGTGGTCTCCGGTGAGCCGGAGGCGCTGGACGAGCTCATCGCGTCCTGTGAGGCGGACGAGGTCCGTGCCCGCAAGGTGCCCGTGGACTACGCCTCGCACTCCGCCCAGGTCGAGCTGCTGCGCGACGAGCTCCTGAAGCTCCTGGCACCCGTGCGGCCGAAGGCGGCGGACATCCCCTTCCTCTCCACCGTCACCGGTGAGTGGGTCAAGGGCCCGGAGCTGGACGCCGAGTACTGGTTCACCAACCTCCGCCGGACCGTCGAGCTGGAGGGTGCCGTCCGGCGTCTCCTGGACGAGGGTTTCGGGGTCTTCGTCGAGTCGAGCGCGCACCCCGTGCTGACGATGGGTGTTCAGGAGACCGCCGAGGACGCGGACCGTGAGGCCGCCGCCATCGGTTCCCTGCGCCGTGACGAAGGTGGCCTCGACCGGTTCTTCACTTCCCTCGGTGAGGCGTGGACGCGGGGCGTGTCCGTCGGCTGGGACGCCGTCTACGAGGGCACCGCCGCGCGCCGCGTCGACCTGCCCACCTACGCCTTCCAGACCGAGCGTTTCTGGCCGAAGGCCGCGCCCGCGCAGACGGCCGGGGCCGCGCAGGCCGACCCGGTCGACACCCGCTTCTGGGAGACCGTGGAGCGCGAGGACTGGCAGGCCCTCGCCGCCGAGCTCGCCGTCGACGGTGACCAGCCGCTCAGCGCCGTACTGCCCGCCCTGTCCACCTGGCGCAAGCAGGCCCGCGAGCAGTCCACGGTGGACAGCTGGCGCTACCGCGTGACCTGGAAGCAGCTCCCCGAGGGCGCCGCCGCGCGGCTCTCCGGCACCTGGCTGCTGGTCGCGCCGGGCACCGAGGACGAGCGTGCCGCCACCGTTGCCGCCTCCCTGGGCGAGCGAGGCGCCGACGTACGGCGGATCACGGTGGACGTCACGGACATCACGGTGGCGGACCGGGAGGCGCTGGCCGCCCTCGTCCGCGCCGAGCTCACCGGAGAGGACGCCACGGAAGGCGCCGCGGCCTGTGACGGCGTGCTGTCGCTGCTGGCGCTGGACGAGCGCCCGTACCCCGGGCACTCCGCCCTCCCCGCGGGTGCCGCCGCGCAACTCGCGCTGATCCAGGCGCTGGGCGACGCCGAGGTCGCCGCGCCGCTGTGGTGCGCCACCCGTGGCGCCGTCTCGACCGGTCGCTCGGACCGGCTGGAGTCGCCGGAGCAGGCGCTGGTCTGGGGCCTCGGCCGGGTGGCCGCCCTGGAGCACCTGGAGCGCTGGGGCGGTCTGGTCGACCTGCCGGAGACGCTGGACGAGCGGGCGCTGGCCCGGCTGGCCGGGGTGCTCGCGGGCGACGGCGACGAGGGTCAGGTGGCGATCCGTGCCACTGGCGTCTTCGGGCCGCGTCTGGTGCGGGCCGGGCTGGCCGACACCCCCGCCGCACGGGACTGGCAGCCGGTCGGCACCACCCTCGTCACCGGCGGCACCGGCACGCTGGGCGCGCACGTGGCCCGCTGGCTGGCCCGCAACGGTGCCGAGCACCTGCTGCTCGCAAGTCGCCGCGGGGCGGACGCGCCGGGCGCGGCCGAACTGCGCGAGGAGCTCACCGCGCTGGGTACCGAGGTCACCCTCGCCGCCTGCGACGTCGCCGACCGGGACGCGCTGGCCGCGCTGCTCGCGGAGGTCCCGGCCGAGCGGCCGCTGACCGCCGTGGTGCACACCGCCGCGGTGACCGAGGACGGGGTGATCGAGGGGCTGACGCCGGATCAGGTGGACCGGGTGCTGCGGCTGAAGGTCGACGCCACCCGCCATCTGCACGAGCTCACCCGTGAGCTGGAGCTCTCCGCGTTCGTGCTCTTCTCGCACTTCTCCGCGGTCTTCGGGGCGCCGGGGCAGGGCAACCAGGCGCCGGGCAACGCCTATCTGCAGGCCTTCGCCGAGCGGCGGCGCGCCGAGGGGCTGCCCGCGACCACGCTCTCGTGGGGCCCGTGGGGCGATGGCTCCACCGTCGACGGCGCGATCGGTGACCGGATGCGCCGCCACGGCATCAACGAGATGGCGCCGGAGCCGGCCGTCACCGCGCTGCGGCACGCGCTGGACCGGGACGAGACGGCGCTGACCGTCATCGACATGGACTGGCGGCGGTTCACTCTGGCCTTCACCGCCGACCGGCCGCGGCCGCTGCTGCACGAGCTGCCGGAGGCGTTCCGGGTCGTCGAGGAGATGCGGGCCGAGGCCTCCGCCTCCGCCGACGCCGGGCCCGCGCTGGCCCAGCAGCTCGCCGGGCTGCCGGAGACCGAGCGGGAGCGGGTGCTGCTGGAGCTCGTCCGCGGCGCGGTGGCGGCGGTGCTCGGGCACGCCGACGCCTCGGCGATCGAGGCCGGCCGGGCCTTCAAGGAGCTGGGCTTCGACTCGCTCACCGCGGTCGAGCTGCGCAACCGGCTCGGCGCCGCCAGCGGCCTCAAGCTGCCCGCGGCCCTGATCTTCGACCACCCGACGCCCGCCGCCGTGGCCGCGTACCTGCGTGCCGAGGTGGTGCCGGACGAGGCGGACGGCGGGGCGTCGGTGCTGGAGGAGCTCGACCGGCTGGAGGCGGCGATCGCCACGAGCACCCCGGACAACATCACCCGGGCCCGGATCACCATGCGGCTCCAGTCGCTGCTCGGGAAGTGGCACGAGGGCCCGGACTCCGGTCCCGCGGGCCCGGCCCCCGCCACGGCCGCGGCCGCCCCGGCCCCCGGGGCGGCGGAGGTCGTCGAGGAGCCCCGGTCGGCGAGCGACGACGAGCTCTTCGACTTCATCAACAAGGGGCTCGGAAGGGCCTGACGAATATTTCGCCACTGACGCGCCTATTGACGTGCCTTTCGAAGTCGGACAGGATTTTCCGCACTCTCGTATAAGGCCCGGCATTCCGACTGCCCCCTATTCGCCCCCTGGTCCCTCAGGGGGTGGTAGGGGGCAGTTAGGGGTTGTAGGGAGGGTTAGCCCGGCCATAGCCTCTCGCCGAGAAGTCGACTAATTGGTTATATCCGATGCCGTCTGCCGTAAATGGGTTGCGTTAAATGGCGAATGAAGAGACGCTGCGGGACTACCTCAAGCTGGTGACGGCGGATCTGCATCAGACTCGTCTCCGCCTGCGTGAGGCGGAAGCGAAGAATCACGACCCCATCGCCATCGTGGGGATCGGCTGCCGCTATCCGGGGGGCGTGCGCTCCCCGGAGGATCTGTGGCGGGTCGTCAGCGAGGGCGTGGACGCGGTCGGTGACTTCCCCGTGGACCGCGGGTGGAACGTCGAGACGATGTACCACCCGGATCCGGACCACCCCGGCACCAGCTATGTGCACGAGGGCGGATTCGTCGACGGCATCGCCGACTTCGACCCGTCCGTCTTCGGCATCAGCCCCCGCGAGGCGCTCGGCATGGACCCGCAGCAGCGCATGCTGCTGGAGACGTCCTGGGAGGCGTTCGAGCGGGCCGGTATCGACCCGACGGCGGTGCGCGGGCAGCAGATCGGTGTCTTCGTCGGCACCAGCAACCACGACTACCTCGCCGCGATCCTCAGCTCCACGGAGAACTTCGAGGGCTACTTCGGCACCGGCAACGCCGCGAGCGTCGCCTCCGGCCGCCTCTCGTACACCTTCGGCCTCGAGGGCCCCGCCGCCACCGTCGACACCGCCTGCTCCTCCTCGCTGGTGGCGCTGCACCTGGCGGTGCAGGCGCTGCGCAACAACGAGTGCACGATGGCGCTGGCCGGTGGCGCGACCCTGATGTGCGCCCCCGGCGTCTTCGTCGACTACAGCAAGATGCGCGGACTGGCCCTGGACGGCCGCTCCAAGCCCTTCGCCCCCGAGGCCGACGGCTTCTGCCTCGGCGAGGGCGTCGGCGTGCTGCTGGTCGAGCGGCTGTCCGACGCGCAGCGCAAGGGCCACCCGGTCCTCGCGGTCGTCCGCGGCACCGCCGTCAACCAGGACGGCGCGAGCAACGGCCTCACCTCGCCCAACGGCCCCTCCCAGCAGCGCGTCATCCTCCAGGCGCTGGCCAACGCCCGGCTCACCCCGGCCGAGGTCGACGCCGTCGAGGCGCACGGCACCGGCACCGCGCTCGGCGACCCGATCGAGGCCGACGCCCTCCTGGCCACCTACGGCCAGGACCGGCCCGAGGGCCGCCCGCTGCTCCTCGGCTCGGTCAAGTCCAACATCGGCCACGCCCAGGCGGGCGCCGGTGTCGGCGGCATCATCAAGATGGTCATGGCGCTCAAGCACGGCGTGCTGCCCAAGACGCTGCACCTGACCGAGCCCACCCCGCACGTCGACTGGTCGTCCGGCGACATCGAGCTGCTGACCGAGGCCCGGAAGTGGCCCGAGAC
>NZ_JAINFC010000055.1 GCF_020740835.1 Streptomyces sp. UNOC14_S4
CCCGACCACCGGCCACCACCGACCGCCCCTTAATACATTCGCCGCTTCGCGCCGCGCGGTGCGATCCTGGACTTCGTATGTCTACGCAGCCTGCCTCCGTACTCGCCGACCTCGCCGCGCGTCTGCCCGAGCTCTCCCTGCGCGATGCGCAGCGGCTCGGCCGCAGGCTGGACGGCGCGCGCCGGATCCGTAAGCCCGAGGCCCGTTCGGCCGTGTTCGCCGAGATCGCGGGCGAGATCGAACAGGCCGAGGCCCGGATCGCGAGCCGCCGGTCCTCCGTTCCCGCGGTCACCTACCCCGATCAGCTGCCGGTCAGCCAGAAGAAGGACGAGATCCTCGCGGCGATCCGCGATCACCAGGTGGTGATCGTCGCCGGTGAGACGGGCTCCGGCAAGACCACCCAGATCCCCAAGATCTGTCTGGAGCTGGGCCGCGGCGTCCGCGGGCTCATCGGGCACACGCAGCCCCGCCGTATCGCCGCCCGCACGGTCGCGGAGCGGGTCGCCGAGGAGCTGCGCACGCCGCTGGGCGAGTCGGTCGGCTGGAAGGTCCGCTTCACGGACCAGGTGGGCGCCGACACGCACGTCAAGCTGATGACGGACGGCATCCTGCTCGCGGAGATCCAGACGGACCGCGAGCTGCGCGCGTACGACACGATCATCATCGACGAGGCGCACGAGCGCAGCCTCAACATCGACTTCATCCTCGGCTATCTGGCCCAGCTGCTGCCGCGCCGCCCCGACCTCAAGGTCGTGATCACGTCGGCGACCATCGACCCGGAGCGCTTCTCGCGGCACTTCGGCGACGCGCCGATCATCGAGGTCAGCGGGCGTACGTACCCGGTGGAGGTGCGGTACAGGCCGCTGCTGGAAGAGGAGTCGGCCGAATCCGACCGCGACCAGATCACGGCGATCTGCGACGCGGTGGATGAGCTCCGGCGGGAGGGCGACGGGGACATACTCGTCTTCCTCTCCGGCGAGCGGGAGATCCGCGACACGGCGGACGCGCTGGAGAAGAAGTTCACCCGCGCCGGCGGCGCCCTGGCGCAGAGCACGGAGATCCTGCCGCTGTACGCGCGCCTGTCGCACGCCGAGCAGCACCGCGTCTTCCAGCGGCACTCGGGCCGCCGTATCGTCCTCGCCACGAACGTCGCCGAGACGTCCCTGACCGTCCCGGGCATCAAGTACGTCATCGACCCCGGCTTCGCCCGCATCTCGCGCTACAGCCACCGCACCAAGGTCCAGCGGCTGCCGATCGAGCCGGTCTCGCAGGCCAGCGCGAATCAGCGCAAGGGCCGCTGCGGCCGTACGAGCGACGGCGTGTGCATCCGGCTGTACTCGGAGGAGGACTTCCTCTCCCGGCCGGAGTTCACGGACGCCGAGATCCTGCGGACGAACCTGGCCTCGGTCATCCTCCAGATGACGGCCGCCGGGCTCGGTGACATCGAGCGGTTCCCGTTCATCGACCCGCCGGACCGGCGGAACATCAAGGACGGCGTCGACCTGCTCCACGAGCTGGGCGCGCTCGACCCCCAGGAGAAGGACCACAGGAAGCGGCTGACCCCGCTCGGCCGGAAGCTGTCGCAGCTGCCGGTGGACCCGCGGCTGGCCCGCATGGTGCTGGAGGCCGACGGCAACGGCTGCGTCCGCGAGGTCATGGTGATCGCGGCGGCGCTGTCGATCCAGGACCCGCGGGAGCGGCCCTCGGAGAAGCAGGCGCAGGCCGATCAGCAGCACGCCCGGTTCAAGGACGAGACGAGCGATTTCCTCGCGTTCCTGAATCTGTGGCGCTATGTGCGCGAGCAGCAGAAGACGCTCTCGTCGTCCGCGTTCCGCCGCATGTGCAAGTCGGAGTTCCTGAACTATCTGCGGATACGCGAGTGGCAGGACATCTACGCGCAGCTGCGGACGGTCGCCAAGCAGATGGGCGTCCACATCGCCGAGGAGGACGCCCCGGAGGACCGCGTCCACCAGTCGCTGCTGGCGGGTCTGCTGTCGCACATCGGTCTGAAGGACACCGAGAAGAACGAATACCTGGGGGCCCGCAGCGCCAAATTCGCGGTCTTCCCGGGGTCCGCGCTGTTCAAGAAGCAGCCGCGCTGGGTGATGTCGGCGGAGCTGGTGGAGACCTCGCGGCTGTGGGCCCGGGTGAACGCCAAGGTCGAGCCGGAGTGGATCGAGCCGCTCGCCGCCCATCTGGTGAAGCGCAATTACAGCGAGCCGCACTGGGAGCAGAAGCAGGCGGCCGTGATGGCGTACGAGCGGGTGACGCTGTACGGCGTGCCGATCGTGGCCCAGCGGAAGGTCAATTACGGGCGCATCGACCCGGAGACGAGCCGTGAGCTCTTCATCCGCAATGCCCTGGTGGAGGGCGACTGGCGGACGCACCACCAGTTCTTCCACGACAACCGCAAGCTGCTCGGCGAGGTCGAGGAGCTGGAGCACCGGGCCCGCCGCCGGGACATCCTGGTCGACGACGAGACGCTCTTCGACTTCTACGACCAGCGGCTCCCGGAGCATGTCGTATCGGGTGCGCATTTCGACTCGTGGTGGAAGCACAAGCGCCGGGAAGAGCCGGAGCTGCTCAATTTCGAGCACTCCATGCTCATCAACGAGAACGCCGAGGCGGTCACCAAGGACGACTACCCGGACGCGTGGCGGCAGGGCCGGCTGAAGTTCAGGGTGACCTACCAGTTCGAGCCCGGCGCGGACGCGGACGGTGTGACCGTCCACATCCCGCTCCAGGTGCTCAACCAGGTCTCCGCGGAGGGCTTCGACTGGCAGATCCCCGGTCTGCGCGAGGACCTGGTCACCGAGCTGATCCGCTCGCTGCCCAAGCCGGTCCGCCGGAACTACGTGCCCGCGCCGAACTACGCCAAGGCGTTCCTGGAGCGTGCCGTCCCGGTCCAGGAGCCGCTCACCACCGTGCTGAGCCGGGAGCTGAAGCGCATGGTGGGCGTGCCGGTGGAGCCCGGGGACTTCGACCTCGGCAAGGTGCCCGACCACCTGAAGATCACCTTCCGGATCATTGACGAGCGCAAGCGCAAGATCGCGGAGGACAAGGACCTGGAGGCCCTGCGGCTGAGGCTCAAGCCGAAGACGCAGGCCGCCATCACCAAGGCCTTCGAGCAGGCCGCCGCCTCCGGGGGCGGCGCGGGCCAGGGCGAGGGCGGCGCGGCCCGGGGACCGGAGCAGCGCTCGGGCCTCACCCAGTGGACGATCGGCACGCTCCAGCGCACGTTCGAGACCCGGCGCGCGGGGCAGCCGGTCAAGGCGTATCCCGCGCTGGTGGACGAGGGCGCCTCGGTCGCGGTGCGGCTCTTCGACACCGAGGAGGAGCAGCGCGAGGCGATGTGGCGGGGCACGCGCCGCCTCATCCTGCTCAACCTACCCTCGAACCCCGCGAAGTTCGCCCAGGACAAGCTGAGCAACCAGCAGAAGCTCGCCCTGTCCCGCAATCCCCACGGGTCCATCCAGGCCCTCTTCGAGGACTGTGTGGCCGGTGCGGCGGACAAGCTGATCGCGGCGCGCGGCGGTCCCGCGTGGGACGAGGAGTCCTTCCGCAAGCTCTTCGACGCGGTGCGGGCGGACATCGTCGACGCGACGCTGGACACGATCCGCAGGGTGCAGGAGGTGCTGGCGGCCTGGCAGGCGTGCGAGCGCAGGCTGAAGGCGACCACGAGCCCGGTGCTGGTCTCCTCGCTCACGGACGTCAAGGAGCAGCTGGCCGAGCTGATCCGGCCCGGCTTCGTGACCGCGCACGGCGTACGCCGGCTCCCCGACCTGCTGCGCTACCTGGTCGCGGCCGACCGGCGGCTGACCCAGCTCCCGACCAACGCCGAGCGCGACCGCGCGCGCATGGCGAAGGTGAAGGAGATGCAGGACGAGTACGCGTGGCTGCTGGAGCAGTTCCCCACGGGCCGTCCAGTGCCGCAGGAGGTACGGGAGGTGCGCTGGATGATCGAGGAGCTGCGAGTGAGCTACTTCGCGCACGCGCTGGGCACCGCCTACCCGGTGTCGGACAAGCGGATCGTGAAGGCGATCGACAAGCTGGCCCCTTGAGTGCCCCCTGAGCGCCCCTTGAGAGACCCGCACCGCGCCGGGCCGGGAACGGGCCGGGAACCCGATCCGGCCCGGTGCGGGGTACGTGCGGGGTACGTCACTCCGAGCAGGTTCGACCGCACCCCCTGACCTGCTGTAGAGTCTCTTTCGCAGCCCCACGGAAGTGGGAACGCAGCAAGGTCCTGTGGAGCAGTTTGGAGTGCTCGCCACCCTGTCAAGGTGGAGGCCGCGGGTTCAAATCCCGTCAGGACCGCAGTAAGGTCGAGGCCCGCATCCGGATGGATGCGGGCCTCGCTGCTGTGCACGCAAGCCATCCGCGCTGCGCGGTGCCACGGCCGCTTCGACAGCACTCCTCTCACGCGCCTCCCCCCAGGCCCGCGCGAAGGCCCGCGCCCCTGTGTGTGTTTCGGCGCCATATCGCGGCGAGTTCGGACGAGTTTCCGATGAGTTTCTGCGCGACCTTGACTGAGACACGTGCCAGGGGTACCCAGGCAGTGGAGGTGCTGCGCTCCATGACGACGACCACCGGGACCGAGCCGAAACGGACCGAGGCCATCCGGCACGAGACGAGGGCACTGCTGCGCGCCCATCTCGCCGCCGCCTCCGGCTACCGCCATCTGACCCGCCACTGCGCGGTGTGCCACCGCCTGCTGCGGCTCGCCCAGGAGGCCGCCGCCGCGGCCAAGGGGGCGCCGGGCCGGGCCGGGACCTAAGGCCCTCTCCCGGGGGACCAACGGCGGCTGCGGCGGGGGCAGTCGGATGCCACGCTTGGGGCAGCACCGGGCGCCGGCTCCGCCCGCCGCCCCCTACCGCAGGGCACGGTGAGTGACAACCCCGTCGCACTGTGACAGGAGTCACCGAAAGAGTTTCCGTGGTGACGGAACTTACCCCTCCCTCACAACGGGTCAATTTAATATGTGCAATTGCACCTCCCCCGAAAGAGGGCGGCGGACATCATCGCGTCCCGCCTCCCACCCGTCCGGCGAGCGGGCGCCGCGGGCCCGTGGAGGCCCACGGCGACCCACGACGGCCTACGGCGGCCCACGACGGCCTCGCAGCCCATAACGCGCGGGTATAAAAAGATCGCGCCGGACTCGGCGGAGTCCGGCGCGATCGACGACTTGCCCAAGTCGGTGGGCGAGGGATCTGTTGGGGCAGATCCCGCTGTCGTTTAAAACTCAGGTGCTGCGATCCGGTCGGTCATCCGGGTTGGGGGCCCCGGAAACCGCCCGGCAGTGCGCTGTGCGGTCGTTCAGGCCTCGCTGCGCTGCTGCGGAATGCCCGCCAGCAGGGCACGGACCTCCGCTTCGCGGTAGCGGCGGTGTCCTCCGAGGGTACGGATGGACGTGAGCTTGCCTGCCTTGGCCCAGCGGGTCACGGTCTTCGGGTCCACGCGGAACATCGTGGCAACCTCAGCCGGGGTCAGCAGCGGCTCGGCATCAGGGGTGCGAGCGGTCATGAGCGGCCTCCTCGGGAGAACCGGACGTGGAGTCGGTTCTTTCCTCTAAATTCTGCACCTTGACCCGCGTTGCCCGAAATGGCGGACGCGGGCCGAGTCGGTTATAGGACGAACGGCTTGTCCTCGGCACTACAACTACACCATCTGTCCAGCCACGTCGGCCAAACCGATGGAATTGCCCTCTCAGGTGTTCAACCTCGACGGAAGCCGATGGACCGTGCCATAGCGGACAGTTACTCCGCCGTGACGATCAGTCACAAGGGGATCAGGGGTCACCAGACCCGCCGAAGAGTGCAATACCGATCTATCCGCCCTTAGTTGGGCGGAAGGAACCCTTCCCGGACTCCTTGTCCTATTTTGCCATGAGGATGGGCGATGGGCGCAAGACCTGACGTAAGTGCGTTAGGTCACGGTTGCCGCAATGGCCCGGATCGGGACCTAGGTCCTCCACCGATTTCACAGCAGCCCCGATCGTCCCTCAATTCCCGGACGCCGGGGTCAGTTCACATCAGTTCACATCGGTCCACAACAGTTCACAACGGTTCACATCAGCGATCCGTATCGGTTGGCATTGGGTTGATATCAGACCGCATCGCGTCGCCGGGTCGCCGCGGCACGCGCAGGCTCACCTTCAGCCCACCTTCAGCCCGCCTTCAGTTCGCATACTGCCGGTTCCGCACGGCGCTCCAACGCTCCGTCAGCCTCTCGTACACCTCGCCCGCCCGCGCGCCGTCACCCCGGCGCAGCGCGGCCAGCCCCTCGGCGGTGTCGCCGGCCGAGTGGTCCTCGGCGAGGTCGGCCTCGGGCACCATGTGCACCAGGCCGCCGTAATCGAGCTCCACCAGCGAGCGCGGGTGGAACTCCTCCAGCCAGCGCCCCACGTCCACCAGGCCGTCGATCAGCGGCCCCTCGTCGATGGCGTCCTTGAGCGTCCGCAGCCCCCTGGCCACCCGGCGCCTCGCCTCCACCATCGGGGTGCGGTAGCGCAGCACGGGCGCCCCGCCGTCGGGCCCCTCGCCCTTGCCGTACTCCCGCTCCTCGTCCGCGAAGAGCACGAACCAGCGCAGCGGCACCTGCCAGGTCGCCGTGCGGATCCACGGGCGGGCGTCGGGGTTGCGCAGCTGCCAGCGCTCGTAGTCCGCCTCCGCCTGGCGGCGCACCACGGGCGGCAGCGCCGCGTCCAGGACGGGCGCGGGCAGCGCCTCCGCCAGCTCCCCCAGGGCCAGCCAGCCCCGCAGCCGGGTGCGCCACGGGCAGACGCACACCACGCCGTCCACGTACGCCACGAACGCGTCCGCGCTCTCGTGCACGGGGACCGGCACGGGCGGCGTGGGCAGCAGGTCGGCGAGCGAGCGGCGGAGCTCCTCCTGGGCCCCCGGGAGGGCGTCCCTGCGGGCGTAGCGCGCCCAGTGGCCGCGCTCCGGCTCCGGGAAGGCGCCGAGGGGCTCGTAGACCCGTAGATACGCCGCGTACGGGACAGTCACCGAAGACGCCAACCCCACACCCCGCTCCCTCGAACCGCCTGGACCCTCCGGGGAGTTGCCCGGACCTCCCCCGCACCGCCCCGATCGTCCCACGGCACGGCACCCCGGGAGAGTGATCCTCGGCACCGCACCGGTCCGGCGGGCCCTTTGGCCCTACCCTCGTCCCAACCGGCCCTCCACCACCCCCGGAGGGCGACCTCCGCGACATATGGAGTCACCACAGTGACTGACGTACGTCCTCACGACGCCTCCGAAGGCGTGCTGCACACCCTCTTCCGGTCCGACCAGGGCGGTCACGAGCAGGTCGTGCTCTGCCAGGACCGCGAGAGCGGCCTGAAGGCCGTCATCGCCGTCCACGACTCGTCCCTGGGTCCGGCCCTGGGCGGCACCCGCTTCTACCCGTACGCCTCCGAGGAGGCCGCGGTGCTGGACGCGCTCAACCTCTCCCGCGGGATGTCCTACAAGAACGCCCTGGCCGGGCTCCCCCACGGCGGCGGCAAGGCCGTGATCATAGGTGACCCCGAAACGGTGAAATCCGAGCAGCTGCTGCTCGCCTACGGACGTTTCGTGGCCTCGCTCGGCGGCCGTTATGTCACCGCGTGCGACGTCGGCACGTACGTACAGGACATGGACGTCGTGGCGCGCACGTGCCGCTGGACCACCGGGCGCTCCCCCGAGAACGGCGGCGCGGGCGACTCCTCCGTGCTCACGGCCTTCGGCGTCTTCCAGGGCATGCGCGCCGCCGCGCAGGCCACGTGGGGCGAGCCGACGCTGCGCGGCCGCCGGGTGGGCGTCGCGGGCGTCGGCAAGGTGGGCCACCACCTGGTCGAGCACCTGGTCCAGGACGGCGCCGAGGTCGTGATCACCGATGTGCGCGCCGAGGCCGTCGAGCGGATCGCCGCCCGGCACCCCGGGGTGACCACCGTGGCCACCGCGGACATCCTGGTGCGCAGCCCCCTCGACGTCTACGCGCCCTGCGCGCTGGGCGGCGCGCTGGACGACGGGACGGTGAAGGCCCTGACCGCCTCCGTGGTCTGCGGCGCGGCCAACAACCAGCTCGCCCATCCGGGTGTCGAGAAGGACCTCGCCGACCGCGGCGTCCTCTACGCGCCGGACTACGTGGTGAACGCCGGTGGCGTGATCCAGGTCGCCGACGAGCTGAACGGTTTCGACTTCGACCGGGCCAAGGCCAAGGCGAACGAGATCTTCGCCACGACCCTGGCCATCTTCGACCGCGCCAAGGCGGACGGCATCCCGCCCGCCGTCGCGGCCGACCGGATCGCCGAACAGCGCATGGCGGAGGCGCGCGCCGCCGCCGAGCGTTAATACCGGCGGGTAGAGAGTCAGGGCCACGGACGGTGATCCGCCCGTACGCTCGGTATCCGCACAGCGGTCTCCACAGGCCGCTGTGCGGGGACGGCGAGCGAGAGATCCCTCACCACCCCTCGGCGGGTCGGCGCACAGGACACGTTAAAATCGCAGCTGACCAGCGGGGACGGGGCTCCCCTCGGGTTGTGCTCCGTGGCACGTCATGCGGGCGACGTACCGTATGGCCGCGGAAGCAGGTACCGTTGAAGTCCTACAGGCCGGACACCTCACCGAGGGTCCGCTCTGACTCATGATCGTGAACGCGTGTCAAGACTCTGGGGCCGTCGAGCCCCGTCACTGAGGGGGTCGAGCCATGGGGCGCGGCCGGGCCAAGGCCAAGCAGACAAAGGTCGCCCGCCAGCTGAAGTACAACAGCGGCGGGACCGACCTCTCACGTCTGGCTGATGAGCTGGGCGCATCGCCGACGACGAAGCAGCCGCTGAACAGCGAGCCGCTCGACAAGGACGATGAGCTGGACGACGATCCGTACGCTCAGTACGCGGATCGCTACAACGTCGAGGACGAGGACGAGCAGGAGTCCGACCACTCCTCCTCCGCCTACCGTCGCCGCGCTTGACGCCGTAACTCCCACTGAACCGGTCCGAGGGATGCCCTCGGACCGGTTTCTGTGCTGTCCGCGGCGTGCTGGTTCGCGTGCTTGTCCGCGACCGGGCGGAAGGCATGACTCGACCGGCCCCGGAGGACGGAGCCGCCCCGGGGCCGGTGGTGACGCGTCGTGCGTCAGCTCGCGTAGTCACCGGTCAGGGCCACGGCCTCGGCGTGGTCACCGCGCTCGGTGATCTCACCCGCCACCCAGGCGTCGACGCCACGGTCGGCACAGGTGGCCAGGGCCACCTCCACGGACTCCTGCGGCACGACGGCGATCATGCCGACGCCCATGTTGAGGGTCTTCTCCAGCTCGGGGCGTGCCACCTGCCCCAGCTCGCCGACCAGCCCGAAGACCGCGCCCGGCGCCCAGGTGGAGCGGTCGACGGTGGCGTGCAGCCCGTCCGGGATCACCCGGGCGAGGTTGTTGGCGAGCCCGCCACCGGTGATGTGCGAGAAGGCGTGCACCTCGGCCGTACGGGTGAGGGCCAGGCAGTCGAGCGAGTAGATCCTGGTGGGCTCCAGCAGCTCCTCGCCGAGCGTGCGGCCGAACTCGGGCACCTCCCGCTCCAGCGCCCAGCCCGCCCGGTCGAACAGCACATGGCGGACCAGCGAGTACCCGTTCGAGTGAAGTCCGGAGGAGGCCATCGCGATGACCGCGTCACCCGTACGGATGCGATCCGCGCCCAGCAGCCGGTCGGCCTCGACCACGCCCGTGCCGGCCCCGGCCACGTCGAACTCGTCCGCGCCGAGCAGCCCGGGGTGCTCGGCGGTCTCGCCGCCGACCAGCGCGCAGCCCGCGAGGACGCAGCCCTCGGCGATGCCCTTGACGATGGCCGCGACCCGCTCGGGGTGGACCTTGCCGACACAGATGTAGTCGGTCATGAACAGCGGCTCGGCGCCGCAGACCACCAGGTCGTCGACGACCATGCCGACGAGGTCGTGGCCGATGGTGTCGTAGACCCCCATCCGGCGCGCGATGTCGACCTTCGTGCCGACGCCGTCGGTCGCGGAGGCGAGCAGCGGGCGCTCGTAGCGCTTGAGGGCACTGGCGTCGAAGAGCCCGGCGAAGCCGCCGAGGCCGCCGACGACCTCCGGGCGGGTGGCCTTCTTGACCCACTTCTTCATGAGCTCGACGGCGAGGTCGCCGGCTTCGATGTCGACGCCCGCGCTTGCGTAGCTGGCACCGGTGGTCGCAGACATGCTGTGAACTTTCGTGTCGTCTTGTTACTACGGAGCGTTACGGGCGACGGAGCGCGTCGGCGGCGTCCGTGCCACCGGCCAGCTCGGTCTCCAGCAGCTGCTTGCCGAGCAGCTCGGGGTCGGGCAGCTCCATCGGGTACTCCCCGTCGAAGCAGGCCCGGCACAGGTTCGGCTTGGCGATGGCGGTCGCCTCGACCATGCCGTCGAGCGAGATGTAGGCGAGCGAGTCGGCGCCGAGCGACTTGCCGATCTCCTCGACGGTCATCCCGTTGGCGATCAGCTCGGCGCGGGTGGCGAAGTCGATGCCGAAGAAGCAGGGCCACTTCACGGGCGGCGAGGAGATGCGTACGTGCACCTCGGCCGCGCCCGCCTCGCGCAGCATCCGCACCAGGGCCCGCTGGGTGTTGCCGCGGACGATGGAGTCGTCGACGACCACCAGCCGCTTGCCGCGGATGACCTCCTTCAGCGGGTTCAGCTTGAGCCGGATGCCGAGCTGGCGGATGGTCTGGCTGGGCTGGATGAAGGTCCGGCCCACGTACGAGTTCTTCACCAGGCCCGCGCCGTACGGGATGCCGCTGGCCTCGGCGTAGCCGACGGCGGCGGGCGTGCCGGACTCCGGGGTCGGTATCACCAGGTCGGCCTCGACCGGGGCCTCGACGGCGAGCCTGCGGCCCATCTCGACCCGGGAGAGGTAGACGTTGCGGCCCGCGATGTCGGTGTCGGGGCGCGCGAGGTAGACGTACTCGAAGACACAGCCCTTGGGCCGGGCCTCGGCGAAGCGGGAGGTGCGCACCCCCTGCTCGTCGATGGCGACGAGCTCGCCGGGCTCGACCTCGCGGACGAACGCGGCACCGCAGATGTCCAGGGCGGCCGTCTCGGAGGCCACCACCCAGCCGCGCTCCAGGCGGCCGAGGACGAGCGGGCGGATGCCCTGCGGGTCACGGGCGGCGTAGAGGGTGTGCTCGTCCATGAAGACGAGCGAGAAGGCGCCCTTGACGTCCGGGAGGACCTTGGTGGCCGCTTCCTCGATCGTCAGCGGCTTGCCGTCGGCATCGGTCTGGCCCGCGAGCAGGGCGGTGACCAGATCGGTGTCGTTGGTCGCCGCGACCTGGGTGGCCCGGCCGTTCTCCCGGGGGAGGGCGGCGACCATTTCCGCGAGTTCCGCGGTGTTCACCAGATTGCCATTGTGACCGAGCGCGATCGAACCGTTGGCCGTCGCCCGGAAGGTCGGCTGCGCGTTCTCCCACACCGAGGCACCGGTGGTGGAGTAGCGGGCGTGGCCGACCGCGATATGGCCCTGGAGAGAGCTGAGGGAAGTCTCGTCGAAGACCTGGGAAACAAGTCCCATGTCCTTGAAGACGAGAATTTGGGAGCCGTTGCTCACTGCGATGCCCGCGGACTCCTGTCCGCGGTGCTGCAGGGCATACAACCCGAAATAGGTGAGCTTGGCGACCTCTTCGCCCGGAGCCCAGACACCGAAGACGCCGCAAGCGTCCTGGGGGCCCTTCTCGCCGGGGAGCAGGTCGTGGTTGAGTCGTCCATCACCACGAGGCACGTAACCGAGTCTATGGCAGTCGCGTGGTTCATCCGAACCGGGGATGACCAGGGATAGCTCACACTTCGCACCGCCATGTGACCGGCGCGCACGGTGGGGCGACACTCCGTGGTCGCGCGCTCATCTGAGCATCATCTGAGCAGCGGCAAGTGGGCGGAGAGATCGGCCCGTTCACCACTGGCCGCGACCGCCGCCTCGTCGAGGGCCGCCGCCCAGTCCGTACGGCCCGTCGCGAGGCGCAGCCACGTCCGCGCGTCGGTCTCCACGACGTTGGGCGGCGTGCCGCGGGTGTGCCTGGGCCCTTCGATGCACTGCACGACTGCAAACGGCGGAATACGCACCTCCACCGAGCCGCCCGGCGCCTGCGCGGCGAGCGCGTCCGCCAGCACCCGGCAGGCCGTGGCCAGGACATGGCGGTCGCACGGGATCTCCGTGCCGAGCGCGGCCGCGAGATCGTCGGTGTGGACGGCGAGTTCGACGCAGCGCGTGGCCAGGAAGTCGTCCAGCCGCATCGCCCCGGAGCGCGCCGCGAGCAGCCGGTCGGGGGCGGCGTCGGCCGTCAGTACGGCGAACTTCTCGGCGATGCCGTCGATCAGCGTGAGCGGCTCCGTCTCCGCGGCGGCCTTGCGCGCCATTTCGTCGGCGTGCCCCACCATGACGGTCACCGCCTCGGGCCACTGCGCGGCGATGATCTCCTGCGCGGGGGCCGGGGGTTGTTCGAGATTGCGGTTGACGACGGCGGCACCGGCGAGGGCGATGTGCGCCACCAACTCCCTTACCGTCCAGCCGGGGAGGCGAGTGGGCAAGCCGAACTGCCCTTCGTCGAGCGCGGCGACGACGGTGCGGATGTTTGTCAGCTGCGCCTTGACGGCGGCTGTTGTCTTGGCGAGGTCGTATTTGCGGGGGCGTGAGCGTTGACGCGGGGTTGCCATGCGGTGACCCTAGCCGCCTGGCTCGCGCCTACCGGGTTGCCACTTGCGCTCGGCGCGCGGCTGCGGGTCCGTTGTGGCTGGTCGCGCAGTTCCCCGCGCCCCTGACGGGGCGCAGCCCCTGCAAGGGGCGCGGGGAACTGCGCGAGGAACCCCCACCGGGCCGCGGTCGCGAGCGAGAGCTCAGGCCGCAGCCCGGTGGGCGCCGGGGTCCGGGGCGGAGCCCCGGGGAGGGGTCAGGCCAGCAGGGCCGGGATCGTCGCCTCGTGCGCCGCGCGCAGCTCGGCCAGCGGCAGCTCGAAGTGGCCCTGGACGTCGAGGGATTCGCCGTCCACCACGCCGATCCGCGTCGCGGGCAGCCCCCGCGCACCGCACATGTCGGAGAAGCGGAGCTCCTCGCTGCGCGGTACGGACACCACGGCCCGTCCCGCCGACTCGGAGAAGAGGAAGGTGAACGCGTCCAGGCCGTCCGGGACGACCAGGCGCGCGCCCGTTCCTCCGCGCAGGCAGGACTCGGTCACGGCCTGGACGAGGCCGCCGTCCGAGAGGTCGTGCGCCGCGTCGATCATGCCGTCGCGCGAGGCCGAGATGAGGATCTCGGCGAGCAGCCGCTCCCGCTCCAGGTCCACCTTCGGCGGCAGCCCGCCCAGGTGGTCGTGGATCACCTGCGACCAGGCGGAACCGCCCAGTTCCTCGCGGGTGTCGCCGAGCAGGTAGAGCAGCTGCCCCTCCTCGCGGAAGGCCATCGGCGTGCGGCGCTCGACATCGTCGATGACACCGAGGACCGCGACCACCGGGGTCGGGTGGATGGCCGTCTCGCCCGTCTGGTTGTAGAGCGAGACGTTGCCGCCGGTCACCGGGGTGCCCAGCGTGAGGCAGCCGTCGGCGAGACCGCGCGTGGCCTCGGCGAACTGCCACATCACCGCCGGGTCCTCGGGCGAACCGAAGTTGAGGCAGTTGGAGATGGCGAGCGGGCGGGCACCGGTCGCGGCGACGTTGCGGTAGGACTCCGCCAGCGCGAGCTGCGCGCCCGTGTACGGGTCGAGCTTCGCGTAGCGGCCGTTGCCGTCCGTGGCCACGGCGACACCGAGGTTGGTCCCGGCGTCGATGCGGACCATGCCGGAGTCCTCCGGCTGTGCCAGCACCGTGTTGCCCTGCACGAACCGGTCGTACTGGTCGGTGATCCAGGACTTGGACGCCTGGTTCGGGGAGGCGACCACCTTCAGGACCTGCTCGCGCAGCTCCTCGGCGGTCTCCGGCCGGGCCAGCTTGTTCGCGTCGTCGGCCTGGAGGGCGTCCTGCCACTCGGGGCGGGCGTACGGGCGCTCGTAGACCGGGCCCTCGTGGGCGACCGTACGCGGCGGTACGTCCACGATCTGCTCGCCGTGCCAGAAGATCTCCAGCCGCTCGCCGTCGGTGACCTCACCGATGACGGTGGCGATGACGTCCCACTTCTCGCAGATCTCCAGGAAGCGGTCGACCTTGCCGGGCTCGACGACGGCGCACATGCGCTCCTGCGACTCGCTCATGAGGATCTCCTCGGGCGAGAGGGTCGCGTCGCGCAGCGGGACGCGGTCGAGCTCGACGCGCATGCCGCCCGAACCGGCGCTGGCCAGCTCGCTGGTGGCGCAGGAGAGACCGGCGCCGCCGAGGTCCTGGATGCCGTCGACCAGGTTCTCGCGGAAGATCTCCAGGGTGCACTCGATGAGGAGCTTCTCCTGGAAGGGGTCGCCGACCTGGACGGCGGGACGCTTGGTGGGCTTGCCCGCGCCGGAGGCGCTATTGCCTGCAGCGTCAAAGGTCTCGGAGGCGAGCACGGACACGCCGCCGATGCCGTCGCCGCCCGTGCGGGCGCCGTAGAGGATGACCTTGTTGCCCGCGCCGGAGGCCTTCGCGAGGTGGATGTCCTCGTGCTTCATCACACCCACGCACAGGGCGTTGACCAGCGGGTTGCCCTGGTAGCAGGCGTCGAAGACGACCTCGCCGCCGATGTTCGGCAGGCCCAGGCAGTTGCCGTAGCCGCCGATGCCCGCGACGACGCCCGGCAGGACGCGCTTGGTGTCGGGGTGGTCGGCGGCGCCGAAGCGCAGCGGGTCCATGACGGCGACCGGGCGGGCGCCCATCGCGAGGATGTCGCGGACGATGCCGCCGACGCCGGTGGCCGCGCCCTGGTAGGGCTCGATGTACGAGGGGTGGTTGTGCGACTCGACCTTGAAGGTGACCGCGTAGCCCTGGCCGACGTCGACGACACCGGCGTTCTCGCCGATGCCGACGAGGAGCGCGTCGTTCTCGGGGGCCTTCTCGCCGAACTGGCGGAGGTGGACCTTGCTGCTCTTGTACGAGCAGTGCTCCGACCACATGACGGAGTACATGGCGAGCTCGGCGCCGGTCGGGCGGCGGCCGAGGATCTCGCGGATGCGCGCGTACTCGTCCTCCTTGAGCCCGAGTTCGGCCCACGGCTGGGCGTCCTCCGGGGTCTCGGCGGCGTGCTTGACGGTGTCGAGGCTCATGCGTTGACCAGCTTCTTGAGGATCGACGTGAAGAAACCGAGGCCGTCCGTGCGGCCGGTGCCGATGAGCGGCTCGACCGCGTGCTCGGGGTGCGGCATCAGGCCGACGACGTTGCCCTCGGCGTTGGTGATGCCCGCGATGTCCCGCAGCGAGCCGTTGGGGTTGCCGTCCAGGTAGCGGAAGGCGACGCGGCCCTCGGCCTCGAGCTCGTCGAGGGTGCGCTCGTCGGCCACGTAACGGCCGTCGATGTTCTTCAGCGGGACGGAGATCTCCTGGCCCGCCTCGTAGTCGGTCGTCCAGGCGGTGTTCGCGTTCTCCACCCGCAGCTTCTGGTCGCGGCAGATGAAGTGCAGGTGGTTGTTGCGGAGCATCGCGCCGGGCAGCAGGTGCGACTCGGTGAGCACCTGGAAGCCGTTGCAGATCCCGAGGACGGGCATCCCGGACTTCGCCTGGCCGATGACGGACTCCATCACCGGCGAGAAGCGGGAGATCGCGCCCGCCCGCAGGTAGTCGCCGTAGGAGAAGCCGCCGGGCAGGACCACGGCGTCGACCTGCTTGAGGTCCTTGTCCCGGTGCCAGAGCGGCACGGCTTCCAATCCGGCGATGCGGACGGCGCGTTGGGTGTCACGGTCGTCCAACGTGCCGGGGAAGGTGACGACTCCGACGCGCGCGGTCACGAGTCGACCCGCACGGTGAAGTCCTCGATCACGGTGTTGGCGAGAAACGTTTCCGCCATCTCATGGATGCGGGCGAGGGCGGCCTCGTCGACCGGTCCCTCGACTTCGAGTTCAAAGCGCTTGCCCTGACGGACGTCGGCGATCCCCTCGAAACCCAGGCGAGGCAGCGCGCGCTGCACCGCCTGCCCCTGCGGGTCGAGGATCTCCGGCTTGAGCATGACGTCGACTACGACGCGTGCCACTGGCACTCCCGGTGTGTGGTGCGTGAGCTGAAGCGGTGTGGCCAGAGTACAGCGCCAAAAAATCTACGCGCATAGATATGAGACGGGTCCTGTTACGTTTACGCATCGACACAGGAAGAATCCGGGGAAAATCCCGGGAAAAATGTACGGTCCTGATTGCCGACGGCCACGCTGGCGGAATTAACTGGGCTTCCATTTGCAATGGCCTTCGTTGTACAAATGAATAATCATTGATCCGGAACAACTGGAACCTCGCGGCACCGCAGCTCACCCGTGGTGTCGCCCGCGGAAAGGACCCATATTCGTGGCACAGCGCGTAGTGGTCACGCTCTCCGATGACATCGACGGCGGGGAAGCCGCGGAGACGGTCTCCTTCGGCCTCGACGGCAAGTCGTACGAGATCGACCTCAACACCGCCAATGCAAAGAAACTGCGCGCCCTCCTCACTCCCTATGTGGACGCCGGCCGCAAGCAGTCCCGCTCGGGGAAGGTCTACCGCCGCACCTCGGTCGCGCCGGACCCCTCGGCGGTGCGCGCCTGGGCCCGCTCCCACGGGATGGACGTCCCGCCGCGCGGCCGTATCCCCAAGCGCGTCTACGAGGCGTTCAACGAGGCCGGCTGAGCACCGGACCGGGCCGACGGGCCACCGGGGGCCGGACGGTGAACCCCCGGCGGCCGCCCGGTGGACCGCCGAGTTGCCAAGCAGCCCCGTTGATCCGCTAGAGTGATGATCACGCCGAGGGGAACGGACGGGAAACCGCCGGGACTTCGGGGTCATGCGGGTGTAGCTCAGTAGTAGAGCGCCCCCTTTCCAAGGGGGAGGCGCAGTGTGCGATTCCTGTCACCCGCTCTGATCGTCTGCCGTCCACATCAGTGGGCCGGCGGTCGACATGCGGGTGTAGCTCAGTAGTAGAGCGCCCTCTTTCCAAGAGGGAGGCGCAGTGTGCGATTCCTGTCACCCGCTCTCACCACGTACCGACCACTCCTCGGAGTCCGGTAGAGTGGTGTTCGCACCGCCCGGTGAAAGCCGGTCGGCAGCAATGCGGACGTAGCTCAGTTGGTAGAGCACCACCTTGCCAAGGTGGATGTCGCGAGTTCGAGTCTCGTCGTCCGCTCAGAGAATGAAGGCCCCGGTCATCGCGACCGGGGCCTTCGTCGTTCCTCCAGCCTTCCCCCGTCCTTCCTCCGGCCTTCCTCCGCGGAACGATCCCTGATGACATTCGTCATCCGAGGTCATGACAGCTCGCACTGCCCCCGGGCCGGAACCGGCGGGAGGCTTGGATCATGGACATCGGGGACAGTGTGATCGAGGTCTCGGGGCTGCGCCGTCGCTACGGCCCCGAGGGGGAAAAGGGCTTCGAGGCGGTGCGGGGCGTCTCCTTCACCGTGGGGCGCGGCGAGCTGTTCGCCCTGCTGGGCACGAACGGCGCGGGCAAGACCTCCACGGTCGAGCTGCTGGAGGGCCTGGCCCGGCCGACCGGGGGGCAGGTACGGGTGCTGGGCCACGATCCGTACGCGGATCGGGCCGCGGTCCGGCCGCGGACGGGGGTGATGCTCCAGGAGGGCGGCTTCCCCTCGGATCTGACCGTCGCGGAGACGGTCCGGATGTGGGCGGGCATCACCACGGGGGCGCGGCCGGCCGACGAGGCGCTCGGCATGGTGCGGCTCGCGGACCGCCGCGACGTACGGGTCAAGCAGCTCTCCGGCGGTGAGAAGCGGCGGCTCGACCTCGCGCTGGCCCTGCTGGGCAGGCCCGAGGTGCTGTTCCTCGACGAGCCGACCACGGGCCTGGACCCCGAGGCGCGGCACATGACCTGGGAGCTGGTGCGCGCGCTGCGGGCGGAGGGCACCACCGTGCTGCTCACCACGCACTACCTGGAGGAGGCCGAGGCCCTCGCCGACCGGGTCGCGATCATGCGCGCGGGCGAGATCGTGACGGCCGGGGCACCCGGCGAGGTCATCGGCTCCTACCCCTCCCGCATCCGCTTCGCGATGCCGGTGGGCTGGTTCGTGGGCGACCTGCCGCCGCTCGCGGAGCTGGGGGTCACACGGCACGAGGAGCAGAACGGCCGGATAGAGCTCCAGACGCACGAGCTCCAGCGGACGCTGACCGGACTGCTGCTCTGGGCACGGGAGAAGGACGTCGAGCTGGAGGGTCTCGACGCGCGGACGGCTTCCCTGGAGGAGGCGTTCCTGGCGATAGCGGGCGAGAGCTCGCGGGAGAGCGCGGCCACGGCCGCGGGGAGGGCCGCGTGATGGCGACGACGACAGCGGACGCGACGCCGCGGAGCACCTCGATATCGCGGGTGGTGGCGCTGGGCCGGGCCGAGCTGACGCTGCTCGGGCGGAGCAAGACCGCGCTCTACATGGGGCTGCTGATGCCCGCCGTGATGATCTACGCGATGCACAGCGCGATCGGCGGGGCGAACCTCGACAAGACGGGGATGTCGGTCGCCGAGGTGTCGATGACCGGCGGCTTCGGCTTCGTCCTGGTCTTCGCCGTCTACCAGAACCTGGTCACCGCGTACGTCGCGCGGCGCGAGGAGCTCGTCCTCAAGCGGCTGCGCACGGGCGAGGCGGGCGACCTGGAGATCCTGGCGGGCACGGCCGTCCCGGCGGTGATCGTGGCCCTGGTCCAGTGCGTGCTGCTGGTGGCGGCGGGCGTCGTCTGGCTGAAGCTGGGCATGGTGGAGCGGCCCGAACTGCTGCTGGCCGGGCTCATATCGGGCATAGCCCTGTGCATCCTGCTGGCGGGGGCGACGGCCGCGTGGGCCAAGTCGGTCGAGGGCGCGGGGTTCGTCACGACGCCGATGTTCCTGATCACGATGCTCGGTTCGGGACTGGTCGTCCCGCTGGAGATCATGCCCGACGGCCTCGCCCGGGTCTGCGAGCTGCTGCCGCTCACCCCGGCGATGCAGCTGATGCGCGGCGGCTGGCTCGGCGGGATGTCCGCGGGCGATGCGATACAGCATCTGGTGACCGCGCTGGTCTGGGTGGCGCTGGGCGTGTTTGCTGTACGTCGGTGGTTCCGCTGGGAACCGCGCAGGTGAGACCGGTTCCCCGGATGCCGGGGAGCGGGTGAGGGACGACGGGTGACGGGGGGGGCGGGCGCGCGTGGGCGAGCGCAAGCGCAAGCGGCTGCGGGACTGGCGGAAGTGGAGCCGGGTCGAGCAGGTCGACTTCTATACGCGGGTGACCGTGTGCGTGGTGCCGTTCCTCTTTCCGGCGACCAATGGGTTCCAGTTGCTGGGCGGGCCCAGCCTCGTCCTGGGGTGGGTTCTGCTGGGAATCAGCCTCGTCCACTGCACGCACCACATCGTTCTGTCGCGGCGGTGCCTCGACCACTATCTGCGGAAACAGCCCGTTCCCTGGCGGGGGCTGGCCTTCTCCACGGTGCTGTACGTGGCCTTCATAGGCCTCTACGTCGTGAAGGTCCTGGTCGAGGGCGCGGCGCACATTACGACCTCGGGCCTGATGCTCCAGGCCAGCAGCTTGATCGTCTTCGGCTCGTTCAGCGTCGTCACCCGCATCCGCCGGTATCTCGGCGTCTCCCTCCTGGTGGCGGTGGCCCTGACCGCCGCGATCGCCCTGATGGGCGGCACGGTGGTGGGTGCGGTGATCATCGGGGCGTTCACCGTCTTCAGCGCGCTGTGGAGCCTGTCCGTGATGCGCACCTCGGCGTGGTTCCTCGCGGTGCTGTGGGAGCTGGAGGAGGCCCGTACCGCACAGGCAAAGCTGGCCGTGGCGGAGGAGCGGCTGCGGTTCTCGCGCGATCTGCACGACGTCATGGGCCGCAACCTCGCGGTGATCGCGCTCAAGAGCGAGCTCGCGGTGCAGTTGGCGCGGCGGGGCTCCGCCGACGCGCTGCAGCACATGGAGGAGGTCCAGCGGATCGCCCGGGACTCGCAGCGCGAGGTCCGGGCGGTGGTGCGCGGATACCGGGAGGCCGATCTGCACACCGAGCTGGCGGGAGCCCGGGGCGTGCTCGTGGCGGCGGGCATCGAGTGCCGTATCGACGACGCCACGAAGGACGCGCTGCCGCAGCCCGTGCAGGCCGCTCTGGCCTGGGTGGTGCGCGAGGCGACGACGAACGTGCTGCGGCACGCGGACGCGCGGCGCTGCGCGGTACGGATGCGGATCACCGACGGGACGGCGGTCCTGGTCATGGAGAACGACGGGGTGCCGGAGAAGGCCCCGCAGCCGGGCACCGGCGGTTCGGGGCTCGCGGGACTCACGGAACGGCTCGCGGCCCTGGACGGCACACTGACGGCGGAGCGCCGCGAACCGCGCATGTTCCGCGTGAAGGCCGAGATACCGCTGGCGGGGACGGATGCCGGAGCGGCCGAGGAGGACGGCGCGCGGTCCCGGGTCACCGCCGCGGCCGTTCCGGGAGGGGAAGCATGAGCGACGGCGTCAACACGGGGCAGCCCCCCGTACGAGTGATGCTGGCGGACGACGAGCACCTGATCCGGGGGGCGCTCGCCGCGCTGCTCGGGCTGGAGGACGATCTCCAGGTGGTGGCGGAGGCCGCGTCCGGCCCCGAGGCGCTGGCCATGGCTCGGGCCCACCGGCCGGACGTCGCGGTGCTGGATCTTCAAATGCCAGGGGCGGACGGTGTGACGGTGGCCACATCCCTGCGCGACGAGCTGCCCTCCTGCCGCACCATGATCGTGACGAGTCACGGCCGCCCCGGACATCTGAAGCGGGCCCTGGAGGCGGGGGTGCGGGGTTTCGTCCCGAAGACCGTCTCCGCCCAGCGGCTCGCCGAGATCATCCGCACGGTGCACGCCGGAAGCCGCTATGTGGACCCGGAGTTGGCGGCCGACGCGATCAGCGCGGGCGACTCGCCGCTGACCGCGCGCGAGGCCGAACTGCTGGAACTGGCGGAGGACGGGGCCCCCGTGGCGGAGATCGCGGAGCGGGCCTCGCTGACGCCGGGGACGGTCCGGAACTACCTCTCGTCGGCCGTCGCGAAGCTCGGCGTGGAGAACCGTCACGCGGCCGCGCGTCTCGCACGTGCTCAGGGTTGGCTATAGTGGTGTCCGCACCGCACGAGAGCGCGGAGCGAATGCGGACGTAGCTCAGTTGGTAGAGCACCACCTTGCCAAGGTGGATGTCGCGAGTTCGAGTCTCGTCGTCCGCTCTTCGAAATGAAGGCCCCGGTCATCACGACCGGGGCCTTCGTCGTGTTCCGATCACACACCCGTTCCGATCACGCACCCGGAAAACTCAGCCGGAAGCGGGCGCCGCCCGCCTCGGCCTGTTCGGCCGTCAGCTCGGCGCCGTGGGCGCGGGCGATCTGCCGGGCCATGGCGAGCCCGAGGCCGGAGCCGGGCAGGGCGCGGGCCTGCCGGGAGCGGTAGAAGCGGTCGAAGACGTACGGCAGGTCCTCGGCGGCGATCCCAGGCCCGTGGTCGCGGACCGTCAGGTCGACCCCGTGCTCCATACGCTCCAGCCGCACCTCGACGAGCGCGCCGGCCGGGCTGAACTTGGCCGCGTTGTCGAGCAGGTTGGACAGCAGCCGGGCGAGCCGGGACGGGACGCCGGTGACGGTCACGGAGCCCGCGCCTTCCAGGTCGGCGGTGAAGGGCGTGTCCGGCCAGTGGCCGCGGGCGGCCTCCACGCAGCGCGCGGCGAGCAGGTCCAGGCGCACCTGCTCGACGAGTTGCTGGGGCTCCTCGTCCCGGGCGAGCTCGATGAGGTCGTTGACCATGCCGGTGACCTCGCGGAGCTGGCGGCCCAGGGCGGCCGCGGCCCGCTCGCGCTGGGCGGGCGAGAGCCGGTCGGCACGGGCGAGGAGCTCGGCGTTGGTGCGCAGCGCCGTCAGCGGGGTGCGCAGCTCGTGCGAGGCGTCGGCGACGAGCCTGCGCTGGGCGGCGACGGCCTCCTCCAGCTCGCCGAGCATCGTGTTGAAGCTGGTGGCGAGGCTGGTGATCTCGTCCTGGCGGCGCGCCTCGTAGGGCGCCAGCTCGATGCGGTGCGCCGGGTCGCGGGTGGCGGCGATGCGCTCGGCGGTGGCCGTGAGCCGGGTCACCGGCCTCAGGGACGTACGGGACGCGAAGTAGCCGAGGCCCGCCGCGAGCAGGACCCCGGCGCCGCCGACCCCGGCGAGCAGCAGCCCCGCCTGCCGTACGCCCTGGTCCACCGTGTCGGAACGGGCCGCGACCTGGAGGGCCCGCCCGTCCCTGATCCGGGTCGTGAACATCCGCATGTCGCGGCCCTTGAGGGTGATGTTGCTGTAGTACTCGCCGAGTCTGCCCTCCGCGACGCGGCGCGTGGCCCCGGTGACGGGCAGCACCAGCCCGCTCTGGCCGGGCGCGGCCGGGTCGGTGGGGACGATCTGCGCACAGGCGGGTGCCGCGAGCCAGCCGCACTCGGCGTAGAGAACGCCGGTGTCGTGGACGCCTCGGCTCTGCTGCGCCATGATCCCGGCCTGCTGCTTCAGCTGGAGGTCGAGCTGGCGCACGAGTTCGTAGCGGATGACGACGTACGCGGCGACAAGCACGCCGAGAGCGACGACCGCGACGGCGGCGGAGGTGACGAGCGCCAGCCGGGCCCGCAGAGGCCGCCGCCCCAGGAGCCGCGCCCGCAGGGTCCTCATCGCTCGGCCAGCCGGTAGCCGACACCGTGCACGGTGTGGACGAGGCGGGGCGCACCGTCCGCCTCCAGCTTGCGCCGCAGATAACCGACGTACACGGCCAGCGAATTGGAGTCCGGACCGAAGTCGGTGCCCCAGACGCGTTCCTGGATGACCTCGCGCGGCAACACCTGCCCCGGGTGCCGCATCAGCACCTCCAGCAGGGCGAATTCGGTGCGGGTGAATTCGAGCGGGGTGTCACCGCGCCTGCCGGTCCGGGTCGCCAGGTCGACGACGAGATCGGCGAAGGCCAGTTCACCGGCCTCCTCGGCCGGTTCGGCGGGCTGCGCCCGGCGCAGCAGCGCCCGGAGCCGGGCCAGGAGCTCGTCCAGGGCGAACGGCTTGACGAGGTAGTCATCGGCACCGGCGTCCAGGCCCGCCACCCGATCGGAAACGGCATCGCGAGCGGTCAGGACGAGGACGGGCGTACGGTCCCCGACCCCGCGCAGCCGCCGGCACACGGCGAGGCCGTCCAGCACGGGCATGGCGATGTCGAGGACGATGGCGGCGGGGGCGTGCGCGGCGACGGCGGACAGGGCGGCGAGGCCGTCCGCCGCGTCGACCACGGCGTACCCCTCCACGGTGAGGCTGTCGACCACGGCGGCCCTCACGTCGGGGTCGTCGTCGACGACCAGCACCGTCATCTCACCCATGTCGCCTCCGGCGCGGCTTTCGGTCTCTTCGGGTGCCCCACTTTTGCAGAGCGTTTCTGAGAACCGTCTTAGGTTCACGGCGTAGGGCTCCGCCGGTTGCCTGTTCGGCTCCGCCGGGGCCCGTTCGGGTGCGGCTCTGTGTTTCGGCTGCGCCTACTGGGGGGCGTCTTGCGCTGCGCGCGCGGGTGCGCCCCCGGTGGGGGCTTGTCGCACAGTTCCCCGCGCCCCTGATGGGGCGCGCCCCCCGGACGCGCGGAGAGCCGACAGCGGACGCAGGCGCCCCCTACCGGCAGCCGACGTCCGGTGGAGGGGGCGGGGC
>NZ_JAINFC010000550.1 GCF_020740835.1 Streptomyces sp. UNOC14_S4
CCGGCGGGCAGGGGCAGCGGGTCGGTCTTCCCGGACGCCGTGTCCAGCTGGAGCAGTTGGGCACCGGCCCTGTCGATCATCCAGATGACACCGGCCGACTCGTCGACCGCGACGTGCCCCGGGGCCAACCGGCGGTCCAGGGACCATGTGGTCTCCTGCCCGCTGGTGAGGCTCATGGTGGTCACGTGCGATTCGGGCGGGCACGTGACGCAGGCGCGACCGTCGCGCGTCACGGCCAGGCCGCCGCTCTCCTGCTCTCCGTACGGCAGGGGAAGGTCGGTCCAGGTGGCGGCCGACGGACTCACACCGACCAGGAACCGGCCGTGTTTCTCCAGATACCACAGCTTTCCGTCGGCGGCCACGCCCAGTCCGGCGATGTCGACGGGCCTGGGGAGAGGGAATTCACGCACAGGTTGAATCACAATTCGACTCCTCGGCTTCGTCCCCGCGAGCGCTGTCGTCCCTGACTTCTGCCTATGACTTCTGCGGGGAATTCCTGCTGGGGGTGGTGCCGGTGGTCAGCCGCACCAGGGACTTGGAATTGGCGCCGCTGCACCACACTTCGCCCCCGGAACGGATGGCGACGGCATAGGGGCCGCTGTTGGCGGTCGGGAGGGTCCATTCCGCGGGCTGGCCGCCCTCGGCGTCGATCCGGCCGACGCGATTGGTACCGGACGCGCAGTACCACAGCGCGCCGTCGCCGCCGACGGCGACTCCGACGGGGGCGCTGCCGGAAGCCAGGCCGATCCGCGTCATGCCCGCGGTGGCGGGGTCGATGTCGCCGATCCAGTGGCCCGCGGTGCTGGACACCCACAGTCCGGAGGGGCCGGAGGCGATCCGGGCCGCGGGGTTCGCGAACGGCAGGTCCCAGGACTGGAAGCCACCCGTTTCCAGGTCCAGTCGGCCGAAGCGGTTGGCCGACGACAGCGTGTACCACAGGGCGCCGTCGGAGCCGAACGCCAGGGCCTGCGGCTTGCCCCCGGACGGCACGAGCCACGAGCGCACGGAGAGAGTGGCCCGGTCGATCCGGTGCAGCAATCCGGTCCCGTTGGCCGCGCACCACACGGAGCCGTCCGGGCCGAAGGCCAGAGCGGTGAGCAGCCCCCCGTCCGGCACGGGGATGGGCGCGAAGCTCGCGCTGCGGGGATCGAACCGGTGGACGACGCCGGACAGCCCCGCGATCCAGACATGTCCGTCCTGCGCCTGCGCCAGGCTCTGCGTCCCCTTGGGGTCGGGGTAGGGAAAGACGGAGATCCCATGGGTGAGGGGGTTGAGCCTGCCGATGGCGCACTGGGTGGGCGCCGGGGAGGCCGGCAGATTCTCCAGCCCGAACCAGATGTTGCCGTCGGTGCCGACGGCAATGGCCGTGGGTTTCGCTCCCGGGACAGTCAGCGGAATTTCCTGGATGTGGCCACCCGTCGCCGTCTCCGCCTGGCCCGGGCTCACGAAGCAGATCCATTCGCCATCAAGCCACCCATTTCCGTAGAAACCGCTCGGTGACTTTCCAGAGGGATTAAAGCACCGGCGAGGCGGGGCGAATAGACCGCCTCCTTGCCAATGGCATGCCAGTGCCGATTATGCGGCATTGTCGGAGCGCCGGATCCCGGGAGTGGAGTGGCCCTTGGGAGGGGGCGGGAGCGCTGGTGCCGGCCGAGTATCCAGGAGGGGAAGGGTGGCACTTCTGGGGGAATCTTCCGCGTCACGCGGTTGACTTGAAGCGCGTTTCTGTCGGGCGCGACGGCCTTGTCATACGGAAGGGGGCGTGCCCGCTGTCCGTGCGGGCGCGACCGGTGTCACCCTCATGGCTCGCGTGCGATGCGTACGCGCCGGGCTCGTCCTACGGTCGGTCTCGATGAACAAGCGTCTGGTCGTCGTCCTGGCCGTTCTCGTGGCCGTCGTGGCTGTCGTGGCGGGCCTGCTCCAGGGCACGCCACCGCACGCCGCTGCCCTGACCCGGGCTCAGTCCCAGAGCCGGGCCCTGACTCGCTCTCAGGCCCAGGTGAACGAGCACCGGGCCGCGACGTTCAACATGCAGTACGGCAACCGCTGGCAGACCGCCATCCTCCCGCTGGCCAAGCAGGTGGAGGTGCTGGCGCTCCAGGAGGTCCGCGACGAGGACCCGCCCGACGTGGAGCCGGCGGACGGGACGGTGGTGCGCCGCGAGACACGCCTTCAGGTGTCCGGCACCACCTACACCGTGCAGCGCTTCCGCTGGGTGAACTGTGCCTTGCAGCCGTGGCAGGGCCAGTACCAGTACTGCGTCATCTACAAGATGAAGACCAGAGGCGCCAACCGCTCCCTCTCCCTCGTGGTCAACCAGCCTGCGGACACGGTCGACGCCGTCAACGTCATCCCGCCCCAGGCGACCGGCTCCCGGCTGGAGCCCGACGCCAAACCGGCGCTCGGCATCAGGCTCACCGACGGCACCTGGTTCTACTGCGTTCACGCCAGAAACCGGGTGGGTGCCGCCCAGACCAATGACGCGCCCTTTCTTCTGGACAAGATCGGGCAGGCGGCGGGGGACCACTGGGCGGCCATGGGCGATTTCAACCGCACTCCCGGCTCGCTCCCCGCGGATCCGTCCGGCCGGCGCATGGTCATCAGCTCCGGGCAGCTCACCTATCCGAGGCGAGGGCCCACCTCCGAGCTGGACTACATGGTCGCCCGGGGAATTCCCGTGCCGCACCAGTACACGGCGTTCCGGCTGAGGTTCGTGGAGGAGTCGGACCACTTCCCGGTCGGCTTCTGGACCAGCGCCAACCCCGACGGACACGACGTGCTCTGCGAACCCGGGGACCAGTTCCTGCGGCAAGGGACGCCGCGGGCCGTCTGCACACCGGGGAAACCCGCGGTCATCGTGTCGATGGGCGACAGCTACGCGTCCGGCGAGGCCGGCAGATGGGCCGGCAACGCCGACACCGACCCGTACGGCACGGTGTGGGGCACCGACCGCGCCGCAATCGACTGCTTCAGCGAGCGGAGCTGCGAACACGACCCCGACCAGGTCTACGGGCCCACGTCCTACAGCGCGAGCGGCAACAAGTGCGACCGCTCGGACGTGGCCCCGATCACCTGGGCCGAATACCCCGGCGTCGACCCCTGGCAGCATTTCAACCTCGCCTGCGCCGGTGCCACCACTCACGAGATCGGCAACCCGTACGACGAGAAAGGCGAGCGGGCACAGACCGATCAACTCGCCTATATCGCGGACAACTACAAGGTGAAGCTGATCACTGTGTCGATCGGCGGCAACGACCTCGGGTTCAGGGAGATCGTCACGGACTGCGCCAAGCGGTTCATCGCCAACGAGTACAGCGTCATCGGCCATCCCGTCGTCAAGCCCTACGCGTATTGCAAGGACGCCTGGCCCGGCATGCTCGACAAGATCGAAGAGGTCGGGAACCGTGTGGACGCGGCCGTTTCCTCCATCCAGAAGACGATGACGAAGGCCGGATACCAGCCGGAGGACTACCGGCTGGTGGTGCAGTCCTACCCCTCGCCACTCCCCCAGGCACAGGACTACCGCTATCCGGAGGCGTACGACACCAGGTACGGAACCGGTGGCTGCCCCTTCTACGACACGGACACCGACTGGGCCCGGAGTGTCCTCGTCGGCGCCTTGAGCACCCGGCTCCGGAAGACGGCCACCTTCACCCACACCGTCTTCCTGGACCTGCAGAACGCCTTCGCGGGCCATGAGTTGTGCAGCAAGTCCGCCCATCAGGCGACCGCGGAAGACACTGCGGACAACCCGCTGTACATCAGGAATGCGGAGTGGGTCCGCTGGATCCCGTACCTGCGTTCCAAGGACTTCCCCTGGCTGTCGCAGGGCGACCAGCAAGAGGCGATCCACCCCAACGCCTACGGCCAGGAGGCCCTGGGCCACTGCCTCACCGACCTCGGCGGAGCCATGAAGTGGGACCGCCGGGCCACGGACTTCACCTGCCGCGTCGACCCGGCCACCGGCGACCTCGTCCTGGAGAAGAGCGCGCAGGGGTGAAGGGTCAGGGCTCGGCGGTGAGGGCGGGCCAGAGGGTGGCGGCGGTGAGGGGCCGGGCCAGGCGGCGTGCCCAGTAGGTCTCGTCGCCGTCCTCGTCGCGCCAGGACCACAGGCGCGTGGTGGCGAGGTGGAGCGGGTGGAGCCGGGTGATACCGACGGCGCCGTGGAGCTGGTGGGCGATACGGGCGATCTCGGCGGCCGAGGCGGATGCCTGGGTCTTGGCCGCGGCGACGGCGAAGTGCGCAGCGGGGCCGCCGGTTTCCAGTGGCGCGGCGGCGGCCTGGACGGCGGCGCGTACCAGGGCGGCTTCCTCGATCAGCCGCGCCTCTTCCTGCTTGACGGCCTGGAAGCGGCTGAGCGGACGGCCGAACTGGGTGCGGGCGGTGGTGTGGGCGACCGTCAGTTCGACGCAGCGTCCGGCGGCTCCGGCGATGAGGGCCGACCGTGCCAGGGCCGCGCGGAGCCGGGCCTCGTCGAGCAGTTCCGGGGAGATCCGGCGGACGCGCGAGGCGGGGATTTCGAGGGCGGCGAGGTGCAGGTCGTCGCGGGGTTCCTCGGCGAGGTTGCCGCCGGGGGTGAGAACGGCCTGGTCCGGGGTGAGGGTGAACAGGACGGGGCCGGAGGGGGCCGTCGCCAGGACGACCACGGCACCGGCGGCACGGGCCCAGGGGACGCGGCGCAGGGTGCCGGTGATCAGCAGGGTGTCGTCCTCGCCGGAGCAGCCGGCCGAGCCGACGCCCGAGGCGGCCGGACGGGCGTAACGGATCGTCAGCTCGGGGGCGATGGCGTGGCTGAGCGGTCCTGCGGGGACCGGGAGGCCGACGCGGCGCAGCAGCGGGCGGGCGACCAGGGCGGTCTCGGCGAACGGGGCGGGGACGGCCCGGCGCCCCGCCTCCCGTAC
>NZ_JAINFC010000551.1 GCF_020740835.1 Streptomyces sp. UNOC14_S4
CCCCCGTGCCCCCCGGCACTTCAGGGCCGCCGCGCCGTTCCGCCGCCCCGTGTCGGCGGTGCGGCGCGGACGCCCCTTCCGTGGACACCACTCTTCCTTCCCGGACGGCATGCCCCATCCGCACAGCTACTCATCTCCTCGCCTGAGTACGCGTACTCACCCCTGAGCGTTCAGCCCCAGCCGCACCCCGCGGTTACGATCGCCGGCGTGTCCGTACTTCCCTTGGTGTTCACGAGCGGCTGGGCGAGCGGGATCAACGCCTATGCCGTGGTCCTGCTGCTCGGCGTGATGGGCGCGACCGGTGCCACCGATCAGGTGCCCGGCGCGTTGCAGCGTCCGGACGTCCTGATCGTGGCCGGTGTGCTGTTCCTGTGCGAGGTCGTCGCCGACAAGATCCCGTACGTGGACTCCGCCTGGGACGCGGTGCACACGGTGGTCAGGCCGGTCGCGGGCGGCGTGGTCGCCGCGTTGCTGGCCGGGCAGAGCGGCTCGCTCTCCGACCTCGCGGCGGGTGCCGTGGGCGGTTCGGCCGCGCTGGTGAGCCATCTGGTCAAGGCGGGCACCCGGGCGGCGATCAACACGTCGCCGGAGCCCGCGAGCAACATCGTGGTGAGCACCCTGGAGGATCTGGGGGTCGCCGGGATCGTCGTCTTCGCGCTGTTCCACCCGGTGGCCGCCGCGATCGTCGCGGCGGTGCTGCTGGGGCTGGGGATCGCGCTCGTGGTCTTCCTCTGGTCCCGGGTCCGCCGCTTCCTGCGGCGCAGGCGGCAGCGGCGCGAGGAGAGGCGGGCGGGCTCGGCCGTCGGCCCGGCCTGACGGCCTTGTCCGACCGGCCGCGCGGTCGGCGACGCCGGCCGGACGAGGCTGTCAGTGGGGCCGGATAAAGTCGCCCCATGGCACGGATTGCGGTGATCGGCGCCGGGATGGGCGCGATGGCAGCCGCCGCCCGGCTCGCCGTCGCGGGCCACCGGGTGGTGGTGTACGAGCGTGCGGCGACGCACGGCGGCGGCGTGGGGCGGCTGACGAGGGACGGGTTCGCCTTCGACACGGGGCCCGGGCTGCTGCATCTGCCGGCCGTCTACCGCGACTTGTTCGTGAAGACCGGCAAGGAGTCCCTGGAGGCGAGCGTCGGCCTCGTGCAGGTCGACCCGGCGAGCGCCCATGTCTTCGCGGACGGCACCGCGGTCACGCTGCCCAACGCGTCGCGGGGCGGGGTGGCCGAGGCCCTGGACGGTGTCCTGGGCGCGGGCGCGGGTGAGCGCTGGAGCGATCTGGTCAACCGCGGGCGCGAGGTCTGGGACGCGACGCGGCGGCCGCTGCTGGAGGAGCCGCTGCGTCCGGACGCGACGGCCCGTGAGCGGCTGGGGCGCGATCCGTATCCGGCGGTGCGCGGGCGCGGCCTGTTCCGGCGGAGCGGCCCGGTCACCGTCGCGTCCGTCGCGCGGCGGGAGTTGAAGGATCCCCGGCTCGTGGCCCTCCTGGAGAGCCATGCCCTGGCGTACGGGCTCGACCCGCGGCACACGCCCGCGAGCGCGACGGTGCTGCCGTACATGGAGCAGACCTTCGGCAGCTGGTACGTGCGCGGCGGGCTGCGCGGGCTGGCCGACGCGCTCCACGAGCGGTGTCTGGCGCGCAAGGTGGAGTTCCGCTTCGGCGAGGAGGTCGTGGGCCTGCTGGAGAAGGACGGGCACGCCGCCGGGGTGGAGCTGACCGACGGCCGGGTCGTCGAGGCGGACCTGGTGGTCGCGGGCGTGGCCCCGGGGCGGCTGGCCCGGATCGCGCCGCGCGCGGCGGAGGCGGCGGTGGGCCCGGCCGGGTCCCGGCCGGTGCCGCCCGGCAGATTCACCGTGTGCCTGGCTCTCCGCGGCGGACGGCCCGAGGGGGCGGCGCACCGCACGGTGGTGCACACGCCCGACCGCGACGCGGAGTTGGCCGAGGTCTTCCGCGCACCCGGCGACGTACGCGCGCCGGGCCCGTGGCGCCACCGGCCGACGGTGACCGTGCTGCGGCCGGACGATCCGGCCACGCGCCCCGACGACGGGCACGAGGCCGTCACGCTCACGGCCACGGTGGCCCCGCACGGCACCGTCGACTGGGCCGACGAGGAGACGGTCGCGGGGTTCGCGGAGCGGATGCTCGACGCGGCCGAGGCGGTGATACCGGGGCTGCGGGAGCGCGTGCTGTGGCACGAGGTGCGCACCCCGGCCGACACCGAGGCGGCGACGGGGGCCGAGGGCGGCGGGGTGCCCGCGCCCGTGCTGGCCGGGGCGGACGGCGCCTTCCTGCGGCCCGCCAATCTGACGCCCGTTCCGGGGCTCTGTCTCGTCGGCGGGTTCGCCCACCCCGGCGGGGGGCTGGCCCATGCCGGAATGGGCGGGGCGCTGGTCGCCGGGCTGGTCGTCTCCGGGTCGGACTGGCGCGGCTCGGAATGAGCGAATGAGCGAATGAGCCGGAACGAACGAGCGCCCGGCAGCCGTGCTGCCGGGCGCCGTTCTCAGTAGCGGTGCTGCTGCTCGTCGAAGTGCCCGTCGTAGTGCCCGTCGTAGTGCCCGTCGTAGCCGCCGCCCTGCGGGTGCGGAGCGGGCGGGTGCGGGGGCTCGGTGTCGCGCTGCTGGGGCACCCAGATGCCGCCGGGCGGGGTGTCCATGTCGTACTGCGCGGAGGGCGCGTACGGATCGGGGTAGGCGGCGCCCGCCCCGGTGTCCTGCCCGTACTGCTGCTGCGGATAGCCCCCGTACTGCTGCTGCCCGTACGCGTCGTACTGCTCGTAGGCCTGCGGGCGGCTGCCGATGTAGGGGTCGGAGTAGGCGGCGTACTGTCCCTGCCCCTGCCCGTAGTCGAACTGGCCGTCCTGGGCGGGGGACTGAGCAGGGGCCTGAGCGGGAGCCTGAGTGGGGATCTGGTCGGGCTGAGCACCGTAGCCGTCGGCGTACGGGGCGGCCGTCGGGAGGTACGCGGTCTCCTCGTAGGCCGCGTACTCCTGGGCGGCGGGCTGCGGTGCCGAGGGGCCGCCGGGCGGGGCGGGGATCTGCGGCATGACGGCGGTCTCGGCGGCCGCGACGGCGGCGGCTCCGGCCGCCGCCCCGGTGGCGGCCGCGGCGAGCGGGGGCACCGTCCTGTCGCCGCCGCCCGTCGGTGTGCCGTTGCCCTCGGCCGCCTTGCCCCGGCGCCGTCCTCCGCGCGCCGCCTTCCGGCCGCCCTTCGGGCCCTTCGTGCCCTTCGCGTCCGCGGACTCCTCGGCCCTGCCCGGGGAATCCGCGTCGTCGCCGCGGCGGATCGCCCAGCCGGCGGCGAAGCCACGGCGGAAGGAGAGCGTCACATAGGTCTGGCCGACCGCGAAGGCGATGGCGCCCACCGCGATGACCGGCACGGACGAGAGGACGACACCCGCGACCACACCGAGGAAGCCGCCGAAGGCCAGCAGCCGCCAGCGCAGTCGCGCCTTGTACTGCAGCAGCACCTCGCCGAGCAGCCAGAGCGCGACGATGCCGAACGCGATGTAGAGGACCGTCCAGCCCATTTACGCCCCTCTCGTGCGGCCGTTGCCGGGGCAACGGCCGTCAGGACCGCTGGTGCAGTCCCAGATTCTCGTAGATTTCCAGCGTGGCCGTGGAGTGGTTCAGGGTAATGAAGTGCAACCCGGGAATCTCCTCGGCCATCAGCCGTGAGCACAGCTCGGTGGCGTACTCGATTCCGATCGAGCGTACAGCGGCCGCATCGTCGCGCACCGCGAGGATCCGTTCGGCGAGGGCGGGCGGGAAGGCGGCGTTGCTGAGCTGAGCGAACCGCTCGATCTGCCGGACGTTGGTGACCGGCATGATCTCCGGAATGATCGGGGTGTCACAGCCGGCCGCCGCGACCCGGTCCCGGAAGCGCAGGTAGTCCTCCGGGTAGAAGAACATCTGCGTGATCGCGAAGTCCGCGCCCGCCCGGCACTTGTCCACGAAGTGCCGGATGTCCGAGTCCCAGTCGGTGGAGCGCGGGTGCATCTCGGGGAAGGCCGCGACGCCGACACAGAAGTCGCCGGACTCCTTGATGAGCCGGACGAGCTCGGCGGCGTAGCCGACGCCCTTCGGGTGCCGCACCCACTCGCCCATGGGGTCGCCGGGCGGGTCGCCGCGCAGGGCGAGCATGTTGCGGATGCCGACGTCGGCGTACTGCCCGATGACGTTGCGCAGTTCGGCCACGGAGTGGTTGACGGCCGTCAGGTGGGCGACCGGGGTGAGCGTGGTGTCGGTGGCGATGCGCTCGGTCGCGCGTACGGTGCCCTCACGGGAGGAGCCGCCCGCGCCGTAGGTCACGGAGACGAAGGTCGGGCCGACCGCCTCGATGCGGCGGATGGCGTTCCACAGCGTCCGTTCGCCCTTCTCGGACTTCGGCGCCGCGAACTCGAAGGAGTAGGACCGCTCACCGGAAGCGAGCAGGTCACGGACGGTGCGTGCACGGTCTGTCCTGGTGGAGGCTGTGCCTAGGGCCATACCGGCAAGTTAACCAGCGCGCCCCCGGAGCCCAAACCCGATTCAGTGATATGACCGATTCGCCGGGCCTCTGTCCGCTTTCTGGACAGTCCGTTCACATTCCGTTGACACTTCGGCGACCGTTTCCCGACAGTCCGGGCGGGGCGCGGAGTCCCGCGGTGTCCCGCCCGGCCGTCCATGCGCGGCGGGGTGCCTACGCTCCGTGTGCGCGGAGGCGGGCCGCCAGCCGGGCCGCCGCCTCGCCCGGGTCGTCGGCCTCGGTGATGGCGCGGACGACGACGACCCGGTCGGCGCCCGCGGCGAGCACCTCGTCCAGGTTGGTCTCGTCGATGCCGCCGATGGCGAACCAGGGCCGCTCGGGCTTCAGCGCGGCGGCGTAGCGCACCAGGGACAGGCCGGGGG
>NZ_JAINFC010000552.1 GCF_020740835.1 Streptomyces sp. UNOC14_S4
GATCTCGACCGGCGGCAATGCGCAAGATCGCGTCGCCAGGGACAGTTCCGAAGAGAGAGGGTCGCCGTGCAGGGGGCGGATCACCGTGCCAGGGGCAGGGGGCGTCGTCGGCTGGCAGGGGCGGATCGCCTCGCCGGAGGCGACGAGGTCCGTCGCGGTCGCGTTGTCGCGGACGTGGATCATGCGGGGGCATCGCCCCACCGCCGTGAACGCGTGCCGCAGAGCCTCCCCCTCGTGGTCGGCCGTGGGGTCCACGATCCAGCAGTCGTCGGCGAGTTCGGCCAGCCGTACCTCCGGTTGCCCGGCCGCCGGGTGGCTCGCGGCCAGGGTCACGAACTTCGGCTCGCGCGTGGTGAGGACGCGTCGCTCCACGCCCGCCGGGACGGTGAGGGGGAAACCCTCGGTCTCGTGGACGAAGGCGACGTCGAGCTGGTTGGTGGCGAGCAGTTGGAGCAGAGTGTTCGCCGATACCTCTATATGGATGGTGATATCCGTATCGGGCAGTCGTGCGTGCAGGCGGCGCAGCCACCCCGTCACCACGCGACTGCCGACGCTGCCCACGCGCAGCCGCGCCTCGCCCGCGCCCACGGCCGCGTCGCGCGCGGCGGACACCAGTGCCGCCATCTCCGCCACGATGGGCCGCGCGCGCAGCAGTACCGTGTGCCCGAGCGGGGTCGGCCTGCTGCCGGTCTGGCCGCGGGTGAAGAGGAGGCCGCCGATGGCCCCCTCGATGCGCCGGAGTTGGGTGGTCAGCGAGGGTTGTGTCATGCCGAGCTGGAGCGCTGCCTTCCGCACGCTTCCGGTGTCGGCAATGGCGCAAAGCGCTCGGAGATGCCTGACCTCGAGCTCCACGTGGGGAGCATAACTGCACCTCGCATGTCACACCAGGCACATGCGGGGGCAGGGTAGGCGATAGGGCCGCCCTATCGCCAACTGGCATCATCCGTACCACTGATATCTCGTCAGAGACTTCCCGGGACCAACACTTCACCCCGCGGACACCGGTCACCCACCGATACGGCCGGCGTCCTCGGAACGAATGGAGTCCCCCACATGAATCGCTCCACGATGGTGCTCTCGGCCGCACTCGGTCTCGGTCTGGCGGCGGCGATGTCCGTGCCCGCCACCGCGGCGTCCGCGGCCGACCACACCTCCCAGTCGACCCAGTCGTCCCGCTCGGCCTACGTCGGCTCGGCGGCCGAGCAGGCGGGCAACAAGGCCTTCTTCGACGCGGTGATGAAGTCCGCGCTGGCCAAGGCCGCCAAGTCGCCCGGCCTCAAGACCGTCACGGTCACCTACGACCCCAGTGGCGCGCCCAGCTTCCAGCAGGAGATAGCCAACGCCGCGCAGATCTGGAACAGCTCCGTCCGCAACGTTCAGCTGCGCGCGGGCGGCAACGCCGACTTCCAGTACTACGAGGGCGACGACTCCCGCGGCTCGTACGCGCAGACCGACGGCCACGGCCGCGGCTACATCTTCCTCGACTACCAGCAGAACCAGCAGTACGACTCCACCCGCGTCACCGCCCACGAGACCGGGCACGTGCTCGGCCTCCCCGACCACTACTCCGGCCCCTGCAGCGAGCTGATGTCGGGCGGCGGCCCCGGCCCGTCCTGCACCAACCCCTACCCGAACTCGACGGAGAGAAGCCGCGTCAACGCCCTGTGGGCCAACGGCCTGACGGCGTTCGACAAGGACGCGTTCCGCAAGGTCCACTGACCTGACGAAGGCCGTCACGGCAGCGGTCCGGTTCCCCCGCGGAGCCGGGCCGCTGCCCCTTTTCGCATACTGAGAGGGATGACGACGTTCACGTACCCCGAGGTCGGTGCCACCGCGCCCGGTGCCGCCCTGCCCGTCGGATACAACCACCTCCGGGTGTCCACCTGCGTCGGGCACGGCCGGGCCGACTTCGAGGCCGCCGCCGACGTGCTGCTCTCCTGGGGCATGCACCGGGCCATGCCGGGCGTACGGGTCACCGATGCCCCGCCCGTCGCGCCGGGCGTCACCGTGACCGTCTCCCTGGGCGCGGGCCCGCTGCGCGTCTCGGGCACCTGCGCCGTGGTGTGGGCCGTACGGGAGGCGGACCGGGCCGGTTTCGCGTATGGGACGCTGCCGGGCCACCCGGAGCGCGGTGAGGAGGCGTTCCTCGTGACGCTGGACGACGGGGGAGCGGTGCGGCTCACGGTGACGGCGTTCAGCCGCCCGGCCGTGTGGTTCACCCGGGCCGCCGGCCCGCTCGTGCCGGTCGTCCAGCGGGCGTACGCGGTGAACTGCGGGCGCACCCTGCGTGCGGAAGTGGCCCGCAGGGCCCGCGGGAGGCGGTAGCGCGGGAGCGGTCCGCACGAGGCGGTAGAGGGAGCGGCGGCGGGCCCGTAGCGAGGTCCGTACGGATGCGGAACGCATGCCTCGGGGGTTGGTCCGTACCAAATACGGCCGACGGGGGAGCGTCCCCTACTACGCCTGTGCCTCGTCGTGGCGCGGGTGCTTCACGACGTACGCCGCGGCGAGCCCCGCCGCGAAGAGGGCGACGAACGACACGGCCGTGCTGAGCCAGCTCGCGCCCAGCCACTGGCCGCCGAAGTAGCCGAGGGCCACGCTGTACGCGGCCCAGGTCAGCCCGGCCAGCGCGGACCAGGGCAGGAAGTCCTTCACCCTGCGGTGCATGACGCCCGCGCCGAGGCTGACGACCGAGCGCCCGGCGGGTGCGAAACGCGCCACGACCACGAGCGGGCCGCCGCCGCGCAGCAGCGCCGTGCCCAGCTTGGCCTGGGCGGCCGTGAGGCGGCGCGAGCGGGAGATGGCGCGGTCGAAGCGGTCGCCGCCGCGCCAGGCGAGGCGGTAGGCGACCATGTCGCCGAGGACGGAGGCGGTCGCGGCGCAGAGCACGAGGGCGCACAGCTGGGAGAAACCGGCGTGCTGCCGGGCGGCGTCACCGACCGCGTCGGCCGCGGAGCCCGCGGCGGCGGTGGCGGCGGTGATGACCAGCACACCGCTGGGGAGGAGAGGGAGGAAGACGTCGAGGAGCACGGAGAGCCCGACGATCACATAGATCCAAGGAGAGTCGGCCAGCGACCCCAACTGCTCCAGCACTTCCTGATCTCCCGTACGGTCCCCCGCCGCGACGTCGCAGGGAGCGGCAGGGGCGGCCTTTTACCACCGAACAGAGTACGCCTGAGGCTTCTGTGACGTGCGAGGGGGGCCGCTGATGTTGCCCGGATCACGTGCCGGGGTTGTGGTGGTTTGGGTGTCGCTCGAGAGTGGGGGAGCAGCCGCGCCCCAAGCCGCTACGACGAAGAGGACGAAGAGGCGGCCGGGGTGAGGGGAGCGGCAGACTCCCCTCACCCCGGCCGCCGGAAAGTCGCGGCCGGAAGTCGCGACCAGAAAATCGCTGCCGAAAAATCAGCGACGACGGAACAGCCGGTCCACCGAGATCGCCCCAGGTCCGGTGAAAACGAGCAGCAGGAACGCCCAGGCGAACATCGCGGACGCCTCGCCACCGTTCTGGATCGGCCACAGAGCCGCCTTCTGGTGCACGTCGAAGTACGCGTAGGCCATCGAGCCGGAGGAGATGAACGCGGCGGTGCGCGTACCGGCGCCGAGCAGGACGAGGACGCCGCCGACGAGCTGGATGACGGCCGCGTACCAGCCGGGCCAGGTGCCCGCGGCGACCGTGCCGCCGTTGGAGCCGGCCACGCCGCCGAGGATGCCGAACAGGGACGCCGCGCCGTGGCAGGCGAAGAGCAGGCCGACGACGACACGGAAGGCCGACAGGGCGTACGGGCGCGCGGCGTCGAGGCGCTCGGTGAGCGCCGCGGACGGGGTGCCCGCCGCGGAGGCGGAACCGGTGGCCGGAGCCGAGGGGGAGGGAGCGGTCGTGGGGGGCATGCGGAGTGCTCCTCGCATCGGGGACAGGAAACGACGAGGGGCCCAGGTTAGGTACCCCTATCTGTACTTGCAAGTTCAAGTTCTTAGCCCCAGTGTGCCCGATCGCCCTGTGCGCCACGCGTCAAACGTGACGCACGGCACGGAGCTCCCGCCTGCCGCCTGCCGCCCGGAGTCCCCGCGGCGCCTGTCCCGTCCGTGGCGGCCCTTGGCGATCATTGGTGATCAGCAGCCCTTGAGGATTCCCGTCAGCGCGTTCTTCTCCGCCGTGTCCACGGTCAGCCCGTAGTAGTGCTTCACCGTCACCCACATCTCCGCGTAGGTGCACGCGTACGACTTCAGCGGCGGCATCCACTTCGCCGGGTCCTTGTCGCCCTTGTCCTGGTTGACCCGGTCCGTGACCGCGATGAGCTGGGGGCGCGTCAGGTCGTTGGCGAAGGCCTGGCGCTGTGCCGTGGTCCAGGCGGCGGCGCCCGAGCGCCACGCCTCCGCGAGGGGGACGATGTGGTCGATGTCGAGGCTCTGCGCGTCGGTCCAGGTCGCGCCGTCGTAGGCGGAGTGCCAGGTGCCGGAGACGGCCGCGCACTTGGCGTCCTGCCCCACGTTCTCGCCGTCCCGCTTGAGCACGACCTCGCGCGTGTTGCACTGCCCGTACTGCGTGATCCAGTGCGGGAACTTCGCTCGGCTGTAGCCGTCCATCGTGCCCTCGGGCTTGACGGTGAGCTCACCCAGGTAGCCGCGGACCGCGGTGGCGTCCGGCGGGCTCGGCGGCGCGGCCTGCGCGGCGGGCCCGCTCAGGACGAGCGAGCCGACGAGCGCGGCGAGCCCGCCCGTGACGGCCGCCAGGCGGGCGGCGGCCGCTCGGCGGCCGAGGGCGCGGCGCGGGGTGTTGGCGCGACGCGCGTAGAGCGGACGCGAGGCGGTCGACGTGCGCTTTCCGGGCATGGTGACTCCCTGCGTGGTGGGGGTGGCGGCCGGACGGAGCGCGGCCATGATC
>NZ_JAINFC010000553.1 GCF_020740835.1 Streptomyces sp. UNOC14_S4
CGGCTACCCCGCCCCCGGGCAGGGGTTCGGCGCGTACCCGCCCGGTCCCGTCACGCCCGCGAACGCGGGTGGCGGTGCCAAGAAGCGCATGGCCGTGATCGTCTCGGCGGCCGTCGCGCTCGCGCTCGTCATCGGTGGTGGCGCCTGGTACGCGCTCTCCGGCGACGACGGCAAGGACAGCAAGGCGGGCGGTGGCAGCAGCCAGAGCAAGGGCGACAACGGCCCCGGGGGTCCCAAGCCCAAGACTGTTAACGGGAAGCTGCTGTTCAGCGTGCCTTCGCCGGACGTGCCGGACATGGTCCAGGCCGCGGGCATGTGGGCCACCGACCAGGTCGTGGCCAAGACCGACGTCTACAAGGTCACCGGCTACGGTCCGTCCGGCGGCAAGAAGTGGGAGATCCCGCTCGACGGTGCCGTCTGCTGGGCCAACTCGCAGGCCACGGCCGACGGCAAGGCCGTGATCCTGGTCAGCGACGGCAAGCCGACGACCGACAAGCCGTACGGCGGCCCCTGCACCCACGTGGTCGCGCTCGACCTGGACAAGGGCGCCAAGCTCTGGGAGAAGACCGCCAAACAGGGTGACACGGACATCACCTTCTCGGAGGTCACCATCGGCGGCGGCACGGTCGCCGCGGGCGGCCTCCGCGGCGGTGCCGCCTGGTCACTGGACGGCGGCAAGGAGCTGTGGGTCCCCAAGGCCGAGGACGACTGCAAGGACGCGGGCTACGGCGGCGGCAACAAGCTGGTGGCCGTGCGCCGTTGCGGTGACTACCAGCGGCCGACGATCACGATCCAGACGCTCGACCCCAAGTCGGGCGCGATCAAGTCCAAGTTCAAGATGCCCGCCGGGATCGACTACCCGCACATCGCGTCCACCGACCCGCTGGTCGTGGCCGTCTCCGCGGGTGACTCCACCGGCAACGGCGCCTCGGACTTCATGGCGATCGACGACAGCGGCCAGGACGGCACCCTCCGTTCCAAGATCTCGACGGGCAACGGCCAGTACGAGCCGAAGTGCCCGGCGGTCGAGGTCGAGGGCTGCAAGAAGATCTCCATCACCAAGGACACGCTCTACATGCCCACGAAGCAGCACGCTTCGGGTGACTCCGACAAGCCGGGGCGGGTGAACGAGGTCGTCGCCTTCGACCTGGCCAACGGCCAGTCCAAGGGCAAGACGGACGGCGTGCCGGGTGCCGCCTTGATCCCGCTGGGCGTCGACAAGGACGGCTACGCGATCGTCTACCAGGGCGCGACCTACAACCAGGGCGGCCAGGTCTGGCGGGTCGATCCGAAGACCTTCAAGCCCGACGTCCTGCTGAAGAACGCGGACGACTCCGCCAAGGCGGAGTACGACCTCTCGCCGGACTACAAGCCGGGCCTGTGGGCCCATGGCCGGCTCCTTCTGGGTCAGGACTATGTCCACAAGCGGTCGTCGGCCGCCCTCGACCGGGAGAACCTGCTGGCCGTCTTCGGCGGCAGCTGACCGGTGGCCCGCCTCCGTGGCCGCCCCCGTGGTCACTCCTGTGGTCACTCCTGTGGTCATCAGGGGTGACCACGCGGGTTGACGCCCGTATGGTTGCCCTCGCGGAGGTCCGACCCGCGTCGTGTTGACGCCGTAGCCGTTTCCGATCGGTTGACGCACGATGAAGCACGCTTAACGTCGTATCCCTGCCCGTCACGTCTTGTTGCCTGAACGATCCGTTTCAGTCTCGAAGTACACGTGATTGGCAGGGATTTCGGCATTCCGGGGGACTTCTCACCGGTAAGGGGCGCGGAACGTCGAACAAGCGTGTAGCTTCCGGGGGCAGGATGGGTCGACATAGAGACTCGACAAAGAGACGTACGCGGGCGACAGGGGGCTAGCGCATGGGCGTGCGGCTCATGGTGGTCGACGACCACCGACTGCTGGCGGAGGCGCTCGCCTCGGCACTGAAGCTGCGGGGGCACCGGGTGCTGGCCGCGGCGGCGCCGAGCGCGGGGGCGGCCGATCTCGTGGTCAGCCGGGCCCCGGAGGTGTGCCTGCTGGGCACTGCCGCACCCGCAGAACCGGGGGCCTTCGACCCCGTGGTGCGGATCAAGCGGGAGCGCCCCCAGGTGGCCGTCGTGGTGCTCGGCCCCGTGCCGAGCCCGCTCGGCATCGCGGCGGCCTTCGCCGCGGGCGCCTCCGGGTATGTACGGCACAACGAACGTATCGAGGGCGTCGAGCGGGCCATGATGAAGGCGCGCGCCGGGGAGGCCGCGGTCGATCCGCAGCTCCTCCAGGGCGCCTTCACCGAGCTCCTCAACCCCGCGGCGCAGCCCGACGACGAGGGGGCGCGGCTGCTTCAGCTGCTCACCCCGCGCGAGGTCGAGGTGCTGGTGCGGGTCGCCGAGGGCGAGGACACCCGGCTGATCGCGGCGGGGATGGGGATAGCGCCCAGCACCGCGCGTACGCATGTGCAGCGCGTCCTGATGAAGCTGGGCGTGGGCTCCCGGCTGGAGGCGGCGGCCCTCGCGGCCCGTACCGGCCTGCTCGACCGGGCCACGAGCGGCCCCGCGCACGAGCCGGGGCGGCTCATCGCTCCCCGGCGTCCGGGGGTGGGGGCGGGACCTGGGGCCTGAGCCTGAACCACACCAGGAAGAAGGCCCCGAGCGCCAGCATGCCGAGGCCCGTCCAGAGGTTGATGTCGATGCCCTGGGCCTTCTCCAGGTCCGCGTCGGACGTGGTGAGGCCCTTCAGGGTGACGATCACGCCGTACACCGCGAACAGGCCGCCGATCACCAGCCGGAGGTCGAAGAGCCGCTGCCGCTTCCTGTTCTTGTTCCTGCGCATGGGTGCTCCTCAGAGCGAGATCAGAGCGAGAACGGGACGTAGCAGACGGCGGCCAGTACGACCGCGCCCCAGCCGAGCAGCGCGGGCCTGCGGTACCAGGCGTCATCTCCTGGGGCCGGAGGCGCCGCCGCCCCCGGCGAGCGCGTCCCGTAGACGAAACCGGCCAGTGACTCCACCGGCTTGGGCTCGGTGGCGTACGAGACGGCGACCGTGACCACCGCGCCCACGGCGAACGCGACGATCGCGGAGACGAAGTTGGCGCCCTGGTCGGACGGGATCGCGACGACGCCCTGCTTGTAGAGCCAGAAGTAGTTCAGCATCGCGGCGACCGTGCCGGACAGCAGCCCCCAGAAGCCGGCCGCCGCCGTGGCCCGCCGCCAGAACATCCCCAGGATGAACACGCAGAACAGCGGCACGTTGAAGAAGGAGAACAGCGTCTGGAGGTAGTTCATGATGTTGGAGAAGGACGAGGCGATGAAGGCCGTGCCCATGCCCGCCAGCACGCCGATCGCGGTGATCACGCGGCCGGTCACCAGGTAGTACGCGTCCGGGCGGCCCTTGCGCACGTACGCGGCCCAGATGTCGTTGGTGAAGACCGTGTTGAACGACGAGACGTTGGCCGCCATGCCCGCCATGAAGGCCGCGAGCAGGCCGGTCACGGCGAGCCCGAGCACGCCGTTCGGCAGCAGGTCGCGCATCAGCACCGGGATGGCGTCGTTGTAGGCGAGGCCGCTGCCGTCCCTGCCCAGGGCGGGCTCCATGACCAGGGCGATCATCCCCGGCAGCACCACCACGAGCGGGATCAGCAGCTTGGGGAAGGCGGCGATGAGCGGGGTGCGCCGCGCGGCGCCGAGGTCCTTGGCGGACAGCGCGCGCTGCACCTCCGCGAAGTTCGTCGTCCAGTAGCCGAAGCTGAGCACGAAGCCCAGACCCAGCGTGATCGTCAGCCAGTTGGCGCCCAGGGGATTGCCGTGGCCGATGCCCGTACCGCCCCACGCGCTCAGGAAGTCGTCACCGCGGCTGTGCCGCAGCGACGACGACAGGCCGTGCCAGCCGCCCACCCGCGCCAGGCCCACCACCGTCAGCGGGATCAGCGCGGCCAGGATGACGAAGAACTGGAGCACCTCGTTGTAGACCGCCGACGACAGGCCGCCCAGCGTGATGTACGCGAGGACGAAGAAGCCCGCGACGACGATCGCCACCCACTGCGGCCACCCCAGCAGCGCCTTCAGCACGATCGCCATCGCGTAGAGGTTCACGCCCGCGATCAGCACCGACGACACGGCGAAGATCGCCGACGAGAGCAGATGCGAGGACGGCCCGAAGCGGTGCAGCAGGAACTCCGGCACGGAGCGCACCTTGGAGCCGTAGTAGAACGGCATCATCACCAGCCCCAGGAAGACCATGGCCGGTATCGCGCCGATCCAGTACCAGTGGACCGTGTACGCCCCGTACTGTGCGCCGTTGGCGGCCATGCCCAGGATCTCGGTCGCGCCGAGGTTGGCCGCCACGAAGGCGAGACCGGTGACCCACGCGGGCAGCGAGCGGCCCGACAGGAAGAAGTCCAGGCTGGTGCGGACCGACCGGCGGGCCGCGAAGCCGATGCCGAGGACGACCGCGAAGTAGAGGGCGAGGATCGTGTAGTCGAGCCAGTCGACGGGAAGCCGCAGTCCTTCGGCCAGTTGGCGCATGGATCACCTCATCGCTCGCTGATGGCAGCCCTGTTGGGGCATGATTCCTTGTGTTGGGTTGTGTGTGAAGATGTTTGGACGGGAGTGATTCCTGCGATGACACGGACAGCGACGCGAACAGCGATGCGGACCACGCCATGACCACGGCCGCGGCATGAGGAGGACGGCGACCCGGCTCGCCGACGGACGCGAGCTGATCTACTACGACCTCCACGGCGGGGGTGTTGCGCGTGCCGTGCCCGACCTGCGGCCCCTCGACCCCGTCACCAGCACCCCGGAGGTCCGGCGGGACCCGCTGCTCGGCGACAGCGTCGTCATCGCCGCGCACCGCCAGGCGCGTACGTACCACC
>NZ_JAINFC010000554.1 GCF_020740835.1 Streptomyces sp. UNOC14_S4
GCGTGCGAGCGGCCGTCGTGCGGCCACGCGGACTGGTCCAGCACGAAGGCGACCGCCGTGGTGCCCCGCCCGCGCAGCCGTGCGGCCACGGCCGCCTGCCGCTCGTCCAGCTCGCCGAAGAACGCCACCAGCAGCCCTCCGCCGCCCCCGCGCAGTGCCTCGTGGGCGGGGGAGAGGCTCTCCCCGTCGGAGTGGTCCACCACGGCCAGGGCGTCCAGCAGCAGGCCCGCCGCCTCCGCCGGGTCGCCGGAGAGGCCGCCCACGCCGTCCCGCCCCGGCACCGGGCTCCCGGCGTCCGTGAGCAGCCGCACCGAGAAGCCGCGCTCCAGCAGGTGCACCGCCGCGGAGGCGGCCCCCGCGACCGCCCACTCGAACGGCGCGCCGGGCCCCGCGCCCGCGTAGGCGACGCCCCGGGTGTCGAGCAGCACCGTGCAATGGGCACGCTGGGGCTGCTCCTCCCGGCGCACCATCAGCTCGCCGTGCCGCGCCGTGGCCCGCCAGTGCACCCGGCGCAGGTCGTCACCGTGCCGGTAACCCCGCGGAATGATGTCGTCCGAACCGGCCAGGGAGAGCGAGCGCTGCCGCCCGTCACCGTGGCCCGCGGCCTCGCCGCCCAACGGCACGGCGGGCAGCGGCTCGACGCGCGGCACCACGGTCAGGGTGTCGAACGCGCTGAAGCCGCGCGTCAGCTCGCACATCCCGAACGGGTCCGTCAGCCGCAGCTGCAAGGGCCCCAGCGGATAGCGGCCGCGCAGCTCGGGCCGGACGCGGTAGGACACCTCGCGGTGCCCGCCCGGCTCCACCCGGGCCAGCACGAAGCGCGGCCGCGGGCCCAGCACGTACGGCACCCGGTCCTGGAGCATCAGCAGGCCGGTGGGCAGCCGCGCGACGTTGTCGACCCGCAGCCGGACGCGGGTGTCGGAACCGGCGGCCACCCGGGAAGGTGACAGCGACCGGCTGCCCGTCACCCGGTGGCGGGTGCCGCGCAGCACGGCCACGCACACCAGCGGCAGCACCACCAGCAGCAGCCCGACCCGCAGCAGGTCGGCCTGCCCCAGCGCGTACGAACAGGCGGTGGCGGCGGCACCCGCCGCCAGGAAGGAGCGGCCGCGGGTGGTCAGCCCGCCGAGCGCCGCCCACAGGCCGCCGACCGCCGCCCGCTCCCGGCCGGCCCCCGGAGGACCCGTCCCCTCCTTCGTGTCCCTCGCGTCCCCCGCGGACATCACGGCCTCCGCGCGTCCTGCTGGGGGTGCCCGAGCGGCTGCTGCCGCCAGTGCGGTGCCGAGGGGTCGGGCACCGGGGTGTGCTGGAGGATCTCCAGCACGATCTGCTCGGCGGTGCGCCGGCCCAGCTGGGCCTGGGCCGTGGGCAGCAGCCGGTGCGCCAGCACCGCCACGGCCAGGGCCCGCACGTCGTCGGGGAGCGCGAACTCCCGCCCGGCCAGCGCCGCCGCGGCCTTCGCCGCGCGCACCAGGTGCAGCGTCGCCCGTGGCGACGCGCCGAGTCTCAGCTCGGGGTGGTGCCGGGTGGCGGTGACCAGGTCCACCGCGTACCGCCGGACGGGCTCGGCGACGTGCACCGCGCGGACCGCCTCGATCAGCTTGAGGACGTCATGGGCGTGCGCGACCGGCTGGAGGTCCTCCAGCGGGGCCGCCGCGCCGTGGGTGCCGAGCATCCGCAGCTCGGCCTCCGGGCTCGGATAGCCCATCGAGACCCGGGCCATGAAGCGGTCGCGCTGCGCCTCGGGCAGCGGATAGGTGCCCTCCATCTCGACGGGGTTCTGCGTGGCCACCACCATGAAGGGGGCGGGCAGCTCGTAGGTGTGCCCGTCGACGGTGACCTGGCGCTCCTCCATCGACTCCAGCAGCGCGGACTGGGTCTTGGGCGAGGCGCGGTTGATCTCGTCGCCGATCACGAGCTGGGCGAAGATCGCACCCGGCTTGAACTCGAAGTCCCGCCGCTGCTGGTCGAAGACGCTCACGCCCGTGATGTCCGACGGGAGGAGGTCCGGGGTGAACTGGATGCGCCGCACGGAGCAGTCGATCGACCGGGCCAGCGCCTTGGCGAGCATCGTCTTGCCCACGCCCGGCACGTCCTCGATCAGCAGGTGCCCCTCGGCGAGCAGCACGGTCAGCGAGAGCCGCACGACCTCGGGCTTGCCCTCGATCACGCCCTCCACCGCGCGGTGGATCCGCTCGGCCGTGGCCGTCAGCCCGCCCCCCGCGGGGGAACCTCCATGGCTCGCCAGCTCCTCATAGGTCGTCACCCGGCCCTCCTCGGCCCCTTCGCGCGGGGCCGCTTCCGGGGATTCGGACCGGCCCACCTGGACATGGACGCCGCCCCGCCGTGGCGGAGGCGGCTTCCACCTAGGCATTCTGGCTGTCCGGGCGGCCATCCGTCACCGCCTGTGGATAACTCAGCGCTGCGGGTCGATCTCGCGGAGCAGGCCGGTCGTCACGTCGAACACAAAGCCCCGCACGTCGTCCGTGTACGGCAGGAACGGCGAGGTGCGCACGCGCTGCATGGACTGGCGGACGTCCTGGTCGAGGTCCTTGAAGGCCTCGACCGCCCACGCCGGGCGCTGGCCGACCTCGGCCTCGATCTCGTGCCGGAAGTCCTCGGTGAGGGACAGCATCCCGCAGTCGGTGTGGTGGATGAGCACCACCGAACGGGTGCCGAGGGCCCGCTGGCTGACCGTCAGCGAGCGGATGATGTCGTCGGTGACCACGCCGCCCGCGTTGCGGATGGTGTGGCAGTCGCCGAGCTCCAGGCCGAGCGCGGCGTGCAGGTCGAGCCGGGCGTCCATGCAGGCGACGACGGCTACCTTGAGGACGGGTCGGGCGTCCATCCCGGGATCGGCGAACGCGGCGGCGTACTCGGCGTTGGCCTGAACGAGGCGGTCGGTGACGGTGTCCAGCTCCTGGACACGGCCGCCGGCGGAGCGCTGAGGCGTCGGCTGGGACGCGGGTATCGGCATAGGAACGACGGTAGTCGGCCAAGAGCGCGAGGGCCCGCCCCGCACGGGTAAAAAACGCCGCTGACATGCCCATCTGTGAGTCAAGACACACAAGGGCGGGTCATGCGGCCATTCGGGTGAGAGGCGTGCGGAGGCGCGCCGCCGCCGCGCTCCCGGCCCTTCTCCCCGGTCCCCGCGCGCGGCCATGGGACGCGCTGGCCGGTTGGTTGACCGAGGGGACGAGTGGACTAAAGTGGCGCGAAGTGGGAGGCCATCCGCTCCCCGTCGAACCGCACAGACCCGCACGCGCGCGACGCGAACGTACTTCCCGGCCTCCTCCCGCTCCCCGGTCGCCCGACGCCCCTTCCCCGGCGCCGGTCCGGCCGCTTCCCCTCGGGGCGGGCGGGGACCCGGCGGTGCGTACGCCCGCGTCCGCGGCCGGGCCCGCCGCAGAGCCGAAGATCAGAAGGGCGCATGAGCAGCAACGCGCGACACGTCCCCGTCATGCTCCAGCGCTGCCTGGACATGCTCGCCCCGGCACTCGCCGAGCCCGGAGCCGTGGTCGTCGACTGCACGCTCGGCGCCGGCGGCCACAGCGAGGCCCTGCTCAAGCAGTTCCCCGAGGTCCGGCTCGTCGCCCTCGACCGGGACCCCACCGCCCTCGCCCTCGCCGGCGAGCGGCTGGCTCCGTACGGTGAGCGCGCCACCCTCGTCCGCGCCGTCTACCACGAGCTGCCCGAGGTGCTCGAACGGCTCGGCATCCCCAAGGTCCAGGGCGTCCTCTTCGACCTCGGCGTCTCCTCCATGCAGCTCGACGAGGCCGACCGCGGCTTCGCCTACGCGCAGGACGCCCCGCTGGACATGCGCATGGACCAGACGACGGGCATCAGCGCCGCCGAGGTCCTCAACACCTACCCGCCGGGCGAGCTGGTGCGCATCCTGCGCGCGTACGGCGAGGAGAAGCAGGCCAAGCGCATCGTCTCCGCCATCGTCCGGGAGCGCGCGAAGGAGCCCTTCACCAACAGCGCCCGGCTCGTCGAGCTCATCCGCGACGCCCTGCCGCAGGCCGCCAAGCGCACCGGCGGCAACCCCGCCAAGCGCACCTTCCAGGCCCTGCGGATCGAGGTCAACGCCGAGCTGGCCAGCGTCGAGGCGGCCATCCCCGCCGCCGTCGCCGCGCTCGCCGTCGGCGGCCGGGTCGCCGTGCTGTCCTACCAGTCGTTGGAGGACCGCATCGTCAAGCAGGTCTTCGCGGCGGGCGCCACGAGCACCGCGCCCCCCGGGCTGCCGGTCGTGCCCGAGCGCTACCAGCCCCGGCTGAAGCTGCTCACCCGCGGCGCGGAGCTGCCCACCGAGGAGGAGGTCGCCGAGAACCGGCGGGCCGCCCCCGCCCGGCTGCGCGGCGCCGAGCGCATCCGGGAGGACACCCCGTGACGCCCGCCGCCCGCAGCCGGTCGTCCCGGCTGGGCAGGCTGCGGGCCACGGGTCCGGCCGGAGCCAGGCGCACCCCCTTCGTCTTCCTCGTGGTGGTGCTGCTCGGGTCCGGCCTGATCTCGTTGCTGGTGCTGAACTCCGCGCTCAACCAGGGCTCCTTCGAGCTCACCAAGCTCCAGCGCAAGACCACCGAGCTGACCGACGAGCAGCAGGCCCTCCAGCAGGACGTCGACCGGCTCGCCGCACCGGACGCGCTGGAGCGCCGCGCCCGGGAGCTGGGCCTGGTGCCGGGCGGCAACCCCGCCTTCCTCGCGCCCGACGGCACCGTCCGCGGCGAGCCGTCCCCGGCCACCGCCGACCCCGCGGGCTATGTCCCCCGCCGCGCCACCAGGCCGCAGAACGTCCCCGCGCCCGTGACCGTCCGGGTGCCCGCCCCCGTCCTG
>NZ_JAINFC010000555.1 GCF_020740835.1 Streptomyces sp. UNOC14_S4
GTCTGGGGGAGGGTGGGCACAACCGGACCACCGGGCCGCACCCACCACCGGGTCCGGGGGCGAAGCCCCGGGACGGTCAGCCCGTGTTGCGGAGGCCTGCCGCGACGCCGTTCACCGTGAGGAGCAGCGCCCGCGACACCACCGTGTCCGGCGCTTCGCCGCGTTCCGCCGCGTCGCGCTGGCGCCGGAGCAGCGCCACCTGGAGGTACGAGATCGGGTCCAGGTACGCGTCGCGGATGTGGAACGTCTGCCGCAGCACCGGGCTCGCGTCGAGGAGGTCGCGCTCGCCCGTGATGCGGAGCACCTCCGCCATGGTCAGCTCGTGCTCCGCCTTGATCACGTCGAAGACGTGCTTCAGCTCGTCGGGCACCAGTGTGTCCACGTAGTGCTGCGCGATGCGCAGGTCCGTCTTCGCGAGCGTCATCTCCACGTTGGAGAGGAAGTTCTGGAAGAAGTGCCAGTGCTCGTGCATCTCGCCCAGGACGGTGTCGAGCCCGGCCTCGCGCGCGGCCTTGAGGCCGGAGCCGACGCCGAACCAGCCGGGGACGATCTGCCGGGACTGCGTCCAGCCGAAGACCCACGGGATGGCGCGCAGGCCGTCGAGGCCCGCGCCGGAGTCGGGGCGGCGGGACGGGCGCGAGCCCAGGTGCAGCTCGGCGAGCTGGTCCACCGGGGTGGAGGCGAAGAAGTACGCGGGCAGGTCCGGGTCCTCGACCAGGGCCCGGTACGCGGCGTGCGCGGCGTCGGAGACGGTGTCCATCGCCGCGTCCCAGCGGGCGAGCGCCTCGTCGGACTGCCGGGGCGCGGTGTGCAGGGCGGACGCCTGGAGGGTGGCGGCGACCGTCAGCTCCAGGTTCTCCCGGGCGAGCGCCGGGATCAGGTACTTGTCGGAGATGACCTCGCCCTGCTCGGTCACCTTGATCTCGCCCTCCAGCGTGCCCCACGGCTGGGCGAGGATCGCGTCGTGGGTGGGGCCGCCGCCGCGGCCGACGGTGCCGCCGCGGCCGTGGAAGAGGCGCAGCCGTACGCCGTAGCGGTGGGCGACGTCGCGCAGGCGGCGCTGCGCGCGGTGGATCTCCCACTGCGAGGTGGTGATGCCGCCGAACTTGGAGGAGTCCGAGTAGCCGAGCATGACCTCCTGGACGTCGCCGCGCAGGGCGACCAGGCGCCGGTAGGAGGGGTCGGCGAGCATCTCGTCGAGGAGTCGGTCGGCTTCCTTGAGCTCGTCCGTGGTCTCCAGCAGCGGGACGATGCCGATCTTCGCCCAGCCCGCGTGCAGGTCGACAAGACCGGCCTCGCGGGCGAGGACGGCGGCGGCGAAGACGTCGTCGGCGCCCTGGCACATGGAGATGATGTACGACTCGACGACCTCGGGGCCGAAGCACTCCAGTGCCTGCTTGACCGTGTGGAAGACGCCCAGGGTCTTCTGCCCGTCGGCGTCCAGCGGCGCGGGCATGGGGGCCAGCGGGCGGCGCGAGCGCAGTTCCTTGGCGAGCAGCTTGCGGCGGTAGTCGCGGGGCATGTCGGCGTAGCGCCAGGACTCCTCGCCGAGCCGGTCGAAGAGCTGGCCGAGCGCGTGGTGGTGGGCGTCGGCGTGCTCGCGCACGTCCATCGTGGCCAGGTGCAGGCCGAAGGCGGCGAGGGTGCGCAGGGCGCGCTCCAGGCGGCCGTCGGCGATGAGGCCGCCGCGGTGGGCGCGCAGCGAGTCCTGGATCAGTGTCAGGTCGGCGAGGAGCTCGCCGGTGCCCAGGTAGTCGCGGCCGTCCTGGTGCGGGGTGCCCTGGGCGAGGCGCTCGCGGGTGTTGAGGAGCTTCTGCCGGACGCAGGTGGCCTTGAGCCGGTAGGGCTCCTCGGCGTTGAGGCGCTTGTAGCGGGGGCTGATCTCGGGGAGCAGCTCCAGGTCGCGCTGGAGGGAGGCGAGGAGTTCCTCGGTGGCGCCGCTGTTGCGGATGGAGTTGGACAGCGCGCTGCGCAGGGAGTCGACGAGTTCGAGGGCGTCGGTGATGCCGTGCTCGTGCTGGAGGATCAGTACGTCCCAGGTGACCTGCGGGGTGACGTTGGGGTTGCCGTCGCGGTCGCCGCCGATCCAGGTGCCGAAGGTGAGCGGGCGGGTGTCGGCGGGCAGGGCGAGGCCGACGCGGTCGAGCTCGGCGGCGAGGTCCTCCAGGACGTCGCCGACGGCGTTCGCGTGCAGCTCGTCCAGGTAGTAGATGGCGTTGCGGGCCTCGTCGGTGGGCTCCGGGCGGGCGACGCGGAGCTCGTCGGTCTGCCAGAGCAGGTCGATGTTCTCGGCGAGGCGCAGGTCGGTACGGCGCCTGTCCCCGTCGCCCGCGGCCGGGGCGTCGAGCAGCTCGGCGATGCGGCGGAGCTTGTTGAGGACGCTGCGACGGGCGGCCTCGGTGGGGTGCGCGGTGAAGACGGGGCGTACGCCGAGGTTCCGGGCGGTCTGCCGGAGGTGCTCGGGGTCGGCGTCCTTGAGCTGGTCGGCCGTGCGGGCGAGTATCGAGCCCTCGGCGTCGCGCTTGGCCCGCAGCTCGCGGCCGCGGTGCACCTGCTCGGTGACGTTGGCCAGGTGGAAGTAGGTGGAGAAGGCGCGGACGAGGCGGGCCGCGGTCTCCGGGTCGGTCTCGCCCAGGAGGCGGGCCGCGGCCTCGCCGTCGGTGCGGGTCAGGGCGCGGACGCGTTCGACGAGCTCGAGGAGGTCCTCGCCCTCCTGACGGACCAGCGTCTCGCCGAGGAGATCGCCGAGGCGGCGGATGTCGGCGCGCAGGGCCGCGCCGCGCCGCGCCTCGTCTTCGGTCCGCGAGCCGTTACCGGCGGCGGTGCTGATGGGGTCGGCAGTGCTCACAGGTGCTGCTCCTTGCAAGGTTCCGGCACGTCTGGAGGGGTCGCGGACCGCGCTGTCCGACGTGCACCAGCATAGGTCTCCGCCCCGGTCCGGGCCGACGCGCGGTCGGCCACGGCCTCTTGCTCCGGGGGCCCGCCCTGCGATACTTACGTAGCCGTAGGTTACGGTCCCGTAGCCGTGTTCCGAGCCCCCTGAGGGATCTCATGACTGCAAGCCCCGACGTGATCGACGACGCGCCGAAGGCCCAGGAAACCCCAGTCCCCTCCGCCACTCTGGGCGGTGACAGCAAGCGCTCCCTGGAGCAGATCACCCTGCTGCTGTTCATCACCGTGCCGTTCGTCGCTCTGCTCGCCGCGGTCCCGCTGGCCTGGGGCTGGGGGGTGAGCTGGCTGGATCTCGGCCTGCTGGTGGCGATGTACTACATCGGCTGCCACGGCATCACGATCGGTTTCCACCGCCACTTCACGCACGGGGCGTTCAAGGCCAGGCGGCCGCTGCGGGTCGCGCTGGCGATCATGGGCTCGATGGCGGTGGAGGGGCCGCTGGTGCGCTGGGTGGCGGACCACCGCAAGCACCACAAGTTCTCCGACGCCCAGGGCGACCCGCACTCCCCCTGGCGCTACGGGGAGACGGTCCCCGCGCTGCTCAAGGGCCTGTGGTGGGCCCACGTCGGCTGGATGTTCGACGAGGAGCAGACGCCGCAGCACAAGTACGCGCCCGACCTGATCAAGGACCCGGTCATCCGGCGGATCTCCCGGCAGTTCGTCCTGTGGACGACGGTGTCGCTGCTCGCCCCGCCGCTGATCGGCGGTCTTGCCACCTGGTCGTGGCAGGGCGCGGTGACGGCGTTCTTCTGGGGTTCGCTGGTGCGGGTGGCCCTGCTGCACCACGTGACCTGGTCGATCAACTCCATCTGCCACGCCGTGGGCAAGCGCCCCTTCAAATCGCGCGACCGCTCGGGGAACGTCGCCTGGCTCGCGGTGCTGTCCTGCGGCGAGTCCTGGCACAACCTCCACCACGCGGACCCGACGTCGGCCCGCCACGGGGTGCTGAGAGGGCAGCTGGACTCCAGCGCCCGCATCATCCGCTGGTTCGAGAAGGCGGGCTGGGCGTATGACGTCCGCTGGCCGAATGCGGACCGCATCAACTCCCGACGCAAGGACACCGCCGCCAACGCGGCATGATGGACAGCGTGGCGATCGACAACAGCAACACCAGCAGTGACAAGAACCGGGCCCCGGCCTCGGGGGCCCGGCGCACCCGCCGCGTGCGGATGACCGGCGCGGAGCGCCGCGAGCAGCTGTTGGACATCGGTCGCGCGCTCTTCGCCGAGCGGGGCTTCGAGGGCACGTCGGTGGAGGAGATCGCGGCGAAGGCCGGGGTCTCCAAGCCGGTGGTCTACGAGCACTTCGGCGGCAAGGAGGGGCTGTACGCGGTGGTGGTCGACCGCGAGATGCGGCAGCTGCTCGACATGGTCACCGGCGCCCTCACCGCGGGCCACCCGCGCGAGCTCCTCGAACAGGCCGCCTTCGCGCTCCTCGACTACATCGAGACGTATACGGACGGCTTCCGCATCCTCGTCCGCGACTCGCCCGTCGCCCAGTCCACGGGCACCTTCGCGTCCCTGATCAGCGATATCGCGACGCAGGTCGAGGACATCCTGGGCCTGGAGTTCAAGGCCCGGGGCTTCGACCCCAAGCTCGCCCCCCTCTACGCCCAGGCCCTCGTGGGCATGGTCGCCCTGACGGGCCAGTGGTGGCTCGACGTCCGCAAACCGAAGAAGGCGGAGGTGGCGGCGCACCTGGTGAACCTGGCCTGGCACGGCCTGGACGGCCTGGAGCCGAAGCCGCGCCTGGTGGGTCACCGGCGCTCCTGACCGCGTCGGGGTTCTCGCCGTTGCCGCCCTGCGGGCGGGGCGGCCTGCGGCCGCGTCCTCAAACGCCGGACGGGCTGGGTAGGTGG
>NZ_JAINFC010000556.1 GCF_020740835.1 Streptomyces sp. UNOC14_S4
GGCCAGCCCCACAGGGATCCACTAGGGGACGGTTCGCCGGGGCGCCCCACTCCTCATGTCACCCCTCGTGCCAGAACCGCGCCGCCGGCCCCCGGTGGCTGCTCACCGCGCTGTCGAGGTTCGTGGCCGCGCTGATGAGGGCCAAGTGGGTGAAGGCCTGGGGGAAGTTGCCCAGGGCTTCGCCCGCCGGGCCTATCTCCTCGGCGTAGAGGCCGAGGTGGTTGGCGTGGGTGAGCATCTTCTCGAAGATGTAGCGGGCCTCGCCGACGCGGCCCGCGCGGGAGAGGGCTTCGACGTACCAGAAGGAGCAGAGGTTGAAGGTGCCCTCGCTGCCGGTGAGGCCGTCGCTGCCGTCGGTGCGGTAGCGGTGGACGAGGCTGTCGCTGACGAGCTGTTGCTCGACGCGGTCCACGGTGGAGAGGAAGCGCGGGTCCTTCGGGCCCGTGAACTTCACCAGGGGCATGATGAGCAGGGAGGCGTCGAGGGTCGCGCAGTCGGGGTACTGGGTGTACGCGCCGAGGTCCGGCGCGTAGCAGCGGTCCTGGACGAAGCGGTACGCGGCGGCCGCCGTGTCGCGCCAGGCCTCGACGGGGGCGGGCATGCCGCGGTGGCGGGCCATGCGGCTGGCGCGTTCGAAGGCGACCCAGGTCATGAGCGCGGAGTAGGTGAAGCGCTGCCGCCCGCCCCGCGTCTCCCAGATGCCGTCGTCCGGCTCCTCCCAGTGCTTCTCCAGCCACTCCAGCTGCCGGGCGAGCGCCTCCCACAGGTCGTAGGAGATGGGCTCGCCGTACTTGTTGTAGAGGTAGACGGAGTCCATCAGCTCGCCGTGGATGTCCAGTTGGAGCTGCTGGGCCGCCGCGTTCCCGATCCGTACGGGGCGCGCGCCGCGGTAGCCGCAGAGGTGGTCCAGGACGGACTCGGGCAGCTCGGCGCGGCCGTCCACGCCGTAGAGCACCTGGAGCCCGGTGCCCGGTGGTGCCTCCACGCAGCGCTGGTGCAGCCAGTCGATGAACCCGGCCGCCTCCTCCGTGAACCCGAGCCGCATCAGCGCGTAGAGGGTGAAGGCGGCGTCCCGGATCCAGGTGTAGCGGTAGTCCCAATTCCGGCCACCGCCCGGCGATTCGGGGAGCGACGTCGTCGCGGCGGCCACGAGGGCGCCGGTCGGCTGGTGGACGAGCAGCTTCAGCGCGAGCGCCGACCGCTCGACCGCCTCGCGGTAGCGGCCCTTGTAGTGCGACTGCCGCAGCCAGTCGTCCCAGTAGCGGAGTGTCTTGTCGAGCAGGTGCGTCACCTCTCCGCTGTCGAGGGGGCGTACGTCCCCCTCCCACTGGGCGGCCAGCTCCAGCGACTCACCCCGCTCCAGCGTCACCGTCGCCCGCGCCGCCCCGTCCTCCACCCGCAGCGGTGTGGACGAGCGCAGCACCAGCGACCCCGCCGGGCTGCGGAAGACGACACCGACCCCCGGCACCACGCTCGCCTCGTGCGGCACGCGCGCGTAGTCGAAGGCGGGCGCGCAGCACACGTCCACCGTGGGCCTCCCGCGCAGCACCCGCACCTGCCGCACGATCTGCCGGAAGCCCCCGACCGGGCAGGACGGGTGGTCGGGCACCATGAAGTCGTACAGCTCGGCGACCGCGCTCTGCGCCAGGAAACGGGTCAGTAGCACATTCGAGTCCGGCATGTACATCTGCTTGGTGCGCTCCACCTCGCGCACCGACACGGAGAACGACCCGCCCCGCCCGGCGTCCAGCAGCGAGGCGAAGACGGACGGCGCGTCGAAGCGCGGCAGACAGCACCAGTCGATCGTCCCGTCGACCCCGACGAGCGCGACGGTGTGCAGATCGCCGATGATCCCGTGGTCCTCGATCGGGAGGTACGGGTCGGCGGTGGGCGGGTACGCCATGGGGCATCCCTCCTCTGCAGGGGCTGCCGCATATCCGTGTATCCGTATCTCCGTTATAGACCTGTGTGCGGTGCTGTGCCCACTGTCCCCGCGTCCTCGCCGGGAAGCCCCGGGGTGACTGGGGGCTGCCTGGCGGCCTAGACCAGTCCGAGCTGGGTGATCAGCATCGCGATCACCACGGTGAGGGTCCAGCCCGCGATGTGCTCGAAGAGCTTGTTCCCGTCGTCGGACGGACCGCCGGTGCGGGTACGGGTGTGGGTGCGGGCGGCGCGGACGGCTGCTGTCTCGGTCATGGGGCGGGTTCCTCGCGTACTGCTTGGTGCTTGGTGCCTGGTGGTTCCTGCCCGTCCAGCGTGCGAGGACCCCGCGACCCTGGTAAAGAGGAAGTGGCCCGACTCACCCTGGCCGTGAGGTTACTGTCGCGTCAACTCCTCAGCCCCTAGCGTGGATTCGAACGGGGGAAGGGGGACCGCGTGATGCGGCTCATAGTCCGTGGATTGAGTGATCAGGCGAAAGCGCTGGCCGACGGGGACGTGACCTCGCGGGCGCTCGTCGAGGAAGCACTGGGCAGGATCGAGGAGACCCAGCCGGTGCTCAATGCCTTCCGGCGCGTACGGGCCGAGGCGGCCCTCGCGGAGGCGGACGCCGCCGACCGGCGGCTCGTGGCGGGGGAGCGCGCGCCCCTGCTGGGTGTGCCCCTGGCGGTGAAGGACGACATGGACGTGGCGGGGGAGCCGACCGCGTTCGGCTGCCCCGGCGCGTTCCCGCCGCGGGACGCGGACAGCGAGGCCGTCCGCAGGCTGCGTGCCGCGGGCGCGGTGATCGTCGGCAAGACGAACACCCCCGAGCTGGGGCAATGGCCGGTCACGGAGGGCCCGGCCTTCGGGGTGACGCGCAACCCGTGGAGCCCCGGCCACACGCCCGGCGGCTCCTCGGGCGGCTCCGCGGCGGCGGTCGCCGCGGGCCTGGTGCCGGCGGCGCTGGGTTCGGACGGCGCGGGCTCGCTCCGCATACCGGCCGCCTGGACGAACCTCGTGGCCATCAAGCCGCAGCGCGGTCGCATCTCGACCTGGCCGGAGCCGGAGGCGTTCCGCGGGATCACCTGTCACGGCCCGCTGGCCCGTACGGTCGCGGACGCCGCGCTGCTGCTGCACGCGGCGAGCGGCTCGCACGCCGGTGACCTGCACCGGCCGCGCCCGGTCGACGTCGTCGGGGCGGCGGGCCGGGAGCCGCGGCGGCTGCGGATCGCGCTGTCCTTCCGGCCCGCGTACGCGGCGGCCCACCAGTGGCTGGACCCGGTCGTACGGTCCGCGACCCTGCGCGTCGCGGACCGGCTGGCGGCCCTGGGGCACGAGGTGATCGAGGAGGACCCGCGCTACGGCCCGATCGGCCTGACCTTCCTCCCGCGGTCCATGGCGGGGATCCGCGACTGGGCTCTGCGGGCGCCCGACCCGCGGCTGCTCGACCCCCGCACACGGACGAACGCCCGGAACGGGCTGCTCCTGGGCGGCCCGGCGCAGCGCGCCGCCCGAGCGGCGGAGGGCCCGCTGCGGCACCGCGTCGGCGAGCTCTTCGGCCGCTACGACGTCCTGCTGACCCCGACGAACGCGGTCCCGCCGCTGCCGGTCGGCGCCCTGGACGGGCTGTCCGGCTGGCGTACCGACATGACGATGATCGCCGCGTGCCCGTACGCGTGGCCGTGGAACGTCCTGGGCTGGCCGGGCGTCGCCGTCCCGGCGGGGTTCACGGCCGAGGGCCTGCCGATGGGCGCGCAACTGCTGGGCCCCGAGGCGAGCGAGCCGCTGCTCGTATCACTGGCGGCGCAACTGGAGTCGGACCTGAAGTGGCACGAGAGGCGGCCGGGGCCTGTGAATCGGGCCCCGTAAGGGGCGCGGGGAACTGCGCGACCAGCCACGACGGACCTGTAGCCGCGTGCGGAGCGCAAGTCGCACCCCGGTGGGCGCAACGGGGGCCCGGGGGCGAAGCCCCCTGGTCAAATGATCGCGGCACCACTACGGGGCCAGAACATCAAGCTCGGCCATGGCCCCGACAGTGATCTCCCGTACGAGCGCCTCAGCTCGTACGGAGTCCCGCACGCGCACCGCCTCGGCAACCCGTACATGCAGCGTCACCGCCGCCGGGTCCGGGTCCGTGAACATGACGTCGTGCTCCGTACGCCCCGTGAGCACCTCCGCCACCACGTCCCCCAGCCGCGCGAACATCTCGTTGCCCGAGGCCCGCAGGATCGTCCGGTGGAAGGCGATGTCGTGCACGAGGTAGCGGGCCAGCTGCTGGCCGCGTGACGTGGCGACCATGCCCAGCGCGTGCTCGGTGAGCTCGGCGCACTGCGCGGGCGTCGCGAGCCGGGCGGCCAGGCCCGCCGCGACGGGCTCGACCGCCGACCGCAGCACGGTCAGCGAGCGCAGCTGCCGCGGCCGGTCGGCGCCGGTGAGCCGCCAGCGGATGACCTGCGGGTCGTAGACGTTCCACTCCTCGGCGGGGAGTACGGTCACCCCGACCCGCCGCCGGGACGTGACCAGCCGCATGGACTCCAGGACGCGGACCGCCTCGCGGATCACCGTGCGCGAGACGTCGAACCGCTCCGCCAGCTCGTCGGTGCGCAGAACCGTGCCCGCCGCGTACTCGCCTGCCGTGATCGCGGGCCCGAGTGTGTCCAGCACGCGCGCGTGCAGCCCCTGCCCCTGGTTTTCCATGGGGTCAGCCTACGGTTTCGCCCGTCCCCCAATTAAGTATGACTTTTAAGTCACAGGGTCTTGAATACGTCGTATCAATGAGCTTGAGTTGGCCCGTGTTGGCCCGTCGAGGTCGAGGAAGACGTCGACGAAGAAGACAGCGAGGCAGCGATGCAGACCCCCCACGCCCCC
>NZ_JAINFC010000557.1 GCF_020740835.1 Streptomyces sp. UNOC14_S4
CACGCAGAAAGTGCCTTCCTGCTGGGCGGGTTGAGACCTTCGACAAGCCTCATCATCCCAGCTCGGAAGGCACTTTCGTGTTTCCGCCCACCAACCGGACACGGCTGTAATGAAAAGCGCAGGCTAGAGGCGCACCCGGCTTCTCGGCCCGCGAGTGGCTCGCCACAGCCCTCGGACTGCGCAAGCCCGCCCGTGCAGCCTGGGCCTCGGGCCGGGTTGTCGAAGTGACCAGCGGCGACCTGTTCGACATCGTCGCAACCGACTTCGCCACCGGGCGCCTCGCCCGCATCTACATGACCACGGGCGAATGCGACATGGGCCCGCACATCGCCAGCGCCACGCACAACGCCGTGTGGATTCCGGTCCCTGTCGGGACCGCCTACCGCCTCGCTGGCGTTCCGGGTGCCACCATCCCGGGCAGCGGCTGGAGGATGCCCGCCCCGCCGCCCGACCTCTACCTGGCCGACCGCACCTGGTTCCTGCCTCCGGACGCCCTGGCCGGCGCCCTGCCGCCTGAGGGAGCGCTCACCCGCGCCGAGGACCTGCGGGGAGCACTGGAGGTCGCGGCATCCGACTGGGCCCCGCCTCCGCGCGGTCCCGTCCGTTCCCGCTGACACCCACCCCACCGCTGAAAGGGAAGATCCGCATGCTCACGGCACTGGACCGCCAACGCCTGTACGAGATCATCGAGGAGGGGATGAACACAGCCTTCACTCCCCCCGGCCAACGCACGCCGTTCAGCCTGGAATGCATGCTCAGCGGACAGATCGAGAACCTGCTCCCGCTCGCCGAGGCCAGGGCATCCCGCCTCCGGAGCATCGGGAGCCCCGAAGTAGCCGACGTCGAATATGCCCTGCGGCGCGCCCGCCAGGTTCTCGCGTCGTCGAACCTCGGAGACAAGCCCACCCCGTACTCGCTCGCGGTCGCATGCGGAATGCTCCTCCTCCACTCCACGACTCCCGGTGACCGAAGCGCCGGACGACCGCCTCTTTCTCCGCCTTCTCAACGGACCGTCCGGGCGAAGGCTGGAGCACCTGGCCTCACCGGACGATGAGCAGGAACGACAACTCCTGGAGTCCGAGTTGCACATCAACATCAAGCTCTTGCCGGCCGAGGTACACGCTCATGCCGACGTTCTCAAAGCCGCAGGGGATGCGCGCCTTCTCACCTGTGAGGCGGCTCTCGCCCGCACTCACCACGTGATCGGCCTGGACTCCCCAACCATCGAAGAGCTGGCGCCCATCCTCAAACAGTTGCTCGTCCACTGTCCCAGCGCTTGGTGAACTCACGACACATGAATACGGAGGAAGTCTGCCGCTCGTCGGGGCAACCCAGCGGGGCAGCAGACTTCCCGCGCCACCGGATGATGGGACTTCGTTCTGCGCCAGAGCTGGGGTGAGGGCGCCAGCCGCTGCGATCCCACGTGCTTCGTCGACTTGCCCCGTTCGGGAGTAGCGGATATTCGTAAGGAATATCCGTAATCCTGAAAGGTTCAACCACAGCCGCCGAGGGGACACAGGCGGTGCCGTTCCGCGAGAAGGCACTCAGGGGGAGTCATGCGTTCAACTCGGCCAAGCGCATCCGCGACCTTCCGGCCGCCCGCCTCCGCGGTAATCGCCATGACGCGGCCAGCCTCGCCTCCGTAGCAGTTGAAAAGCAGCCCTCGGCTCCGGCCGCCACGCAGGCACATGGAACTGCTCACGCTCACGAGGCCCGGGAGACCGGCAGCCAAGCGCGTTCTGCCCAACTCCACGGCGACCTCGGCGCCGACCATTCAGAGACGCCGTCGGCATCTTCCGCGGCCCAGACCAGCTGTATTCGGCCGAACCCCTGCCAGCCGATAACGGCCGGACACTGAGCAGCCCGAACCCACCGCTCACCCTGTGACCGCCATTTACCGTCGCCGCGCCTCAAGGGCGTCGGCAGGTGGCTGTCCCCGCCCATCCCGCGTCGCGACCGGGTGGCGGGGATGATCCCGCCGCTCCCCAGGCCGCGTCCAATCCAACCTCCCAAGTTGGCGGCCTGGGGAGCGATGGGCATGCCCCGCCCTCACCGGGAGAGTGGGAAATGATCACGGCAATCCCCCGCGCACGACTACACGGAGTCGCACGCACGTACAGGATTCTGCGATCTGTCGCTACCGCGCCTCGCAGCATCCCCGGCCCAGGTACGCCGATGCCCCGGCCCCACTCGGGAGCCAGGGCGTCGGCCCAAGGCCGCTTCTGACCTGCTCGGACGGTCTTACGACTTCGCCGCGGCCTTCGGCGGCTCCGGGGTGGCGTGCGGGGCGCACGTCACGTCGCCGGCGTCGGTCTTGCCTTCCAGGAGGTAGGCGTCGACGCGGGAGTTGATGCAGGGGTTCACCAGGCCCGTCACGCCGTGCGAGCCCGCGTCCTTCTCGGTGATCAGGCGGGAGCCCTTGAAGCGCTTGTGCAGCTCGACCGCGCCCGCGTAGGGGGTGGCGGCGTCGCGCGTGCTCTGGACGAGCAGGGTCTGCGGGAGGCCCTTGTGCGTGGCGACCTCGACCGGGGTGCCCTGCGGGGCACGCCAGGTGGCGCAGGGGAGGTTCATCCACGCGTTGGCCCAGGTCATGAAGGGCGCCTTCTTGTGGATGCGGGCGTTGTCGCGGTCCCACTTCTGCCAGCTGGTGGGCCACTTGCTGTCGGCGCACTCCACCGCGGTGTAGACGGCGTTGCTGTTCTCCGCGGTGATGTTGCCCGCCGTGTCGGCCAGGTGCGGGCCGGCGGCCGAGACCAGCGGCTTGCTGTCACCGGCCACGTACTTGCTCCAGGCGTCGGCGACCGGGACCCAGGAGGAGTCGTAGTACGCGGCGCTCTGGAAGTAGTTCACGAGCTCGGCCGGGCCGACGACGCCGCCGATGGGGTTCTTCTTGGCGGTCGCGCGTATCTTCTCCCAGCCCTGCTGGACCTTGGCCCGGGTGTCGCCGAGGTGGAAGACGGCGTCGTGCTGGGCGACCCACGCCTCCCAGTCCTTGAAGCGGCCCTCGAACGCGATGTCCTGCTCCAGGTTGGCCTGGTACCAGATGTTGTCGCGCGCGGGGTTGACGATGCTGTCGAGGATCATGCGACGGACGTGGTCCGGGAAGAGCGTGCCGTAGACGGCGCCCAGGTAGGTGCCGTAGGAGACGCCCAGGTAGTTGGTCTTCTTCTCGCCGAGGGCGGCGCGGACCACGTCGATGTCGCGGGCGGTGTTGGCCGTCGTGAGGTAGGGCAGGAGGTCACCGCTGCGCGCGGCGCAGCCGTCCGCGTACTCGCGGGCCAGCTTGCGCTGGGCGCGCTTGTCGGCCTCGTTCGAGGGCACCGGGTCGGCCTTGGGGGCGGCCACGAACTTCTGCGGGTCGATGCAGGAGATCGGGGCGGAGTGGCCCACGCCGCGGGGGTCGAAACCGATGTAGTCGTACGCCTTCGCGGTCTTCGCCCACAGCGGGTTGTTGGTCGTGACCCGCTTGGGGAAGCGCATACCGGAGCCGCCGGGGCCCCCGGGGTTGTAGATCAGCGCGCCCTGGCGCTCGGCGGCCGTGCCGGTGGCGCGGGCGCGGTCGACCGCGATCTTGATCGTGCGCCCGTCGGGCTTGCTGTAGTCCACGGGCACGGTCACGTAGCCGCACTCGATGGGCTTCTCCAGGCCCCAGGAGGCAGGACAGTCCTGCCACTTGATGCCCGTCTTCGCCGCCTTGGCGGCGGCGACCCGCGCGCCGTGCGCCTCCGCGGCGCCGCCCGGAACGCTCTCGGCCGCGCCGGCTGCCGGGGCGGTCAGGAACCCGGCCACCAGCGCGCCGGTCACCACGGTGCCGGCCGCGCCGAGGAGAGATGCTGGTCTCAGTCTCACGTAGGAATCCCCCTGCTGATACGCCGCGTGGCGCGACGATGATCGCAATGCTGCAGCTCGGAATCCTTCCGCGTCCCCTGCCACAAAGGACAGGTCGTACGGGTGTTTCTTTACTAAGACGTAAGAATGACGACACAAAAAGCTTCCCGTGTGCCGTTGTTCACCCCTGACGCATCACATCGCCCTCATGGCAATATCTGTCGCGAAAAGGTCACTTTTTGCGCTTTCGAGGATTCTTCGAAGGCGCAGGCCGTCCGCGGCCACCGCGCTCACCAGGCAGGCCGGACCGGCGAGCGGTGTGACGGCCGCGGTCGGGCCGAGCGTCCGCGCCGCGACGGGGGCGTCCTCGAAGGCCGGATCCACGACGAGAAGCTGGCCCACCGCCCGGTGCCCGCCGAGCACGGCGCCGCCGTCCCAGCCGGGCACCCCGGCCCCGTACGCCAGCTCCTGGTCGAAGAGGGGCCGCCCCGCGCGGTGGACGGTCAGCCGGGTGCTCAGCCGCCCCGGCGGCTCACCGGCGCGCCCGAGGATCTGCTCCTCGCGCAGCACCAGCCGTGCGCCCGGGGCGAGTTCGACGCGGGTGCGCATCCGCAGATCGCTGCCCCGCGCGGAGATCAGCGGCTCGGGCAGCCAGTGCAGCACGGCACCGTCGCCGACCGTGATCCGGGTGTCGTATGTGGCCGGGGCGCCCGTACGGCCGGGCAGGGCGATGGTGGCCGCGGTGGTGGAGAAGCACAGCCCGGCCCCGTCCCGCACCTCGGCGGTGAGGGCGAGCCGGTCGCCGCCGAGGGGGGCGCTCATCGCCCCGACGAGCGCGACCCGGGCCGGGCCGCCGTACGCCCGCAGCCTGCGCAGCGCGAACGGGCCCGTGCCGTCGAGGACGGGCAGCGCCGTGCCGCCCCGGCCGTCCGGGGCGGCGACGATCGTGGCGGAGGC
>NZ_JAINFC010000558.1 GCF_020740835.1 Streptomyces sp. UNOC14_S4
CCCCTCCGCGTCACGCCCCCGCAACCGATGCGAAGTCGTCGTCGGGAAAAGCCGTGTCGTCGTCTCGCCGACCGCCACGTCCCGGGCGGCCAGCACCGGCAGGACCTCGGAGGCGGACGCGGACGCCGACGCGGCCTCCGTCGCCACCACCCCCTCCGCCGCCGCGGTGAGGCGTTCGCGGATGCGGGCCGCGTAGGCGATGAGGAAGGACTCGCGGAAGTCGCGCGTGCGGCGGGAGCGGCCGCGGGCGTGGTGGTCGTCGCCCGCGCGCCGCATGGCCGTGGTGGCCTGCACCAGCAGCGAGGTGTACATCAGCTCGACCAGTTCCAGGTCGGCCTCGAAGCCGACGACCGTCGAGAAGCCGAAGTCGCCCGACCACACGGCACGGCAGTGGTTGGCCTCGGCGACCGCGTCGAGGAGCAGGGCCTTGGCGGATTCGTACGGGCCCTCGACGCCGAGGCGGCACGCCCCCGGGCCGTCGGCGGGGCCGGTCGCGTGGGCGGCGAGCAGCGCCTCGTCCAGGGAGTGCCGCGCCATGAGCTCCTGCGCCTTCGCGGACAGTGCCTCCGCCTCCTCCGCGAACTGCGTCGACTCCGCCTTCGCGAGCAGCGCCCTGATGCGGGCGAGCATCCGGGGCGCGACGGCGGGGGCGTCCGCCGGCCTGCGCCCGGCGGCGCCCGGCAGCGGGCCCGCGGCGCCGATGCGCGGCAGCACGGCGACGAACCGCAGCGCGCCGAGCGCGCACGCGACCGTCTCGAAGCGGCTCAGCCGCTCGCGCGCGGCGAAGCCGTCCAGGAAGGTGCCCTCCGGAAAGGCGTCGCCCGGGACACGCGCGTCGAGCTCCTTCAGCTGGGCGGCCCAGCGCGCGCCCAGCGTCCCGGGCGCGTAGCGCCGGGCCTCGGCCGCGACGGCGTCCACGGTGAAGCGCGCCTCGGCGGCGGTGAGGTCCCGCCGCGCGAGCCGCACCAGGTCGGCGGGCTGCCAGCCGTCCTCCCAGGCCCGGCGCAGCGCCCGGTCCGCGGCGGCCAGCACGGCGCGGCCGAGGGCGGCGGGCCCGGCGGGGGTCGCGGCCAGCGTCGACGCGGCGGCGTAGACGGCGTCGTCGAGCGCGTCCGCCCGCGTGGCGCGCAGCCCGGCCACCGCGGCCTCGACGGCGGCGAGGACCTCCGCGTCACCGGGGCCCGGCTCGGGCCGCGCGCCGGGGCGCTCGTGCTGCTTGCTGCGCTTGGCCACGGGGTGCTCACTTCCGGCTTTGGGGGGTGCGCGACGGGCTTCCAGGAGCGCATGAGGGGGCGCATCACTGTCCGTACGCCCCCATTGTCCCGGAAGGGAAGGTTCACCCGGACGGCAGTCGCACCTGGAAGAGTCCCATAGACCGCTCGGGTCGGTAGCCGAGCAGCTTGTTGACGGCGCGCATCGGGCCGTTGTCGTCGGCGACGGTCGTGGCGATCTCGCGTACGGGCAGGCCCTCGTCCCTGATCAGCCCCAGCATGCGCCGCTTGACGGCGAGCCCGAGGCCGTGGCCGCGGTGGGCGGGGGCGACGGCGGTCGCGTACTGGATGGCGCGGACGTCGTCCGGGGAACGCAGCACGACCTCGGTGTACGCGGCGTAGCCGCCGTCCGGCGCGATCGCGGCGACGGTGAGCACCGTCCCGCCGCGCTCGACGGCGGCGCTCTGGGCCCGGGTGACACGCTCGGCGTCCCAGCGGAGCGGCCGCATCTCCAGGTCGCCGTTCGGGCTGTCGTGCATGGCGTTGTGGACGTGGGCCATCCCCGGGGCGTGCTCGGCGGGGACGACGCCGGTCCACTCGACGAAGCGGTAGCCGTCGGGCAGGCTCGGCCCGGTGGTCTCGTCGGCCACGCGCTGCACGTACCAGATCATCGACAGTGCACTGTCGAAACCGTGCGCCCTGGCGAACTGCTCGCCCGCGCCACCGATTTCGACCTCCGTGGTCGCCGAGGTACGGCCCTCGGCGGCGATCGCGGCGCGCAGTACGTGCCACATGCGGGTGCCGATGCCGCGGCGCCGGTGCTCGGGGCGGACGGCGAAGTCACCGATCCAGGCCGTCGAGCGGTTCCCCTCGTCCTCGAAGAGGCGCACCTGGCCGACGCCCACGTAGCCGCCCTCGGGGGCCGGTACGACGACCTTGACGTAGTGGCTGAGCACGGCGGGCACGAGCAGCTGACCGGCCGTCTCGGCCCTGCTGGGCGGGGGGACGGTCGGGGGCATGTCGTGCAGGTGGCACGCCGTCACGACGGCGTGCCAGGCGTCGGTTTCCGCCTCGGACGGGGTGTCCCCCAGGATCATGACGTCGCTCATCCTGGGGACGGTACGGGGACGCCTGGCGGCTGGCACGTGGTTTTTGGGGCGGTGCGCCCACCGGGGTGCGGCTTGCGCTCGGCGCGCGGCTGCGGGTCACGTCGTGGCTGGTCGCGCAGTTCCCCGCGCCCCTGATCTGCGGCTCCGCCGCGCCCACGCGGCGGAGCCGCAGATCGGCACAGCCCCGCGCCCCTTACGGGGGCACGCAAAACGCCGGACGGGCTGGAAAACCAGCCCGTCCGGCGTTTGAGGACAACGCGGCGAAGCCGTGTTGCAGGCGGCGACGGCGAGCAACCGTGCGCCGGTCAGGCGCTACGCGCCGGTCGCGCTACCGGCGACCCACTGGCTCCAGTCCATGTTCCAGCCGTTGAGGCCGTTGTCCGGAGCGATGGTCTTGTCGTTGGAGTTCTTGACCTCGACGACGTCACCGATCTGGGAGTTGCTGAAGAACCAGGCACCGGACGTGTTCGGGTCGTCGGCGCCCTGCTTGTCCTGGAGGCCGATGCAGCCGTGGCTGGTGTTGGCCACGCCGAAGATGCCGCTGCCCCAGTAGTTGCCGTGGATGAACGTGCCCGACGTGGACAGGCGCATGGCGTGCGGCACGTCCTTGATGTCGTACTCGCCCTTGCCGTCGCCCTTGGTGAAGCCGACGGTGGAGCCGTCCATCCGGGTCTCCTTGAACTTCTCGGAGATCACCATCTTGCCGTTGTAGGTGGTGTTCTCCGGGCTGCCCGCGGAGATCGGGATGGTCTTGATGGTCTTGCCGTCCCGGACGACCGTCATCTGGTGCGTCTTCACGTCGACCGTGGAGATCTGCGAGTAGCCGATCTTGAAGGAGACCGTCTTCTTCTGGACGCCCTTGATGCCCGGCGCGCCCTCGACACCGTCGAGGTCGAGCTTCAGCGTGACGTCGGAGCCAGCCTTCCAGTAGTCCTGGGGACGGAAATCTATGCGCTGGTCACCGAACCAGTGGCCGACGACCTTCTGGCCGCTGCTGGAGTTGACGGTGATGCCGGACTGGACGGCCTTGCGGTCCTTGATCGGCTTGTCGAAGTTGATCGACACGGGCATGCCGACACCGACGGTGCTGCCGTCCTCCGGCGTGAAGGAGCCGATGAAGCTGTTGGTGGGCGAGACCGTGGCGAAGGAGGAGTTCTCCGTGGCCTTGCGGCCCTGGGCGTCCTTGGCCTCGACGACGATCTTGTACTTGGTGGAGCGGTCGAGCTGCTTGGCGGGCTGCCACGATTTCTTGTCGGCCGATATCGTGCCCTCGACCGGGGTGCCCTTGTCGTCCGTCATCTTGACGCTGACCAGCTCGCCGTCACTGACGGTGACCTTGGCGGCGTCGGTGGTGATACCGGCGTTGGTGGAGCCGTCCTTCTGCGCGATCTTGATCTGCGCCTTGGAGGCTTCCTTGGCGGCGGCGGCATCGACCTTGTTCTGGGACTTGCCGTTACCACCGGAGCCGTTCTTGGCATCGTCGTCGCCACCGCCACAGGCGGCGAGGGTCAGCACACCACCGAGCACAGCGGCCGCGGCCACCAGGGCCTTGCGGCGCTTGCCGTCCGTCATCACACGCTTCTCCATTGCTCCTGGACCCCGAAAACCCCGAGCCGCGCGTGGGGCACCCACGCATCCCGGCTACTGCTTGGGAACGCATGCTCCGTTTCGTCCGTTCCACCCCACTGGAAAATGTGGGGAAGACCACGCCGACAACGCCCCTCGGAGGGCCGACATAATAGCGGGGGTCTTGGTATGACCGTGATGTCCATGATGCAGCCGGGGCGACACCGGTCACCAGAGTCGACGGCCCCTTGACAACTCCCCCGCGCCCTCGGGTCCTCCGCAGCCTCCTCACGGCTTCCGCCCGGCCCGTTCGTATCACTAACATCGGGTCAGCTCGGGTCTCGCCGAAGGGGAACTCACTCCGTGAATGCCACTTCCGCCGCCGCGGCGCGGCGCATGCTGCTGACGGCTGTCAGTGCGGCTCTGCTTCTGTGTGCGGTGTGGTTCGTGCCCAGCGCTCACGCACAGTCGTCGCCTCCCGCGGAGACGGAAACCACGGACTCGGCGCGGCTGGCCGATTCGGGGAGTGTGGACACGACGCCGTATGTGTGTGGCGGCGTCGCGTTTCTGGCGGCGGGTGGGGTGCTGGTGACCACGGCGGCCCGCCGAGCGCGGGCCCGCTGACCCGGGGCTCCGCCCCGGACCCCGACGCTGTCCGCCCACCTGCGGGCCGGTGGGGGCTGGTCGCGCAGTTCCCCGCGCCCCTGAAGGGGCGCAGCCCCTTGCCCCGGCGGTCGTGCGCGGCTCCGTGCCTTACGGGGTGCCCCGGTCCCGGCGGGGGCGAGGGGCGCAGCCCCCGTGGGGGCCCGGGGGCGGAGCCCCCGGAACACTTC
>NZ_JAINFC010000559.1 GCF_020740835.1 Streptomyces sp. UNOC14_S4
CCCCCGGCTTCGGGAAGCGTTCCGCGCCCGGCCAGAAGCCCCGTACGGCCGCCGACTTCGCGCACCTCTCCGCCCGCGAGGCGTACATCGCGGCCTACATCGACCGCCTCCCTGACGGTGCCGCGATCGACATCAAGACCCTGGCCAAGCAGCTCGCCGCCTTCGGGCAGATGGCCGTCCGTACCGCCTTACGCCTCCTGGAGCAGGCGGGCCACCTCTTCCGCCGCCGCGAAACCGTCGGAGACGGCGGCACCCAGTGGGTCTGGCGCACCTACTTCTCCCGCACCCCGCGCAGCGAATCCTGGTGGCAGCGCTTCCGCAAGGGCGACGTACCCCCGGACGAGCCGAAGCCTCAGCCACAGGAGCAGGCGCAGCCCCAGGAGGAGACCCCGCGCCGTAGCGCGTACGGCACCCTCGCAGGTGCGGGGCTCGTCGACCCCCGCATGTCCCTCTCGGCAGCCGAATGCGCCGAGCTGCGCCCCCTCGCCGAGGAATGGTTCGCACGCGGCGCCACCGAAGACGACATCGAACGCGCCCTGACCGCGAACCTGCCGCCCGAGGTCCACGTACCCGGCGCCTTCGCCCGCAGGCGCCTCGTGGACAAGCTCCCACCGCAGCGCGAAGCACCCCCGGCACCCGAGCCCCACCGCCCCCTGGCAGAGTGCGAAGTCTGCCGCGCGCCGGGCCGCTCACTCCCCGGCGGCCGCTGCCGCACCTGCCGAGGCGACGACAACCCGCACGAAGGATGGCTCGGCGAATCCATCCCCGAGCCACTCGCCGAGAGCATCCACCGCAAAGCCGACGCCGTCCGCGCAGGCATCATCAAGAACCCGCTCCCCGAGCGGAGATTGGGCAAGCCGCGACGACGCGGCTGACCGACAGCCCATCCGGAATGCGGCAACGCCCGGATCGACCCGGGAAGATGCCGACTTGGCAAATATGACCCTCAAGTGGCCGTCGTTCGAAGCGAGTTCGACCCCAGTCGGCGATTAGCCTTCTGTAAGATTTGCGGTGGCGCACAGCTCGTGCGCCTCCTTCCATGACCGGGACTTCGGCTCCCGGGCGCTCGTCCTGGGCGCCCGGACGCGGCGTCCCCGGCGCACCTCCGGCTAAAGGTGCAGCTGTATGGAAGGAGGCGCCCGATGCCTGGACGCCACCGTAAGAAGACTCTTCCCGAGCGTCTGCTCGCGGCTGTCCGCGAGTTCGGGAGGTGGCTGACTGGACGGTGACCGCCAGTCCTCACAACAGCTGAGGGCTGACGGCCGATAACCGTCCGTCTTACGGCTCAGCGCTCGTCGCGGATAGCCGCCGTCGACGGGCGCTGTCTTATGTCCTCCGGCTGCACTGCCCAGCTCGGGAGGTGGCTGACCGGACGGTGACCGCCAGTCCTCACACAGACTGAGGGCTGACGGCCGATAACCGCCCATCTTACGGTTCAGCACTCGTCGCGGGTTGGCGCCGCGGCGGGCGCTGTCTTATGTCCTCCGGCTCTACTACACAGCGACGTAGGCCAGCGCGCCATCCCCGGCGGACACGTCACCAGACTAGCGTCAGCGATCGCGCTACTGCCAGCGCAACGTCCACCACGCCGCGACGGCAACCCGCACGAAGGATGGCTCGGTGAATCCTTCCCCGAGAACTTCCGCCGCAAGGTCGCCGCAATCCGCGCAGGCCTCGCCTCCCGGAAACGAACAGGCGTCAGCGCAGGCGGTGGTCCTGGCTCGTGAGCCTGAACCGGAAGGTGTTCTCCTCGGCGTTCTCCCCGGCGTTGTTCTCCTCGGTGACCCACCGGTGGAAGCCGGCCTTCTCCAGCACGCGGGCCGAGGACGGGTTCGACAGTTCCACGTTGGCGAACACGGTGTGGACGTCCGGCGCGGTGAGGGCGAAGTCGGCGAGAGCCCGGGTGGCCTCGGGGGCGTAGCCCCGGCCGCGGCGGGAGGCGACGATGCCGTACCCGATCTCGACGGTTCCCTCGGTGGGCGGCCAGAACAGGCCGATCGAGCCCACCACCAGGCCGCTGTCGCGCTCGATGATCAGGCGGTGGCCGTACTCGCCGAGCCAGGCGGGGAACTGGCCGAAGAGGCCCGCGATGACGCGGTCGCCCTCGGCGGGGAAGTCGTCCGCCCAGTCGGGCGACCTGGTGTCGCCGAGGACCGCGGTGGCCTCGGCCATGGTCCAGGGCCGGAGGACGAGGCGGTCGGTGGTCAGCTGGACGTGTGCTGCTGAAGTAGCCGAAGAGGTGGCCGAAGTGGAGGAAGTCACGTGTCACTCCTGGTCGATGGAAACGACCCGGACCGCGCGGCTCTACTGGCGCACGGACCGGACAAGGGCATGCTGAGGACGGCCGACGGCGGCCATATTCATCAACCTCCCTGTCCCGTGATCACGCGTCTCTCGCGTCGGCGTGACGGTAGCAACACCTCCCCGAGCCGGGCAAAGCATTTAGCAGCCGGCGGCCCGCCACGACGACCGACGGACCGGTCTTGTTACCTTCTCCCGTCGGCATCCGTCATAGGGGCGAGGACCGAATACGAACGGTCGTCGCACCGCACCGCATCGCACCGACGAGTGAAGAGAGAAACCGGATGCTGACCAACATCATGTACGTGACGGTCTACGTCACCGATCAGGACCGCGCGCTGGAGTTCTACACCGAGGGACTCGGCCTGGAGAAGCGGCTCGACTTCCCGGGGCCCGACGGACGTTTCCTCACCGTCGGCGTTCCCGACAGCCCGGTGCAGATCATCCTGTGGTCGCACGCGGCGGCCGCGGGACAGCCGGGCGACGCGGCGGGCCGGAACGCCGCGCCCGGTCCGCTGATCCTTGAGTCCGAGGATTTGCGGAAGGACTTCGAGATCATGCGCGAGCGCGGCGTCGTCTTCGAGCAGTCCGAGCCCGAGGACTACCCGTTCGGGGTCCGCATAGAGGCCGTGGACCCGGACGGCAACCGGGTCTCGCTCCGTCAGCAGCGGAAGCCGTGACCGTCCACCCGTCCGGCCTCGTGACCGAGGCGTTCGAAGCCCAGCGCGACCGGCTGCGCGCCGTCGCGTACCGCGTGCTGGGCTCGCACGCCGACGCCGAGGACGTGGTCCAGGAAGCCTGGATGCGTCTCGTCCGCCAGGACGAGGCGGCCATCGGCAACCTCTCGGGCTGGCTGACCACCGTGGTCGGCCGCATCAGTCTGGACCTGCTGAGATCCCGCCGGGCCCACCCCGAGACCGCCTACGGGCAGGAGTCGGCTGACCTTGTGGTGACGCCCGCCGACGACCCCGCGCCCGACGAGCAGGTGGCGCTGGCCGATTCGGTCGGCCTCGCCCTGCTCGTCGTGCTCGACTCGCTCACCCCGAGTGAGCGCCTGGCGTTCGTCCTGCACGACATGTTCGCGGTCCCGTTCCGCGAGATCGGCCAGATCCTGGGCAAATCCGCCGACGCCGCCAAGATGATCGCCAGCCGCGCCCGCCGCAAGGTCCGGGCCACGGACCGGCCGGCGGGCCCCGGCCGCGAGCACCGGGAGGTCGTCCAGGCGTTCCGCGCCGCCGCCCTCGGCGGCGACTTCGAAGCGCTCCTGCGCGTCCTCGACCCGAACGTGAAGCTGACCGTCGACACGCCCAACGGTGTGGTCGTCACCCTCGGCGCCACCGAGGTCGCCGCCGGTGCCCGCAGGTTCTCCGGCGAGGTCGCCCGTCACCGGCCCGTGCTGCTCAACGGCGTTCCCGGCCATATGTCGTGGCGCCCCGACGGAACCCCTCTCTCCGTCATCGCCTTCACCGTCACCGAAGGCCGGATCACCGGCATCCACATCGTTGTCGACCCGGCCAAACTCGCCTCGATCCGGCTGTCCGCCCCGGCCTGAGCCGGTGGTGTCGGGGTCGGCCCGCGCGTCCATGGCCTGCGCGCCGTGCCCGGCGGACACGTCGCCAGGCCGGCGTCAGCGGTGGCGCAACATTTATGTGACGGTCCAGGCCCGGAGCCGGAGGGCGGCCTGGGCCACACCGACCGTCCCCGCGCCGGCTTCGCGTACGAGCACGACGGCATCCTTCGGCCGGTAGTCGAGCCGGTGCCCGTTCAGGCCGAGAAAGGCCTCGGTGACGTGCCACGCGAACCGGTCGTTCGAGTGCTCCAGGCACGGCATCCGCACGAGGCCGACCAGCAGCGCACCGGCCTTCAGGTGCAGGGAGCCGTAGATGTCCCGGTCCATCGCTCTGGCGTGCATGCGGGCGACAGCCCCGAACAATGGGCCGTAGTCGTCTACTTGTACTTGAGGATCGCCGGGAAGCAGTTCGGCAGCATGAAGCAGGAAGGGGACGTCGATCCGTAGCGGCGGCCGGTCATCGTTCACGCGGCGCGGCCCTGCCCCTGCTGCCCGAGGGCGACCCGGGCCTGCTGCTCGGCGGCACGCTGCTCGGGAGAGGGGTCGGACGCGCTCGGCTCGGCTTCGAAGGCGTCGCCACTGCGGGCCATCGAGTCCTTGAACGCTTCCAGGAACTTCATCTCGACAGCCGTCGCGCGCTCGTAAGCGGCCGAGAGGATGTACTCCTGCATGCTGACGCCGGCCTCCGTGGCAGCGGCCTCGATGGCCCTGCGCTGCTCCGGGTCGGGGAACCGCAGGCTCATGGTTTCGGGCTCGGACATGGCACCGACGGTATCGGCCGATGCCACGCCCTTGCCATCTCCCTGCACGGCGTCGTGCGAAGCACGCCACGGGGGTGCGGGG
>NZ_JAINFC010000056.1 GCF_020740835.1 Streptomyces sp. UNOC14_S4
GACCCCCACCCAGCCCGTCCGGCGTTTGAGGACATGCCCGAAGGGCATGCCCGCCGCAGGCGGCAACGGCGGGGTAGCCGAACGGCCACGGAAGGAGCCACTGGCAGCGGTGCCTCAGTCGTGCCAGGCGCCCAGGGCCTCCAGGCGGGACTGCAGGCGCTCGAAGAGGCCCGACGGGGCCGCCACCGTCAGTTCGGGGGATTCGGGGACGCCGGGGCGGCCGCCCGTGAGGGCGTCGGCCTCGCGGGCGATGAGGGCGCCCGCCGCGTAGTCCCAGGGGTTGAGCCCGCGCTCGTAGTAGCCGTCGAGCCGGCCGCAGGCCACGTCGCACAGGTCGATCGCCGCGGACCCGCCGCGGCGGATGTCGCGGACTTCCGGCAGGAGCGTGCGGAGCACCTCCGCCTGGCCGGCCCGGCGGGTCGTGAGGTAGCCGAAGCCGGTCGCGACGAGCGCCTGGTCGAGGGCGGGCGCCGGACGCACCCGCAGGCGGCGGTCGCCGAGGAAGGCGCCCGCACCGCGCACCGCGCGGAAGGTCTCGCCGCGCATCGGCACGGTGACCACGCCGACCGCGGTCTCGCCGTCGATCTCGGCGGCTATGGACACGGCCCAGCTGGGCAGGCCGTACAGATAGTTGACCGTGCCGTCGATCGGGTCGACGACCCAGCGCACGCCGCTGGTGCCCTCGCTGCTGGCGCCCTCCTCGCCCAGGACGCCGTCGTCGGGGCGGCGCTCGGCGAGGAAGTCGGTGATCAGCTTCTCGGCGGCGATGTCCATCTCGGTGACGACGTCGATGGGGCTGGTCTTGGTGCTCGCCACGCCGAGGTCGGCCGGGCGGCCGTCCTTGAGCAGCGCTCCCGCGCGGTCGGCGGCCTCCAGGGCCACGGCCAGGAGTTCGGCCTTCAGGGTGTCGCTCACGGTGCTCCTCGCTCCTTACGCGTACGGGCTGTCGGCACCCGCGGCGGCCGGGCGCGGTGCGCGGGCCGGACAGCAGCCGACGGGACAGAGGTCGTGGCCGGGGCCGAGCGTGCCGAGGGCGCAGCGCTCCGGCCGCTCGCCGCGCTCGGTGGCGGCGCGCTCCAGCACCAGCTCCCGGACGGCGGCGGCGAAGCGCGGGTCCGCCCCGACGGTGGCGGCGCGGGCGACCGGCAGGCCGAGCCCGGCGGCCTTGGCGGTGGCCTCGGTGTCGAGGTCGTACTTGACCTCCATGTGGTCCGAGACGAAGCCGATCGGGACCATCACCACGGCCGGCGCGCCCTCGCCGTGGAGGGCCTCCAGGTGGTCGCAGATGTCGGGCTCCAGCCAGGGGATGTGCGGGGCGCCGCTGCGCGACTGGTAGACGAGCCGCCAGGGGCGGTCGGCGCCGGTCTTCTCACGGACGGCGTCGGCGATCAGCCGGGCGACGTCGAGATGCTGGGCGACGTAGGCGCCGCCGTCGCCGTGGCCCCCGGCCGGGCCGGAGGTGTCCGCGGCGGCCGTGGGGATGGAGTGCGTGGTGAAGGCGAGGTGGGCCCCGTCGCGCACGTCCTCGGGGAGCGAGGCGAGTGCCTCCAGCGTCGCGTCGATCATGGGCTGCACGAAGCCCGGGTGGTTGAAGTAGTGCCGCAGCTTGTCGACGCGCGGCGGCGTGATGCCCTCGCTCTCCAGGGCGGCCAAGGCGTCCGCGAGGTTCTCGCGGTACTGGCGGCAGCCGGAGTACGAGGCGTAGGCGCTGGTGGTGAGCGTGAGGACACGGCGGTGGCCGTCGGCCGCCAGCTCGCGCAGGGTGTCGGTCAGATACGGCGCCCAGTTGCGGTTGCCCCAGTAGACGGGCAGGTCGACGCCGTGCCCGGCGAAGTCCTCGCGCAGCGCGGCCAGCAGCTCGCGGTTCTGGCCGTTGATCGGGCTGACGCCGCCGAAGAGGAAGTAGTGCTGCCCGACCTCCTTGAGGCGCTCGCGCGGGATGCCCCGGCCGCGGGTGACGTTCTCCAGGAACGGGACGACGTCGTCCGGCCCTTCGGGGCCGCCGAAGGAGAGCAGCAGCAGGGCGTCGTACGGGGCCGTCGCCTGCCCGGCCGGCCGCGCCGTCCCCTGAACCGCCCGCTGCTCTGCTCGCTGATCTGCTGGCTGATCCGACATGGTCCGATCCTCCCATCCGCCACTGACAGCCGGGAAATGACCGTGCATCGCACGCATGTACCCACGTAAGCTGTATCGGCCACCTACATCCCTTACCGGCAACCTCACCCTCTGTACACCGCCGCGGTACGCAGCCCTCCGGGCTCCGTGTGCCGCGCCCGCTTCCGTTTCTCCGCTTCCGTTTCCGCTTCCGTTTTCGACCCCTGGCGGCGCACCTTGCCCAGTTCCTACCGCGCCATATTCGCGGCCCCCGGCACCAAGAGCTTCACCGCCGCCTCCTTCCTCGGGCGGATGCCGCTGTCGATGACGGGCATCGGCATCGTGACGATGGTGTCCCAGCTGACCGGCCGCTACCGGCTGGCCGGCGCGCTGTCCGCGACCCTCGCGATCGCCGCGGCCGTGCTCGGCCCGCAGATCTCCCGGCTCGTCGACCGGCACGGGCAGCGCAGGGTGACGCGCCCGGCGACCCTGATCGCGCTGGTCTCGCTGGCCGGGCTGCTGATGAGCGCGCAGCAGCGGTGGCCCGACTGGCTGCTCTTCGTCTTCGCGACGGGAGCGGGCTGCACGCCGAGCGTGGGGGCGATGGTCAGGGCGCGGTGGGCGGAGCTCTACCGGGGCCGCAGCGAGCTGCACACGGCGTACGCCTTCGAGTCCGTCGCCGACGAGGTGTGCTTCATCTTCGGCCCGATCCTGTCGATCGGGCTGTCCACGGCGTGGTTCCCGGAGGCGGGCCCGCTGCTGGCCGCCTGCTTCCTGGCCGTCGGCGTGTTCTGGCTGACCTCGCAGCGCGCCACCGAGCCCGTGCCGCACCCGCGCGAGCAGCACTCGGGCGGCTCCGCGCTGCGCTCCCCCGGCCTCCAGGTGCTGGTGGTGACCTTCGTGGCCGTGGGCGCCATCTTCGGCACGGTCGACGTGGTGACCGTCGCCTTCGCGGAGGAGCAGGGCCACAAGGCGATGGCGAGCGTGGTGCTCGCGGTGTACGCGCTGGGCTCGTGCACGGCGGGCGTCGTCTTCGGGCTGCTGCGGCTGTCGGGCGAGCCCGCCCGCCGCTGGCTGCTGGGCGTCTGTGTGATGGCCGTGAGTATGATCCCCCTCCAACTGGTCGGGAGCCTGCCGCTCCTGGCCGTGGCGCTCTTCGTCGCGGGGCTGTCCATCGCGCCGACCATGGTGACGACGATGGCCCTGGTGGAGCAGCACGTACCGCGCGAGAAGCTGACCGAGGGCATGACCTGGACGAGCACCGGGCTCGCGGTCGGCGTGGCGCTGGGCTCGTCGGCGGCCGGCTGGGTGGTCGACGCCGAAGGCGCCGGTTCGGGGTATGTGGTGGCCCTGGGGGCGGGGGCGCTCTCGGCCGCGGTGGCGTTCCTCGGCCTCCGCCGGCTCCACAAGCCGGCGCCGCAGCGGCCGGGTGGACTCGTGCCGCAGGCAAGGGGAGGGTCCGACGCACATGACGAGCACGACCGGAACCACGAGCGGCACGAGCGGCAGGAGCGCCAGGACACGGGGCGCGTGGCGTAACTGGGCGGGGAACGTCACCGCCCGTCCCGCACGGACGGTGACACCGGCGAGCACCGCGGAGCTCGCCGAGGCGGTGGCCGGGGCCGTCGCGGACGGCCTGCCGGTCAAGGCGGTCGGCACCGGCCACTCCTTCACGGCAGCGGCCGCCACGGAAGGACTGCTGATCCGCCCGGAGCGGCTGACCGGGCTCCGCGCGGTCGACCGGGCGGCCGGAACCGTGACGGTGGCGGCGGGCACCACCGTCCGGCAGCTCAACGAGACACTGTCGGCGCACGGCCTGTCGCTGGCCAATATGGGCGACATCATGGCGCAGACCGTCTCCGGGGCGGTCAGCACCGGCACCCACGGCACGGGCCGCGACTCCGCCTCGCTCGCCGCCCAGATCCGGGCCCTGGAGCTGGTGACGGCGGACGGCTCGGTGATCGGCTGCTCCGCGGACGAGAACCCGGAGGTCTTCGCCGCGGCCCGGCTGGGGCTCGGCGCGCTCGGGGTGATCACCGCCGTCACCTTCGCGGTCGAGCCGGAATTCCTCCTGCGGGCCCGCGAGGAACCCATGGCGTTCGACCGGGTGACCACCGAATTCGATCAGCTCGTCGCCGAGAACGAGCACTTCGAGTTCTACTGGTTCCCGCACACCAGCGGCTGCGTCACCAAGCGCAACAACCGCACCGCGGGTCCCGCGGCCCCGCCCGGCAGACTGAGCGCCTGGGTCGAGGACGAGCTGGTGGCCAACGGCCTCTTCCAGGCCGTGTGCACCGTGGGCCGGGCCGTGCCCGCGGCCGTCCCCGGCATCGCCAGGGTCGCGAGCCGCGCCCTGTCGGCCCGTACGTACTCCGACGTCGCCTACAAGGTCTTCACCAGCCCGCGCCGGGTGCGCTTCCTGGAGATGGAGTACGCCGTGCCGCGCGAGGCGGCGATCGCGGCGCTGCGCGAGGTGCGGGCGGTGGTGGAGCGGTCGGGCTTCCGGGTGAGCTTCCCCGTCGAGGTACGGACCGCGCCCGCGGACGACATCCCGCTGTCGACGGCGTACGGGCGGGACACCGCCTACCTCGCCGTCCACATGTACCGGGGCACCCCGTACCGGGCCTACTTCACGGCCGTCGAGCAGATCATGACGGCCCACGGGGGACGGCCGCACTGGGGGAAGCTGCACAGCAGGGACGCGGAATACCTCGCCGGGGCCTATCCGCGCTTCGCGGAGTTCACCGCGCTGCGGGACCGGCTGGACCCGGGGCGCACCTTCGGCAATCCGTACCTGCGGCGTGTCCTGGGAGCCTGAAGCATGCGCGCCGCCGCGGTGTACGCCCGCGTACGCCGCGGCGCAAAAACGTCGGGCGGGCCGGAGATTCCGGCCCGCCCGACGTTCGCTATTGCGACGACGCCCGCCCGTTAGGGGGTGCCTGCGGCCGCCGCGTTCTGGCCCTGCGGGGGCTTGGAGTCGCCCTGGCCGCCGCTGGAGCCCTGCCCCGAGGTGGTGCCGCCGTTGCCCTGGCCGGTCGACGTGCCGCCCTTGCCGCCGTCGGGCGTCGGGACCACCGGGTTGCTCGGGTTCGGCTTCGGCGACGGACCGCCGGTCGTGCCGCCCGTGCCGGGCGACGTCGACGGGTCGGGGGACTGCTTGCCCCCGCCGCCCTGGTGGGAGGCGTCGGGGTCCGGCGTCGCGCCGCCCGTACCGCCCTGCCCGTGTTCCCGGCCGCCGTCCTGCGACTGACCCGGCGTGGGGGTGTGCGAGGGCTTCTTGTCCTGCTTGTCGTCGGACTTCCCGCCACCGCCGGTGAAGATCTGGCTGACCGACGTGCCCTTCTCGCCGTTCGAGGTCCCGCCCAGGACGAACATCTCGACCGCCGTGACCGTGCCCATGGCGAGCGCGAAGACCGCGGCCGCCGCGAGCACCGGGCGCTTCCAGCCGCGCAGCCGGGTGCCCTGCGTTTCGCCCGGCGTGTACTCGGCACTGAACCCGACGTTGTGCTGATCACCGTACGGACCGGCGTGCGGCGCTCCGTACGCGCCCGCGTACGGAGCGCTCTGTCCCGGCGCGTGGCCCGCGCCGTGCAACAGCTGGGTCGCATCCTCCGCGGGCAGCGCCTGGGTCGCGTCCAGCGGCCCGGCACCCCGCAGGACCTGCGTCGCGTCCGCCCCGTGGCCCTGGCCCGCCTGGGGCAGCAGCTGGGTGCCGACCGTGTCCGGGTGCCCGTCCTGGAGCCGCCGCACAGCGCGCCCCGCGTCCCGCACGGGCACCTGGCGCAGCTTCGGCTTGGCCGCCTGCGTCGTCGCCTCGCGCAGCTGCTCACCCGTACGCCGGAACAGGTGCTGGAAAATCGTGCCGCCCGACGTGGCCACGACACTCACCACGCCCGCGCCGAGGACGGTTCCGTACACGCCCAGCTTGCCCGCGAGCAGCGCGGCCACGACCGCCGCCAGAGCACTTCCGGCGACCTGCGCGAGGCTCAGCTCCAGACCCTTCTTCTTGGGTTTTGCCTCGCTATCGCCTTTTCCGTCCATCTCCCGCCTCTGTGTAGCCTTCGATCCTCTTGCAGGTAGAAGGGACATTCGAGCGTAACGAACAGTTCCGATTCGGGCGATTGTGTGAACCTCGACACCCGTACGGCGGACATCCGGACTGGCGCCCCGGATCAACTCCCTTCTCTTGCGTGAACTTCGATGGCGCGCCGATCCACCCCCCGTGGCCCGAATGGAGTACTGTGGCGAGCCCTGGCCCCGGTGTCCCGTCGGGCTGCCCGGACCCGAACGGGAGGGGCCAGGCGGCTCTCGCCCCGTCAACTCGGCAATGTTGTGGCAGGCTGCACCCGGGCAGGCCACACTCGACTAGCGGAAGCAGCGACGCAGGTGACGTCGGCAGGCACCACCCGGGAGGTCCCCATGCCCGAACTGCGTGTCGTGGCCGTCTCCAACGACGGCACACGGCTGGTGCTCAAGGCTGCGGACAGCACGGAGTACACCCTCCCCATCGACGAGCGCCTGCGTGCCGCGGTCCGCAACGACCGCGCCCGCCTGGGCCAGATCGAGATCGAGGTGGAGAGCCATCTCCGGCCTCGCGACATCCAGGCGCGCATACGTGCGGGTGCCTCCGCCGAGGAGGTGGCACAGCTCGCGGGCATCCCCGTGGAGCGGGTCCGCCGCTTCGAGGGTCCGGTGCTCGCCGAGCGCGCCTTCATGGCCGAGCGCGCTCGCAAGACACCGGTGCGCCGCCCCGGCGAGAACTCCGGCCCGCCCCTCGGTGAGGCGGTCACGGAGCGCCTGGTGCTGCGCGGTGCCGAGAAGGACAGCGCCCAGTGGGACTCGTGGCGTCGCGACGACGGCACCTGGGAAGTGCTGCTCGTCTACCGGTCGGCAGGTGAGCCACGGGCCGCGAGCTGGACGTTCGACCCGCCGAGGCGGATCGTTCAGGCGTTGGACGACGAGGCCCGGGCGCTCATCGGCGAGGCCGACGACACGCCCGAGCCGAGCTTCCCGTTCGTGCCGCGCATCGCCCGGCTGCCGCGCGACCGCCCCCTCGACCGGACGCTGGACCGCCAGTCGTCCGGCCCGGCGGAAGCGGACGGCGGCACCACTGACGATCAGGGCAAGGAGCGGGACTCCCTCACGAGCCTGCTGGAGGCCGTGCCCAGCTTCCGGGGCGACATGGTCGTGCCGGAGACACCGTCGGTGCCGCCCATGGCCGAGGAGGGCGGCGAGGAGCCGGAGGCCGTCGAGCCTCCGGCCGCCAGCGCGGGTGCGGGTGCGGGTGCCGCTTATGCGGACGTGCTCATGCCACGGTCCGTGGCGGGGCACCGCGACCGGCTCACCGGTACGACGGACCGCCAGGCGGAGGCGGACGGCGTACGGCCCGGCCGCCGGGCGGCCGTGCCGAGCTGGGACGAGATCGTGTTCGGCACGCGCCGCAAGAAGCAGGATTGACCATCCGTCACCTCGTAGTTTTGGCTGAGGGGTGACGGGTGGTCGCGCCTACTGGGGTGCCTCTTGCGCTTGGCGCGCGCCTGCGGGTTCGTTGTGGCTGGTCGCGCCCACGCGGCGGAGCCGCACAATGTCACAGCCCCGCGCCCCTTCGGGGCGCCCCCCTGTCTCGTCAGCCCGGCTGCGGGCCCGTCGCCACCGGGCGGGTCGGGTCGTTGGACCATTCGCTCCAGGAGCCCGCGTAGAGGGCCGCGGGGATGCCCGCGATCGCCAGTGCCACCAGTTGGTGGGCGGCGGACACGCCCGAGCCGCAGTAGACGCCGACCTCGGTGCCCGGCGTGCCGTCCACGCCGAGTGCCGCGAAGCGCGCGGCGAGTTCCGCGGCGGGGCGGAAGCGGCCGTCCTCGGTCACGTTCTCGTTCGTCGGGGCGGAGACCGCGCCGGGGATGTGGCCGGCGACCTTGTCGATCGGTTCGGTCTCGCCGCGGTACCGCTCCCCCGCGCGGGCGTCCAGCAGCACCCCGCGGCGGGCCAGTGCCGCCGCGCCGTCCGCGTCCAGCAGCGGCAGCGCGCCGGGGGCCGGGACGAAGTCCCCCGCGCCCTCCGGCGACGGGCCCTTCTCCAGGGTCCCGCCTGCCGCCGTCCACGCCGGGAGTCCTCCGTCGAGCACTCGTACGGAGGAATGCCCGGCCCAGCGCAGCATCCACCAGGCGCGGGCGGCGGCCCAGCCCGTACCACCGTCATAGGTGACGATGTCGCGGTCGGCGCTGACGCCCGCGCGCCGCATGGCCGCCCCGAACTCCTCGACGTCCGGCAGCGGGTGCCTGCCGCGCGCCCCGGGCGGATCCGCGAGTTCGGCCTCGAGGTCCACGTAGGCGGCGCCGGGGATGTGCCCCGCCTCGTACTCCGGGCGGCCGGGCGGTCCGCCCATCTGGTAACGGACGTCGAGCAGGACGGGGGGCCGCTCCCCCGCCTGCGCGTTCACGAGTTCGGCTGCGGTGATGATGGGGTTCATGGCACCCATCCTGACGCAACGGGGCCTGCGCGTAAGGCCCTCTGGCGGGGTGACGTACAACTGCTCGATACTGGACGGCGCTCCCGATACTGGACGGCAACCGCGCCGCAACGGTACCGAAACGCGAATGCGGGCATTCTCCTGCGGGAACCCGTGAATCCCGGCGCGGCCGGGGGGCGCGCCGTGGCAGGTGGTGCAAACATCTGGACGTGCCCCGTCCCGTACCACCCCGCGCGCCGTGGTCCGGCGCGGGACGCGCGCCCACCGGCGATGGTCCGAGGAGAGAGTGACGATGACCGAGGTTTGGGGCTCCACCCGGCAGCACAGCACCAGGGGCGTCCGGCACGCTCCGGGCACCCCCTGCTGGACGAGCCTCCTGGCGCACGACCTGGAATCGATCAAGAGCTTCTACAGCGGCCTGTTCGGATGGGCCTACTACAACCCGGGACCGCGCCGACTCGGTCCGTACGTACGTGCCACGATCGACGGCCAGGACGTCGCGGGCATCGGCGGGCCGGCGCCCGGCCGCCGGCTGCCCAGCGCCTGGACCACCTATCTGGCCAGCGACGACGCGGACCGGACCGCGGAGTGGATCCGCTCCTCCTGCGGCACGGTCGGGGTGGGTCCGCTGGCCGCCGAGAACGCGGGGCGGCTGGTGCTCGCGTGCGACCCGGCCGGGGCACCGTTCGGGGTGTGGCAGGGCGAGCGGCCGGCCCAGCCGGCCGGGGCGCCGGGCACACCGGCCCGGCACGAGCTGGTGACGCGCCGGGCGTCCTCGGTCGTCGCCTTCTACCAGGGACTGTTCGGCTACGAGACCGATCCCGTGGACCCGGCCGGGGCCGACTCCCTCACCCTGCGGCTGGCGGGCCGCCCGGTGGCCGTGATCCACGGCGTGGGCGCCGCCCTGCCGCGTACGCGGGGGCCGCACTGGATGACCTCGTTCGAGGTGCCGGACACCGACGCCGCGGCGCGGCGCGTCACGGAGCTCGGCGGACGGGTCCTCACGCCCCCGCACGAGAGCGCGGCCGGGCGGGTGGCCACGGTCGCGGACCCGGAGGGCGCCGTCTTCACCGTGCTGCGGTCGGCTCGCTAGCGGAGTCCACGGGCAGCACGTCGGGCGAGAGGGTCGCCGCGCGGGCCGCGGCAGCCGTGAGCCGACGGCGGTGGTGCCGCCTGCACAGCACCTCGTAACCCACCACGGCCTCGGGCTGGTTGACGTCGCCGACGACGACCTGGGCGCCCTCGACGACCATCTGCCCGCCGACCGTGCGGGCGTTGTGCGTGGCCCGCGCGCCGCACCAGCAGAGCGCCTCGACCTGGAGGACCTCGATCCGGTCGGCGAGCTCCACCAGGCGCTGCGAGCCCGGGAAGAGCTTGGTGCGGAAGTCGGTGGTGATACCGAAGGCGAAGACGTCGAGCCCGAGGTCGTCCACGACGCGGGCGAGTTGGTCGATCTGTTCCGGCGCCAGGAACTGCGCCTCGTCGGCGATGACGTAGTCCGCGCGGCCGCCCGCCGACAGGTGGGCCACGATGTGCGCGTAGAAGTCGAAGCCGTCACCCGCCTCGACGGATTCGGTGACCAGACCGAGCCGGGAGGACAGCTTGCCCTCGCCCGCCCGGTCGTTGCGGGTGTAGATCATCCCCTGGAGACCGCGGGCCGAACGGTTGTGCTCGATCTGCAGAGCGAGGGTGCTCTTTCCGCAGTCCATCGTTCCGGAGAAGAACACCAGCTCGGGCATGGGGGTGCCATGGCCTTTCATACGCAAGGGAATTGGGGGGGAAGTGGGGGGACAGACGATTCGTGTGGGGTCAGGAGCGCACTTCGAGGAGTGGGACGAGCTGCTCCACGGGTGTCATGGAGCCGTGCAGGCCCACCATCTGGGACTCGTTGGGCTCGGTCTCGGTTGCGACGATCGCGACGTCGTCGCGGGCCGCGGCGACGACGTCGCCGATGCGCTCGTAGACCCGGTCGTCGACGCCGTCGCCGGGGCGGCCGAACCAGCCCGCCTCGATGGCCTCGTCGCGTCCGGCGACCCACATCCGGTCACCGAGCACCTCGCGCCAGACGGCCAGCACATCGGCGGCGGCGCCGGGCACCGCGTAGACGTGGCGGGCACGGGCCTCGCCGCCCAGCAGGGCGACTCCCGCGCGCAGCTCCCAGTCCTCGTCGAAGTCGATGCGCGACTCCGGGTCGAACGGGATGTCGATCATGCCGTGGTCGGCGGTGACATAGAGCGCCGAACGGGGCGGCAGCTGCTCGGCGAGCCGCTGGGCGAGCCGGTCCACCCGCATGAGCTCGCTGCGCCACTCGTCGGAGTCGACGCCGAAACGGTGGCCCTTGCCGTCCACGTCGCTGTAGTACGTGTAGACGAGCGCGCGGTCGGAGGCGGCCAGCCGGGCGGCGGCGAAGTCCATCCGGTCCTCGCCGGAGAGCCTGCCGTGGAAGGTGCCGCCGCTCAGCGCGATCTTCGTCAGCGGGGTGTGCTGGAAGTCCGGAGAGGACACCTGGCAGGTGGGCACCCCGGCCGCGTCCGCGAGCTGGAAGACGGTCGGGTAGGGCTGCCAGACGTGCGGGTCGGTCCAGGGGCGCCAGCGCAGCTGGTTCATCAGCCGCCCGGTCGCCGGGTCGGCCACGGTGTAGCCGGGCAGGCCGTGGGCGCCCGGCGGCAGGCCGGTGCCGACCGAGGCGAGCGAGGTCGCGGTGGTGGACGGGAAACCGGCGGTCATCGGACGGCCGGTGCCGTTCATCGACGTGCCCAGCAGGGAGTGCAGGAAGGGCGCCTCCGCGGGGTGGGCGCGCAGCAGCTCCCAGCCGAGGCCGTCGATCAGGAAGACGCAGACCCGGTCGGCCGGGGCCAGCTCCATCCCGGCGGTGAGGCCGGGCACGCCGAGGTGGGCCGCGACGGACGGGAGCAGCTCGGCGAGCGAGCCGGTGCCGTAGCGCGGCAGGGGCGCGGAACGCGGGTCGAGAAGGGCGGGCTCGTGCCAGGCCTGGCCGGATGTCGTACGGCCTTCCGTGAAACCGGCCATCAGCGGGTGGTCGCCGCGGTCGCCTCGGAGAGCGCCTGCGCGAACGCGAGGGCCTGCCGGACCGTGTCCGGGCCATCACCCGCTTCGCTGACGCGCAGGCTCAGGTCGTCGGCGGTGGACGAACCGGTGTAGCCGTGGTCGGCGTCGCAGTTGGGGTCGCCGCACGCGGCGGGCTCCAGGTCGATCCGGGACACCGCGCCCCAGCCGATGGTGAGCACGACCTCACGGGGCAGGGTGCCCGGGGTGTACGCCTCGGGGTTGGCGACGACGCGGCTCAGCACCACGGAGGAGATCCGGTCGATCTTCACGGACTCCGTGGACGTGGTGGCGTACGGCGACGGGGACGTGCCGTCGGCGGCCTGCTCGTCGGTGTGGCTGACGATGAAACGGGTGCCCGTGAGGACCAGCACCGTGACGTGACGACGGACCTCGTTGGAGTCGAACGTCGTCTCCTGGTGCACCAGGTACGACGAGACCGGCTCCCCGCCCACGGCGGCCTCCACCGCCTCGGCCACGAGGGCCGGGTAATAGCCGCTGCGCTCGATGGCTGCGCGCAGCCCCTGGGTCGTCGTACCGGTCTTCGCCATACGCCCATCCTACGGGGCGGACGTGGCCGTTCGGTGCCCTGTGTCCTCGCCGGACGGGCTCCGGGTCCGGGTGCGGCTCGGTGGTCCGGGTGCGCCCACCGGGGTGTCTCTTGCGCTCCGCGCGCGGGTGCGGGCCGGCGGCCCGTTGCGCTCACTGGCCTGCCGCCCAGGCCCAGTGGGCGGCTGCGGGCCGTGCGTGGCCGGTCGCGCAGTTCCCCGCGCCCCTGACGGGGCGCGCCCCGTCGGCCGAACTCCCGCCTCACCCCCGTTTGTGGGCAGGCGTTCCGCACGGCGGAACGGGTGGGCACAAACGGACCCACCGGCCGCAACCGACCACTCAGGGGGGTCCGGGGGCGGAGCCCCCGGTCAGACCGCCGGGAGGCTGCGGGGCCCCAGGTCCGTGCGGGCCGGGGCCGGGGCCAGGCGGATCGTCGCGCCCAGGACATGCACACCGTGCGGCGCCACGATCACCGGCTCCAGGTCCGCCCCCACCACCTCCGGGTGGTCGTCCACGAGCCGCGACACCCGCAGCAGCAGCTCCTCCAGCGCCCGCGTGTCCACGGGCGCGGCCCCCCGCCAGCCGAAGAGCAGCGGCGCGGTCCGGATCGAGCGGATCTGCTCCGCCGCGTCGCGGTCCGTGACGGGGACCAGCCGGTGCGCGGTGTCCCCGAGGAGCAGCGACGGCGCCCCGGCCAGGCCGAAGGAGAGCACCGCGCCCGCCGCTGGGTCGATGGCAGCCCGCACGACCGTGTCGACGCCGCGGGGCGCCATCGACTGGACGACGAGCCGGATCTCCTCGGGCTTGCCGAGCAGCTCGGTCAATTCCGCGTAGGCACGGCGCAGTTCCGTCTCCCCGCCCAGGTCGAGCCGGACGCCACCGAGGTCGGCGCGGTGGCGCAGGTGCGGGGCGGTGGGCTTGAGGGCGACGGGGAAACCGAGCCGGTGCGCGGCGCGGACGGCGCTCTCCGGATCGGGGGCGGGCAGCGCGGGCAGCACGGCGATCCCGTAGCGGGCGAGCAGCCGCTGGGTGTCGGCGGCGGAGAGCGTGACGGCGCGCGGGCCGGTCAGGGGGGCCGGGCTCGCGCCGTGGGCGGCGAGCAGCACGTCGATGTCGGCGGCGGCCCCGGCTTCGTCGATGTCGTCGTACTCCGGCACGCGGCCGGGATCGGCGGCCGTCTGGCGCCGCCACCGGGCGTACCGGGCGGCCTCGGCCAGCGCGCGCACGGCGCGCTCGGCGGCGGGGTAGGCGGGGATCCGCACGGAGGGAGCGCGCTCACCGTCCTCCGCGGCGTCCTGCTCCTCCTGAGGCTGCCCCACAGGAGGCCGCTCCGCCGGGAGCGGCTCGGCGGCCAGCGCTTCCGCCAGGCCCGGGATCTCCAGGTGGACGACGGTGACGGGTTTGGCGACCGGGGTCGTGGCCACCGCGTCCCGCAGTGCCGCCGCGAGGTCCTCGGCGGAGGCGTCGCCGACCCAGGGGATGGCCGTGACGACGACGGCGTCGCACTCCTCGTCGGTGAGGGCGTCCACGAGGGCGGCGCGGAAGTCGGCCGGTCCGGCGGAGGTGGTCAGGTCGTACGGGGGCTGCGGGCGCAGCCCGTCCGTGAGGCAGGCGTCGTAGGTGAGCAGGGCGAGGGACTCGGAGTTGCCGAGGATGGCGACGCGGGGGCCCGCGGGCAGCGGCTGGGAGGCGAGGAGGAGCCCGGTGTCGGCCAGTTCGGTCACGGTGTCGACGCGTATGACGCCCGCCTGCCGCAGCAGGTCGGAGACGGTGGCGTCGGGGATGCGGGTCGTGGGCACGGCGTGCCCGGCGGGGGCGGTGCCGCCGTGGCGGGCGCCCTTGACCACGACGACCGGCTTGCGGGCGGCGGTGCGCCGGGCGAGGCGGGTGAACTTCCGGGGGTTGCCGATGGACTCCAGGTACATCAGGACGACGTCGGTGCCCGGGTCGTCGTGCCAGTACTGGAGGAAGTCGTTGCCGGAGACGTCGGCGCGGTTGCCCGCGGAGACGAAGGTGGAGATGCCGACGAGCCCGGCAGCGCGCCGGTGCAGCCCGGAGAGCAGGGCGATGCCGATCGCCCCGGACTGGCTGAAGAGCCCCAGGCGCCCGGCGGCGGGCAGCTCGGGCGAGAGGGAGGCGTTGAGGAGGGTCCCGGGGGCGGTGTTGATCAGGCCGAAGGCGTTGGGCCCGATGATGCGCATGCCGTACGAGCGGGCCTGGCGGACCAGCTCGCGCTGCCGGTCGCGCCCGTCGGCGCCGCTCTCGGCGTAGCCCGCGGACAGGACGAGCAGGCCCTGGACACCGTGCTCGCCGCACTCGGCGACGACGGAGGGCACCTGCTCGGCGGGGACGGCGACGACCGCGAGGTCGACGGGGTCGTCCACGTCGAGGATCGAGCGGTGGGCGGGGACCCCTTCGGGGTGGAGCCGGGAATGCCCGTCGGGGAAGGACCGGTTGATCGCGTATGTGCGGCCGGTGAAACCGCCCGCGAGGAGGTTCCTCAGGACGGCGCGGCCCATGCCGCCGGGCTCGCGGCCGGTGCCGATGACGGCGACGGAGCCGGGGGCGATGAGGCGCTGCACGGAACGGGCCTCGGCGCGCTGCTCGCGCGCCCGCTGCACGGCCAGGGAGCGGTCGGTGGGCTCCAGGTCGAGCTCCAGGCGGACGACGCCGTCCTCGAAGCTGCGCTTCTGGGTGTAGCCCGCGTCCGTGAACACCTTGATCATCTTGGTGTTGGCGGGCAGCACCTCGGCGGAGAAGCGTCGGATGCCGCGCTCGCGGGCGACGGCGGCGAGGTGCTCCAGCAGGGCGGAGGCCACGCCGCGGCCCTGGTGGGCGTCCTGGACGAGGAAGGCGACCTCCGCGTCGTCGGCGGGGCCGGAGGCCGACAGTCCGCGGGAGTCGACGCGGTCGTAGCGGACGGTGGCGATGAAGTCTCCGCCGACGGTCGCGGCGAGGCCCACCCGGTCGACGTAGTCGTGATGGGTGAAGCGGTGCACGTCACGGTCGGAGAGCCGGGGATAGGGGGCGAAGAAGCGGTAGTACTTCGACTCGTCCGAGACCCGCTCGTAGAACTTGATCAGCCGTTCCGCGTCGTCCGCGGTGATCGGACGGATCTGCGCGGTGCCGCCGTCGCGGAGCACGACGTCGGCCTCCCAGTGGGTCGGGTACGCGTGCTCGGACGGCGTCTGCATGGGCCAAGCGTAAGGCCGGGCACCGACAGTCCGTCCCGGTCGCGTGCCCGGTCGGGGCGGGGGAAGGTGGGGGCAGCCGGAGCACTGCGCCCCCTGTGCAACACTGGTCTAGACAACTGTCAACGACTTGAAGGGCAACACCATGGCTGAGCGCCGCGTCAACGTCGGCTGGGCCGAGGGCCTGCACGCGCGTCCCGCGTCGATCTTCGTCCGTGCGGCGACGGCCGCGGGCGTCCCCATGACCATCGCCAAGGCCGACGGCAACCCCGTCAACGCCGCCTCCATGCTGGCCGTGCTGGGCCTGGGCGCCCAGGGTGGCGAGGAGATCGTGCTGGCGTCCGACGCCGAGGGTGCCGAGGCGGCGCTCGACCGCCTGGCGAAGCTGGTCGCCGAGGGGCTCGAGGAGCTCCCGGAGACCGTCTGACTCACCAGTCACACGCACGCGCGCGGCGGGGCCGCGGCGGCCGATCGAGGCCGTCGCGGCCCCGTTGTCTTTTTCCGGCCGTTGACGGCCGTTGACGGCTGTTCCCAGTCGTTTCCGGTCGCCTTTCCGCGTCCTTCGGCGTCCGCCGTCGCCCTTCGCCGTTCCTCGCCGCTCTCCGTTTCCCGCGTCGCACGCGCCCGGCGTGAATTCCCCGGGCGGCGAGGGGCACGGCGGCCGCGAATAGCGGTGCCCCGTCAGGAACGCGAAGCGGCGGCGGGCAGAGTGTGTTCGGCATTGCGCGCACGGCCCGGGCGGGCGGGGCGGCGCAGCCGGTATTCGCCGGGCGCGCGGCCGGCGCGGGCCGCGGCGATCGAGCGCGCCCGCTCGGCGTCGCCCCGGACGATCGCGTCGACGAGCGTGCCGCGGACCTCCCAGTCCCGCACGGGCCGCAGGGGCGGCTCCGGCACGTACACCCAGGCGATCTTGAGCCGGAGCTGGGTGAGCAGCGCGGCGAGGCTGGTGCTGCCGGAGGCCTGGGCGAGGGTCTCGTCGAACCAGTCGTCCAGGGGGCGGAGCTCGGCGGTCCGCCCGGACCTGGCCCGGTCCTGCCCCAGCTTGACCAGCCCGCGGAGCACCTTGAGGTGTGCCTCGGTGCGGCGCTGGGCGGCCCGGGCGGCGCCCAGGGGCTCCAGCAGGGCGCGTACCTCCAGGAGGTCGGCGGCCTCCTGCTCGGTGGGCTCGGCCACGCAGGCGCCCGCGTGGCGGCGCGTGGTCACGAAGCCCTCGGAGGCGAGGGTGCGCAGCGCTTCGCGCACCGGCACGCGCGAGACTCCGTAGCGGCGGGCGAGCAGCTCCTCGATGAGCCTGCCGCCGGGCGGAAAGGTGCCGGAGACGATGTCGTCACGAATCGCGGTGCATACGGCCTGGGTGGAAATTCTGCGGCTGTCGGGCTCCGCTTTGTCATAGCCGTTCACGTACGGCTTCGCATGGGTGAACCTCCGCAATGACCCCCGCGAAAGGCGGCCGATCGACGCCTGTCCGGCGACTCTATTGCAGACGTCCGCGATTTCCGATGGCGCGGCCGGAACCATCGATCCGTTTTGGCCACCGCGAGGGCGCCGGTCCCGGCCAACACGAGCGCCCGACCGCGACCGGCGCGAAGACCCTGCTCCGGCCGACGCGAAGGCCCCGGTCGGTGACCGGGGCCTTCGGGAAATACGGTGGCGCGGCGCGCGTCAGACGGAGACGCCGTGCTCGCGCAGGTACTCGACCGGGTCGATGTCGGAGCCGTAGGTCGGGGCCGTGCGGGCCTCGAAGTGCAGGTGCGGGCCGGTGACGTTGCCGGTGGCGCCGGAGAGGCCGATCTGCTGGCCCGCGGTGACGCTCTGGCCGACGGACACGTCGATGGACGACAGGTGGCCGTACTGCGTGTAGGTGCCGTCGTTGTGGCGGATGACGACGTTGTTGCCGTACGCGCCGCCCCAGCCGGCCTCGACGATCGTGCCCGCGCCCACGGCGTGGACCGAGGTGCCCGACTCGGCGTGGAAGTCCACACCGGTGTGGCTGCCGGAGGACCACAGGCTGCTGGAGGCCTTGTAGCCGGTCGAGACGTACGAGCCGTCGATCGGGCTCACGAAGAGGTTGAGGCGCTGGCGCTCCTGCTCGCGGGTGACGCGCTCCTGCTCCTTGCGCTCGGCCTCGGCCTTGCGCTTGGCCTCGTCGTCGGCCTTCTTGACCTCGGCGGCCTGCTTCTTGGCGGCGGCCTCGGCCTGGAGGCGGATGGCGGCCTCGTCGGCGGCGCTGCGCTGGACCTCGGCCTGCTCGCCGACGCGGTCGGCGGTGTCGTCACCGATCACGAGGGCCTGGGTCAGGCCCGTGTCCTCGACGCGCGGGGCGTCGTCGGTGGCGGCGAGGGCCGGGGCCGCGAATCCCGCGACCACGCCGGTGGCCGCGAGGCCGGCTATACCTGCGACGTTCGCTCCGGCACGGACGGCGCGGCTCGGGCGGCGGTGCTTACCGGTGGGGCGGGTGAACGCCATGGGTACGGCTCGTCCTTTCCTTCCTTCTCGCCTACCGGGTTAGCTGACGGGTTCGGAGCAGGAAGGTCTCCTACGGTTTCCTCGGAGAGGAACCCGATTCACCCCAGGGACATGTGGGTCCCCGGCTCCCCTGGCTCGCGCCGTACGGGGACTCGGCGATGGCTGCCCGGGGCCGCGGGTGCGACTCACGTCTGACGAACAGCCGCTCCGACGCTAGACGGCGCCGCTTTCGAACAACAAACAGAACTCATGTTTTGTGGCGTACGCCACAGAACAGAGGCGCAACCAGTCCACCAATTCGGACATAAGGGAGGCGCGTGGGACCGACAGGCCCCGCGCGCCTCACCATGACGGATCTCACCCGGAGCTCACCCGGAACTCACGGAGCGTCAGCCGCCCTGGGCCCAAAGGCCCTCGACCCGGCGGCCCGGTGGTTCCGGTGACCCGGCGGCCTCAGCCGCCGATGACGGTGACCTCGCCGATGCCGAGCGCCTTGACGGGCTCCTCGATCTGCGCGGCGTCACCGACGAGGACGGTGACGAGCCGGTCGACCGGGAAGGCGCTGACGGCGGCGGCGGTGGCCTCCACGGTGCCCGTCTGCGCGAGGCGCTCGTAGAGCCGCGCCTGGAAGTCGTCCGGCAGGTACTGCTCGACCTGGTCGGCGAGCGTGCCCGCGACGGCCGCGGCGGTCTCGTACTTGAGCGGCGCGACACCCACGAGGTTCTGCACGGCGGCGTCGCGCTCGGCGTCGGTCAGGCCCTCGGCGGCGAGGGTCCGCAGCACCTTCCAGAGGTCGTCCAGGGCCGGGCCGGTGGAGGCGGTGTCCACCGAGCCGCTGATGGCCAGCATGGCCGCGCCGGTGCCCTCCGGGGCGGAGCGCAGCACCTGGCCGAAGGCCCGTACGCCGTAGGTGTAGCCCTTCTCCTCGCGCAGGACGCGGTCCAGGCGGGAGGTGAGGGTGCCGCCGAGGCAGTACGTGCCGAGGACCTGGGCGGGCCAGACGCGGTCGTGCCGGTCGGCGCCGATCCGGCCGATCAGCAGCTGGGTCTGGACGGCGCCGGGGCGGTCCACGATCACCACGCGGCCGGTGTCGTCCGCGGTGACCGGCGGCACGGGGCGCCGCTCCGCGGGGGCGCCGGTCCAGGCGCCCAGGGTGTCGGCGAGCGCAGCGTCGAGGTCGACGCCGGTGAAGTCGCCGACGACCACGGCGGTCGAGGTGGCGGGCCGGACGTGCGCCGCGTAGAAGGCGCGCACGGCGGCGGCGTCGATGCGCTCGACGGTCTCCTGGGTGCCCTGGCGGGGGCGGGACATCCGGGAGTCGGCCGGGAAGAGGTGCTGCGAGAGCGCCATGGCCGCGCGCCGGGCCGGGTTGGCCAGCTCGTGCGGGATCTCGTCCAGGCGGTTGCGGACGAGGCGCTCGATCTCGCTCTCGGGGAAGGCGGGGGCGCGCAGCGCGTCGGCGAGCAGCGTGAGCGCCTTGGTGAGCCGGGAGGCGGGCACCTCCAGCGAGAGCCGGACACCGGGGTGGTCGGCGTGCGCGTCGAGGGTGGCGCCGCAGCGCTCCAGCTCGGCGGTGAACTCCTCGGCCGTGTAGGTGTCGGTGCCCTCGGACAGGGCGCGCGCCATGATGGTGGCGACGCCGTCGAGGCCCTCGGGCTCGGCGTCCAGCGGGGCCAGGAGGTTGACCTCCACGGCCACGATCTGCTGACCGGGGCGGTGGCAGCGCAGCACCGTGAGGCCGTTGGGCAGCTGGCCGCGCTCGGGGGCGGGGAAGGCCCAGGGGGTCGCCTCGCCGGCCCGCGGCTGCGGGTGGAAGGTCATCGAAGGGCCTGCGGTGGCCACGGCGTCGCTCACTGGGCCGTCTCCTCGTCGTTCCGGTCCTGCGCGGTCTCGTCGGCGGCGGGGGTGACCGGCTCGTACACCAGCACGCCGCGGTTGTCGGGGTGCAGACGGGCCTTGGCCACTCTCTGCACCTCCTCCGGGGTGATGTCCAGGACGCGCTCGACCGCGGTGAGGGCGAGCTGCGGGTCGCCGAACAGCACGGCGAAGCGGCACAGTTCGTCGGCGCGGCCGCTGACCGTGGCGAGCCGGTCCAGCCACTCGCGCTCCAGCTGGGCCTGGGCCCGCTCCATCTCCTCCGGGGTGGGGCCCTCGGTGGCGAAGCGGGCGAGCTCCTCGTCGACGGCGGACTCGATGTCGGCCACCTCGACGCCGCCGGACGCCTTGACGTCCAGCCAGCCGACCGAAGGCGCGCCCGCGAGCCGCAGCATGCCGAAGCCGACGCCGACGGCGCTGCGGTCCCGGCGGACGAGGCGGTTGTAGAGGCGGGAGGACTCGCCGTGGCCGAGGACGGTCAGGGCGAGGTCGGCGGCGTCGGCGTCGCGGGTGCCGTCGTGCGGGAGGCGGTAGGCGGCCATGAGGGCGCGCGCGGGCACCTCCTCGCGGACGACCTCGCGGATCTCCTTCCCGACGGTGTCGGGGAGGGCGCCGTCGCGCGGCGGCTGCTTGGCGTCGTGCGCCGGGATGGAGCCGAAGTACTTCTCGATCCAGGCGAGGGTCTGCTCGGGGTCGATGTCGCCGACGACCGACAGGACGGCGTTGCCGGGCGCGTAGTACGTCCGGAAGAAGGCGCGCGCGTCCTCCAGGGACGCCGCGTCCAGGTCGGCCATCGAGCCGATCGGGGTGTGGTGGTACGGGTGGCCGTCGGGGAAGACCATGGCGGTCAGCCGCTCGAAGGCGGTGCCGTAGGGGACGTTGTCGTAGCGCTGGCGGCGCTCGTTCTTGACGACGTCCCGCTGGTTCTCCATGGACTCGTCGTCGAGCGCGGCGAGCAGCGAGCCCATGCGGTCGGCCTCGAGCCACAGGGCCAGCTCCAGCTGGTGGGCGGGCATGGTCTCGAAGTAGTTGGTGCGCTCGAAACTGGTGGTGCCGTTGAGGGAGCCGCCCGCGCCCTGCACCAGCTCGAAGTGGCCGTTGCCCTCGACCTGTGCGGAGCCCTGGAACATCAGGTGCTCGAAGAGGTGGGCCAGGCCGGTACGGCCCTTGACTTCGTGGCGGGAGCCGACGTCGTACCAGAGGCAGACCGCGGCGACCGGGGTCAGATGATCTTCGGAGAGCACCACCCTCAGGCCGTTGGCCAGGCGGTGCTCGGTCGCTGTCAGGCCGCCGGAACCGGCCTGTTGCGTGGCCGTGTGACCCATGGGCATGTACGTCCCTTCGATCCGCGTGAAATCCCGCGTGGAGGCTCGCGATGGCTCGCGGCGCTCGCGTGATGAACAGTCCTGTCACTGTATGCAAGCGCGCTGACATCTGGCGAAGTTCCCGGCACGGTGCCCTCTTACGGACGGGTCGGTTGTCGGCGTTGTCAGTGGGGCGGTCCACAATGGTCGACGTCAACCGACGTCAGTACCGCCCGCCTCGGCAATCGATCGAAGGAGCAGCAGCCGCGATGGCCCGCCGCAGCACGAAGACCCCGCCGCCGGACGACTTCGAGGAGCGCATCCTCGACATCGACGTCGTCGACGAGATGCAGGGCTCCTTCCTCGAGTACGCCTACTCGGTCATCTACTCGCGCGCCCTGCCCGACGCCAGGGACGGTCTCAAGCCCGTCCACCGTCGCATCCTCTTCCAGATGAACGAGATGGGCCTGCGCCCGGAGCGTTCGTACGTGAAGTGCGCACGCGTCGTCGGCGAGGTGATGGGCAAGCTGCACCCGCACGGTGACGCCTCCATCTACGACGCGCTGGTGCGCATGGCCCAGCCGTTCTCGATGCGGGTGCCGCTGGTCGACGGCCACGGCAACTTCGGCTCGCTGGGCAACGACGACCCGCCCGCGGCGATGCGCTACACCGAGGCGCGGATGGCGGCGGCCACCTCGCTGATGACGGAGTCCATCGACGAGGACACCGTCGATTTCGCGCCGAACTACGACGGCAGCGAGCAGGAGCCGGTGGCCCTCCCGGCCGCCTATCCGAACCTGCTGGTCAACGGCTCGTCCGGGATCGCGGTCGGCATGGCGACGAACATGCCGCCGCACAACCTGGGCGAGGTCGTCGCCGCCGCCCGGCACCTGGTCCGGCACCCGAACGCCGACCTCGACACCCTGATGAAGTTCGTCCCCGGCCCGGACCTGCCCACGGGCGGCCGGATCGTGGGCCTCGGCGGCATCCGGGACGCCTACGAGACGGGCCGCGGCACCTTCAAGATCCGCGCCACGGTCTCCGTGGAGAACGTGACGGCCCGCCGCAAGGGCCTCGTGGTCACCGAGCTGCCCTTCACGGTCGGCCCGGAGAAGGTCATCTCCAAGATCAAGGACCTGGTCGGCGCCAAGAAGATCCAGGGCATCGCCGACGTCAAGGACCTCACGGACCGCGCGCACGGCCTGCGGCTCGTCATCGAGGTCAAGAACGGCTTCAACCCCGAGGCCGTGCTGGAGCAGCTCTACAAGCTGACGCCGATGGAGGAGTCCTTCGGCATCAACAACGTGGCGCTGGTCGACGGGCAGCCGCTGACCCTGGGCCTGAAGGAGCTGCTGGAGGTCTATCTCGACCACCGCTTCGAGGTGGTCCGGCGCCGCAGCGAGTTCCGGCGCACCAAGCGCAGCAACCGGCTGCACCTGGTCGAGGGTCTGCTGGTGGCGCTCGTCGACATCGACGAGGTCATCAGAATCATCCGTTCGAGTGAGAACGCCGCGCAGGCCAAGGAATCCCTCATGGCGCGCTTCTCGCTCTCCGAGGTCCAGACGCAGTACATCCTCGACACCCCGCTGCGCCGGCTCACGAAGTTCGACCGGGTCGAGCTGGAGTCGGAGCGCGACCGGCTGACCGCGGAGATCGAGGAGCTGACCCGCATCCTGGAGTCGGACGCGGAGCTCCGCAAGCTGGTCTCGGGCGAACTGGCCGACGTGGCGAAGAAGTTCGGCACCGACCGGCGCACCGTGCTGCTGGAGTCGGCGGGCGCCCCGGCGTCGGCCGTGCCCCTGGAGGTCGCGGACGACCCGTGCCGGGTGCTGCTCTCCTCCACCGGCCTGCTGGCCCGTACGGCGACCGGCGAACCCTTCCTCGAGGACGGCGAGCGGAGCGCGAAGCGCGTCAAGCACGACGTGATCGTCTCGGCGGTACCGGCCACGGCCCGCGCCGACGTGGGCGCGGTGACGTCCCTGGGACGCCTGCTGCGGCTCCCCGTGATCGACCTGCCCCGGCTGCCGGAGACGGCGGCGGCCCCCAGCCTGGCGGGCGGCGCCCCGGTGTCGGAGTTCCTGTCGCTGGAGGAGGGCGAGCGGCTGGTCTGCCTCACGACGCTGGACGAGTCCTCACCGGGCCTCGCGCTCGGCACGGAGCAGGGCGTCGTCAAGCGCGTGGTCCCGGACTACCCGGCGAACAAGGACGAGCTGGAGGTCATCACCCTCAAGGAGGGCGACCGCATCGTGGGCGCGGTCGAGCTCCGTACGGGCGAGGAGGACCTGGTCTTCATCACAGACGACGCGCAGCTGCTGCGCTACCAGGCGGGCCAGGTGCGCCCGCAGGGCCGCCCGGCGGGCGGTATGGCGGGCATCAAGCTGTCGGAAGGCGCGAAGGTGATCTCCTTCACCGCGATCGACCCGGCGGCGGACGCCGTGGTGTTCACCGTGGCGGGCGCCGCGGGCACTCTGCTGGGCGACTCGGGGACGTCGGCGAAGCTCACACCGTTCGACCAGTACCCGCGCAAGGGCCGCGCGACGGGCGGCGTGCGCTGCCAGCGCTTCCTCAAGGGCGAGGACTGCCTGGTCCTGGCCTGGGCAGGCG
>NZ_JAINFC010000560.1 GCF_020740835.1 Streptomyces sp. UNOC14_S4
GGGGAGGGTGAAGCCGCCGGGGTGCGCGACGCGGGCGTTGAAGTCCTCGAAGCCGGGGATGACGCGGGCGATGCGGTCGCGGATGGTGGCGTAGTCGTTCTCGAAGGTTTCCCAGGGGGTGGTGGTGCGGGTGCCGAGGACGCGGCGGGCGAGGCGGCAGACGATGGCGGTCTCGGAGAGGAGGTGGGGGCTCGCGGGCTTCAGGCGGCCGCGGGAGGCGTGGACCATACCCATGGAGTCCTCGACGGTGACGAACTGGTCGCCGCTCGCCTGGTGGTCGCGTTCGGTGCGGCCGAGGGTGGGGAGGATGAGGGCGCGGGCGCCGGTGACCACGTGGGAGCGGTTGAGCTTGGTGGATACGTGGACGGTGAGGCGGGCGCGGCGTACGGCGGCTTCGGTGACGTCGGTGTCGGGGGTGGCGGAGACGAAGTTGCCGCCCATGGCGAAGAAGACCTTGGCCTGTCCGTCGCGGAGTGCGCGGATGGCGCGGACGACGTCGAGGCCGTGTTCGCGGGGCGGGGCGAAGCCGAATTCCTTTTCGAGTGCGTCGAGGAAGGCGGGGGCGGGGCGTTCGAAGATGCCCATGGTGCGGTCGCCCTGGACGTTGCTGTGGCCGCGTACGGGGCAGACGCCGGCGCCGGGGCGGCCGATGTTGCCGCGGAGCAGGAGGAAGTTGACGATTTCCCTGATGGTGGGGACGGCGTGCTTGTGCTGGGTGAGGCCCATGGCCCAGCAGACGATGGTGCGGCGTGAGGCGAGGACCATGTCGAGGGCGCGCTGGATGTCGTCGCGGGTGAGGCCGGTGGCGCGGAGGGTGTCGTCCCAGTCGGCGGCGCGGGCGGCGGCCTCGAATTCCTCGTAGCCGTGGGTGTGCGCGGTGACGAAGTCGGTGTCGACGGCGCCTTCGGTCTCGATGATCAGGCGGTTGAGGAGGCGGAAGAGGGCCTGGTCGCCGCCGAGGCGGATCTGGAGGAAGAGGTCGGTCAGCGGGGTGCCGACGCCGGAGATGCCGCGGGCGTTCTGGGGGTTCTTGAAGCGTTCGAGGCCGGCTTCGGGGAGCGGGTTGACAGTGATGATCTTCGCGCCGCCGGCCTTGGCCTTCTCCAGGGCGCTGAGCATGCGGGGGTGGTTGGTGCCGGGGTTCTGGCCGGCGACGATGATCAGGTCGGCCTTGTGGAGGTCTTCGAGGAGGACGCTGCCCTTGCCGATGCCGATGGTCTCCGTGAGTGCCGAGCCGGAGGACTCGTGGCACATGTTGGAGCAGTCGGGGAGGTTGTTGGTGCCGAATTCGCGGGCGAAGAGCTGGTAGAGGAAGGCGGCTTCGTTGCTGGTGCGGCCGGAGGTGTAGAAGACGGCTTCGTCGGGGCTGGTGAGGGCGTCGAGTTCCTCGGCGATGATGTCGAAGGCGCGCTGCCAGGTGACGGGTTCGTAGTGGTCGGCGCCTTCGGCGAGGTGCATGGGCTGGGTGAGGCGGCCCTGCTGGCCGAGCCAGTATCCGCTGCGGCCGGCGAGGTCGCTGACGGGGTGGGCGGCGAAGAAGTCGGGGGTGACGCGGCGGAGGGTGGCCTCCTCGGCGACGGCCTTGGCGCCGTTCTCGCAGAATTCGGCGGCGTGGCGCTTATCGGGTTCGGGCCAGGCGCAGCCGGGGCAGTCGAAGCCGTCCTTCTGGTTGACCTTGAGCAGGGTGAGCGCGGTGCGCCGGACGCCCATCTGGTCGTTGGCCATGCGCAGGGAGTGGGCGACGGCGGTCAGGCCGGCGGCGGCGTGTTGCGGGGCGGTGACGTCGGGTGCGTCCTGGACCGGGTCACTGGTGGGCGGTTTGCCTGCCATGTCGCTCCCCCTCGAGCGGTCGGTGGGTGCGGATCCGTGCGTGGGTGTGATCCGCGGATGTCCGTACGTGCTGATCCTGTCACGGGGGAGTGTCACCGGCCTTGTCGAGGCGGGGCGGGACCGTGTGTGGCGGGGATTGTCAGTGGGCCGTGGCAGGATCGGGGGCGTGGCAGCAAAGACAGTGCAGACGAACGGACCGGTCGGCAGCGAGGCAGCGGAGGCGGTGGAGGGGGGCCGTCCCCGCCTGCTCCTGATGGACGGGCACTCCATGGCGTACCGGGCGTTCTTCGCGCTGCCCGCGGAGAATTTCACGACGGTCGCCGGGCAGCCGACGAATGCGGTGTACGGCTTCGCGTCGATGCTGGCGAACACGCTGCGTGACGAGGCGCCTTCGCATTTCGCGGTGGCGTTCGACGTCTCGCGCAAGACGTGGCGTTCCGAGGAGTTCCCGGAGTACAAGGCGACGCGGTCGAAGACGCCGGACGAGTTCAAGGGTCAGGTCGAGCTGATCGGCGAGCTGCTGGACGCGATGCGGGTGCCGCGGTTCGCGGTGGACGGTTTCGAGGCCGACGACGTGATCGCCACGCTGGCCACGCAGGCGGAGGCGGAGGGCTTCCACGTCTCGATCGTCACGGGTGACCGTGACTCCTTCCAGCTGGTCTCCGAGAACGTGACGGTGCTCTATCCGACGAAGGGCGTGTCGGAGCTGACGCGGTTCACGCCGGAGAAGGTGCAGGAGAAATACGGCCTGAGCCCCTCGCAGTACCCGGACTTCGCGGCGCTGCGCGGTGACCCCTCGGACAACCTGCCGGGCATCCCGGGCGTCGGGGAGAAGACGGCGGCGAAGTGGATCAACCAGTTCGGTTCGTTCGCCGAACTGGTGGAGCGGGTCGAGGAGGTCAAGGGCAAGGCCGGGCAGAATCTCCGTGACCACCTGGAGGCCGTCAAGCTCAACCGCCGTCTGACGGAGATGGTGCGGGACGTGGCGCTGCCGGCGGGTCCGGCGGGTCTGGTGCGCGAGGCGTACGACCGGACGGCGCTGATCGCGTTCCTGGAGGGTCTGGAGATCCGCAACCAGGGTCTGCGGGACCGGCTGCTGGCCGCCGACCCGGGCGCGGAGGCGGAGCAGGAGGCGGCGCCCGAGGCGGGTGCCGAGGTCGACGGCGCGGTGATCGCCGCGGGTGAGCTGGCTCCGTGGCTGGCGGAGCACGGCGCGGGCCCGCTGGGTGTGGCGGTCGTCGACTCGTGGTCGCAGGGCAGTGGCCGGGTGGCGGAGATCGCGCTGGCCTCGGGCGAGGGCCCGGCGGTGTGGTTCGACCCGGCCGAGCTGGACGGGGCCGACGAGCGGGCGTTCGCGCAGTGGATCGCGGACGCGTCCCGGCCGAAGGTGATGCACGACGCGAAGGCCGCGATGCGGGTCTTCCCGGAGCACGGCTGGTCGGTCGCCGGGGTGACGATGGACACCGCGCTGGCCGCGTATCTGGTGAAGCCGGGCCGCCGCTCCTTCGCGCTGGACACGCTGTCGGTGGAGTATCTGGGCCGTGAGCTGGCCTCGGCGTCCGTGGGCGACGGGCAGCTGGCCTTCGGCGCGGACGAGCAGGCCGAGGCGGACGCCCTGATGGGCCGGGCCCGTACGGTCCTGGATCTGGGCGACGCGTTCGCGGGCCGCCTGCGGGAGGTGGGCGCGGCCGAGCTGCTGACGGACGTCGAGCTGCCGACGAGCGACCTGCTGGCGCGCATGGAGCGGGCGGGCATCGCGGCGGACCGCGGCTGGCTGGAGCGCATGGAGCAGCAGTTCGCGGCGGCGGTGCAGCAGGCCGTGACGGAGGCGCACGCGGCGGCGGGCCACGAGTTCAACCTGGGGTCGCCCAAGCAGCTCCAGGAGGTCCTCTTCGGCGAGCTGGGCCTGCCGAAGACGAAGAAGACCAAGACGGGCTACACGACGGACGCCGACGCCTTGGCCTGGCTCGCGGGCCAGACGGAGAACGAGCTTCCGGTGATCATGCTGCGGCACCGTGAGCAGTCCAAGCTGCGGTCCACGGTGGAGGGCCTGATCAAGGCGATCGCGACCGGCGGCCGTATCCACACCACGTTCAACCAGACCGTGGCGGCCACCGGCCGCCTGTCCTCGACGGACCCGAACCTGCAGAACATCCCGGTGCGCACGGACGAGGGCCGGGCCATCCGCCGGGGCTTCGTGGTCGGCGAGGGCTTCGAGTCGCTGATGACGGCGGACTACAGCCAGATCGAGCTGCGCGTGATGGCCCACCTGTCCGAGGACGAGGGCCTGATCGAGGCGTTCGCCTCCGGCGAGGACCTGCACACGACGGTGGCCTCGCAGGTCTTCGGCGTGGCCAAGTCCGAGGTCGACCCGGAGATGCGCCGGAAGATCAAGGCGATGTCGTACGGGCTGGCGTACGGCCTGTCGGCGTTCGGTCTGTCGCAGCAGCTGAACATCGCGCCGGACGAGGCGCGCAGGCTGATGGACACGTTCTTCGAGCGGTTCGGCGGCGTGCGGGACTACCTCCAGCGGGTGGTCGAGGAGGCCCGTGCGACGGGTTACACCGAGACGATGCTGGGGCGCCGTCGCTACCTGCCGGATCTCAACAGCGACAACCGGCAGCGCCGCGAGATGGCGGAGCGTATGGCGCTGAACGCCCCGATCCAGGGCACGGCCGCCGACATCGTCAAGATCGCGATGCTGCGGGTGGCGGAGGCGCTGGCTTCTTCGGAGCTCACCTCGCGGATGCTGCTCCAGGTGCACGACGAAATCGTCCTGGAGGTCGCGCCGGGCGAGCGCGAGGCGGTGGAGGAGCTCGTGCGGCGGGAGATGGCGGGGGCGGTCTCGCTGCGGGCGCCGTTGGATG
>NZ_JAINFC010000561.1 GCF_020740835.1 Streptomyces sp. UNOC14_S4
GGGTGGGGGTGGCGGGCTCGTGACCGGCCGACGGCCCGGCCGGGCCGGACGCGGTGTCCGCCCCGGTGTCGGCCTCAGTGCCTGCCCCGGCCTCGGCCTCGGCTCCGGTGTCGGCCTCGGCTCCGGTGTCGGCCGCGTGAGGTGCGGCCGGGCCGGACGCGGCGATGTCGGCGGCGATGCGCTCGGCGAAGACCAGGCCCTCCAGGAGGGAGTTGGACGCGAGGCGGTTGGCACCGTGGACGCCGGTGCAGGCGACCTCGCCGCAGGCGTAGAGCCCGGGCACGGTCGTCCGGCCGTGGAGGTCGGTGCGGACACCGCCGGAGGCGTAGTGCGCGGCGGGCGCCACCGGAATGGGCTCGGTCACCGGGTCGATGCCGTGGGCGCGGCAGGCGGCGAGGATCGTGGGGAAACGGTGGGCCCACATCTCGGCGCCGAAGTGCCGCGCGTCGAGGTACATGTGCTCGGCGCCGAGCTCCTGCATGCGGCGCATGATGCCCTTGGCGACGATGTCGCGCGGGGCGAGCTCGGCGAGCTCGTGGGCGCCGGCCATGAAGCGGTGGCCGTCGGCGTCGACGAGGTGCGCGCCCTCGCCGCGGACCGCCTCGGACACCAGGGGCTGCTGGCCCTCGGCGTCGGACCCGAGCCACAGGACGGTCGGATGGAACTGGACGAACTCCAGGTCGGAGACCTCCGCCCCGGCGCGCAGGGCGAGGGCGACGCCGTCGCCCGTGGAGACCGAGGGGTTGGTGGTGGCGGAGAAGACCTGGCCCATGCCGCCGGTGGCCAGCACGACGGCCCGGGCGCGGACGGCGCCGACGCCGTCGCGCTCGCCCTCGCCCATGACGTGCAGGGTGACTCCGGCGGCCCGGCCGTCCGCGTCCTTGAGGAGGTCGAGGACGAGGGCGTGCTCGATGGTCTCGATGCCCGCCGCGCGGACGGCCTCCACGAGGGCGCGGGAGATCTCCGCGCCGGTGGCGTCGCCGCCCGCGTGGGCGATCCGGCGGCGGTGGTGGCCGCCTTCGCGGGTCAGGAGGATCTCGCCGGTCCCGGCGTCGGTGTCGAAGAGGGCGCCGGTGTCGATGAGGCGGCGCACGGCGTCGGGGCCCTCGGTGACGAGGGCACGCACGGCTTCCTCGGAGCAGAGCCCGGCACCGGCGACGAGGGTGTCGTCGAGGTGCTGCTCGGGGGTGTCGCCCTCGCCGAGCGCGGCGGCTATGCCGCCCTGCGCCCAGCGGGTGGAGCCGTCGTCGAGGCGTGCCTTGGTGACGACGGTGACGTTCGCCCCGGCGGCCGCGCAGCGCAGGGCCACCGTGAGCCCGGCGACACCCGAGCCGACGACGACGACGTCGGCGTCGACGGACCAGCCGGGGCGGGGGGCGTTCAGCCGTATACCGGTCATCGCTGCGCTCCGGTTTCCGCGGCGGCCGTGGGAACCGCCTCCGCGAAGGTCAGGGGGATGTTGTCGATGAGGCGGGTGGTGCCCACCCTGGCGGCCACGGCCAGGACGGCCTCGCCGGTGTGGCCGTCGGTGACCTCGGTGAAGTCGGCGGGGTCGACCAGGGCCAGGTAGTCGAGGACGACGGGGGGCTCCATGGTGGCCGCGTTGTCGAGCACGGCGCGGGCGGAGCGGCGCACGGCGGCCGGGCCCAGCGCAGCAGCGGCGGCGCCGGTCAGCAGGGCGCGGGATATCTCCAGGGCGGAGGCGCGGTCCGCCTCGGAGAGGTAGCGGTTGCGGCTGGAGAGCGCGAGGTTGTCGCCCTCACGGACGGTCGGCACCCCGACAACCTCCACCGGGAAGTTGAGGTCGCGGACCATGCGGCGGATGAGCGCGAGCTGCTGGGCGTCCTTCTGCCCGAACAGGGCGACGTCCGGCGCGGTGAGGTGCAGGAGCTTGGCGACGACGGTGAGCATGCCGTCGAAGTGGCCGGGGCGGGAGGCGCCTTCGAGGCGCTCGCCCATGGGGCCCGCGGTGACACGGACCTGCGGTTCCCCACCGGGGTAGACCTCGTCGACGGCGGGGGCGAAGACGGCGTCGGCGCCCGCCTGCTCGGCGAGGAGGACGTCGGCGTCGAGGGTGCGCGGGTAACGGTCGAGGTCCTCGCCCGCGCCGAACTGGAGGGGGTTGACGAAGACGGTGACGACGACCTGGCCCTCGGGGCCCACGAGCTCGCGGGCCGTGCGGACCAGGGTGGCGTGGCCCTCGTGGAGAGCGCCCATCGTCATCACGACGGCGCGCCGCCCGGCGCGGGGCAGGACGTGCAGCTCCTTGGCCGTGCGGGTGAGCTGGATGGTCATTCGTTGCCTCCGTCCGCGAGGACGCCGAGCAGGTCCTCGGCCAGTTCGGGCTTGAGCAGACCGGCCGCGAGGGCACGGTCGGCGGTCGTACGGGCCATGGCCAGATAGCCGGCGACGGCCTGCGGGGCGTGCGCGCGCAGCTCGGTGATATGCGCGGCGACGGTGCCCGCGTCGCCACGGGCCACCGGGCCGGTGAGGGCCGCGTCGCCGCTGCGCAGGGCGTTGTCCAGGGCGGCGCCGAGGAGGGGGCCGAGCATGCGGTCGGGGGCGGTGACGCCCGCGGTCCGCAGCAGGTCCATGGCCTGGGCGACCAGGGTGACCAGGTGGTTGGAGCCGATGGCGAGGGCCGCGTGGTAGAGGGGGCGGGCGCTCTCCTCGATCCACTCGGGCTCGCCGCCCATCTCGATGACCAGGGCCTCCGCGGCGAGCCGCAGCTCCTCGGGCGCGGTGACGCCGAAGGAGCAGCCCGCGAGGCGCTCGACGTCGACCTGGGTGCCGGTGAAGGTCATGGCCGGGTGGAGGGCGAGCGGCAGGGCCCCGGCCCGGCGCGCCGGGTCGAGGACGGCCGTGCCGTGGCGGCCCGAGGTGTGGACGAGCAGCTGCCCGGGGCGGACCGCGCCGGTCTCGGCGAGCCCGGCGACCAGCCCGGGGAGCACGTCGTCGGGAACGGTGAGCAGCACCAGCTCCGCGCGCGCGAGGACTTCGGCGGGCGGGACGAGGGGCACTCCGGGGAGCAACTCGGCGGCCCGGCGCCTGGAGGCGTCCGAGACGCCCGAGGCCGCGACGGGGCGGTGTCCGGCGAGGCGCAGCGCGGCGGCGAGCGGGGGGCCGACACGGCCCGCTCCGACGACGCCCACGGTGAGCCGGGCCGGACGGTCCTGTGGGCTCGGGTGCTGCGGGGAGGATTGTGCGTTCACGCGGCGATGGCCTTCCGTTCCAGTCCTGGGTTCCCCCATGCCGCAGGCCAGGGGCGGGTACCGGACGATTCCTTCGTCATGCTACGCGAGTACGGCCCCGCCACTTCCGGCCGTCCTCAGCCCTGTGGAAAACCGGCCTGTGGATAACTCCGGGGGCGCGGTCGCGGTGCGTCATCATCGGGTCATGACCGAGAACGGGAACGGGGAGCACGACAAGGAGCACGACGGGGAAACCCGTGGGGACACGGGCGGAAGCGAGGCGGGGACGGGAGCCGGCCGGGCTCGCCGGATCGCGGCCGTCCGGGGCGTGGAGCGGGTTCTCTCGGCGGCTCCGGCGGCGGCGCTGACGGTGGGCGAGCGGCTGGCGTCCCTGGCCGCCGACGCCGCGGGCAGCCGCGAGCTGGAGCTGCCGCTGGACGTGTACGGCGACGGGCACGGGGTGGTCGGCGAGCTGGAGCGCAGGGTCGCGGAGCTGCTGGGCATGGAGGCCGCGGCCTTCTTCCCGACCGGCACGATGGCGCAGCAGGTGGCCCTGCGGTGCTGGGCGGGGCGCACGGGCAGCCCGGTGGTGGCGCTGCACCCGATGTCCCACCTGGAGCGGGACGAGCGGGGTGCGTACGCGCAGGTGTCGGGCCTGCGCGCGGTGCACCCGACGCACGCGCCGAGGCTGCCGACGGCCGGGGAGATCCGTGATCTCGCCGAGCCGTTCGGGACGCTCGCGGTCGAGCTGCCGCTGGTGCGCGCGGGCTATGCCCTGCCCACGTGGGAGGAGCTGGTGGCGGTCGTGGAGGCCGCCCGCGAGCGGGACGCGGTGGTCCACTTCGACGGCGCGCGGCTGTGGGAGTCGGCGCCGCATTTCGGGGTGGGCCTCGCGGAGCTGGCCGGGCTCGCGGACTCGGTCTATGTGTCCTTCTACAAGGCGCTCGGCGGCATATCGGGGGCCGCGCTGGCGGGCCCCGCCGAGCTGGTGGAGGAGGCGAGGGCCTGGCGGCACCGGTACGGGGGCGACGTCTTCCAGCAGTGGCCCGCGGCGCTCTCGGCCCTGGCCGGCCTGGAGCGCGAGCTGCCCCGGCTGCCCGCGTACGCGGCCCACGCCAAGGTGGTGGCCGGGGCCCTGGAGGAGGGGTTCCGGGCGGCGGGGGTGCCCTGGTTCCGGGTGCTGCCGCGAATACCGCAGACCCATCAGTTCCAGGTGTGGCTGCCGTATCCGCCGGAGGTGCTGGCCGAGGCGGGGCTGTCGCTGGCGGAGGAGGCGCGGATATCGCTGTTCGGCGGCTGGTACGCGTCCGAGGTGCCCGGCCTGTCGCTCTGCGACATGACGATCGCCTCGTCAGCCCTGGTGTGGACGCCGGAAGCGGTCGTCGAGGCGGTCGGCGCCTTCTTCGCCAGGGTGGCGCCGGGCGCCGGTGGCGCAGGCTGACGCGGACCGCGACCGCTGGGTGCGCGCGTCGGCCGCGGTCGGGGCGGGGGTCACGGTCGAGGCG
>NZ_JAINFC010000562.1 GCF_020740835.1 Streptomyces sp. UNOC14_S4
CCTCGGGCGGGGCGCCCTGCAAGGGGTGCCCTGTAAGAGGCGCGGGGAACTGCGCGGCCAGCCCCCACTGGCGCCCCCATCGGCCCGCAGTGATCGCACCGCGAACGCCCGCAGCGATCGCACCGCGAACAGGGGCACCGCGGGCCTGGCCGCGGGCAGTGGCGGGGGCAAGCCTGTGACCAACCCGTTTCCGCCAAGGGCTGTCGGTCCGGCATGATGGGGTGTATCTGCCCGCACGCGGCGGAGGCGGCGGCGCCGCACAATGGCCCTTCTCGATTGCCGGACGGTTTCTCTTGGCTGAGTACATCTACACCATGCGCAAGACGCGCAAGGCGCACGGCGACAAGGTCATCCTCGATGACGTGACGCTGAGCTTCCTGCCCGGTGCGAAGATCGGTGTGGTCGGCCCCAACGGCGCCGGTAAGTCCACCGTCCTCAAGATCATGGCGGGCCTGGAGCAGCCGTCCAACGGCGACGCCTTCCTGTCGCCCGGCTACAGCGTCGGCATCCTCATGCAGGAGCCGAAGCTCGACGAGTCCAAGACGGTCCTGGAGAACGTCGAGGACGGCGTCGCGGAGATCAAGGGGAAGCTCAACCGCTTCAACGAGATCGCCGAGCTCATGGCGACCGACTACTCGGACGCCCTGCTCGACGAGATGGGCAAGCTCCAGGAGGAGCTCGACCACGCCAACGCCTGGGACCTCGACGCCCAGCTGGAGCAGGCCATGGACGCCCTGGGCTGCCCGCCCGGCGACTGGCCCGTCGTCAACCTCTCCGGTGGTGAGAAGCGCCGCGTCGCCCTCTGCAAGCTGCTGCTGGAGGCCCCCGACCTGCTGCTCCTCGACGAGCCCACCAACCACCTCGACGCCGAGTCGGTGAACTGGCTGGAGCAGCACCTCTCCAAGTACGCGGGCACCGTCGTCGCGATCACCCACGACCGCTACTTCCTCGACAACGTGGCCGAGTGGATCCTGGAGCTCGACCGCGGCCGCGCCCACCCCTACGAGGGCAACTACTCCACCTACCTGGAGAACAAGGCCGCGCGTCTGAAGGTCGAGGGCCAGAAGGACGCCAAGCGCCAGAAGCGCCTCAAGGAAGAGCTGGAGTGGGTCCGCTCCAACGCCAAGGGCCGCCAGGCCAAGTCCAAGGCGCGCCTCGCTCGTTACGAGGAGATGGCGGCCGAGGCCGACAAGATGCGGAAGCTGGACTTCGAGGAGATCCAGATCCCGCCGGGCCCGCGTCTGGGCTCCATCGTCGTCGAGGTCAACAACCTCTCCAAGGCCTTCGGTGACAAGGTCCTCATCGACGACCTGTCCTTCACCCTGCCGCGCAACGGCATCGTGGGCGTCATCGGCCCGAACGGCGCCGGCAAGACCACGCTGTTCAAGATGATCCAGGGCCTGGAGGCCCCGGACTCCGGTTCGATCAAGGTCGGCGAGACCGTCAAGATCTCGTACGTCGACCAGAGCCGCGCCAACATCGACCCCAAGAAGACGCTGTGGGCCGTCGTCTCCGACGAGCTGGACTACATCAACGTCGGCCACGTCGAGATGCCCTCCCGCGCCTACGTCTCCGCGTTCGGCTTCAAGGGCCCGGACCAGCAGAAGCCGGCCGGTGTGCTCTCCGGTGGTGAGCGCAACCGCCTGAACCTGGCGCTCACCCTCAAGCAGGGCGGCAACCTGCTCCTCCTCGACGAGCCGACCAACGACCTCGACGTCGAGACCCTCTCCTCGCTGGAGAACGCCCTGCTCGATTTCCCGGGCGCCGCTGTGGTCGTCTCCCACGACCGCTGGTTCCTCGACCGAGTGGCCACGCACATCCTGGCCTACGAGGGCGACTCCAAGTGGTTCTGGTTCGAGGGCAACTTCGAGTCCTACGAGAAGAACAAGATCGAGCGCCTCGGCCCGGACGCGGCCCGTCCGCACCGCGCCACCTACAAGAAGCTCACCCGGGGCTGAGTGTGGCACGCCACCTGTACTCCTGCCCCCTGCGCTGGTCGGACATGGACGCGTTCGGCCATGTGAACAACGTGGTCTTCATCCGCTACCTCGAAGAGGCACGGATCGACTTCATGTTCCGGCTGGCGCCGGGGGAGGGGAGTGCGTCCTTCACCGGGGGCTCCGTCGTGGCCCGGCACGAGATCGACTACCTGCGTCCCCTGGTGCACCGGCATGAGCCGGTGACCGTCGAGACGTGGGTGACGAGGATCGGCGCCGCGTCCCTGACGGTCGCCTACGAGGTCAAGGACGAGGATCAGGTGTACGCGCGGGCCACCACGGTCGTCGTGCCGTTCGACTTCGAGGCGGGCCGCCCGCGGCGGATCACCGACGAGGAGCGCTCCTTCCTGGAGCTCTACCGGGACGGCGACGGGCAGGGCGACGAGGCCGGTGGCCGTCCCGCCGCGAAGGGGGCCGTCGCCGCATGACGGCAGACCCGGCTCCGTACGGGCAGCGGCTGTGCTTCGCCGACGCCGGGGAGGTGGCCGACCTGGCCGCCTTCCTGGCCCGGCTGATCCACTACGACCGCGCCGCCGCGGTCCGGCTCCAGGCGAGCGGCGGGGTCGTCGCGGTCTTCGGCCGTCCGCCGTCCTTCGAGGTCCTCGCGATCCGCACCGCGCGGCTCGCGGAGCCCGCGGCGGGCCCGGGGCCGGTCGCGCTGGACACCACCGTCTCGGCGGGACAGCTCGCGGAGGCCCTGGACGGTGCGGTCACCGGGGACACGGATCTCGTCGTCATGGTGCCCGACGCCGTCACCGGCCCGCCGTGGGCCGGGGTGCTGCCGCCCCGCAGCGGCTGGCAGCGCGTCGAGGGCCTGCCCGGCGTGGACGCCGTACGGGGCGCCGTGGCCGCCGCCGTCACGGAGTTCCGTGCCCGGGACGAGGCCCTGCCCGAGCAGCGGCGCACCCGCGCCGAGCGCGACCGTATCGGCCGGGAGATCTGGTCCCGCACCCTCGGCGACACCGCGCTGCCGCTGCGCGCGGTGCACGCCGCGCAGTCGCTGGGCTTCCTGCGGCCCGTACGCAGTGGTGCCGCCGCGTCCCGGACGACGACCGGGCACCTGAGGGCCGGAACCGGGGCCGGAACCGGGGCCGCGCTGGCCCTCGGGCCGGAGCCGCTGGCGCTCTTCGCCGCGGGCGGCTGGCTGCGGCTGCGCACGCCGTACGGCTCGGTCGCCGTCCGCACGGGCGGTCTCCCGGGCCTGACGGTCACCCCCGCCTGAACACGGGTCGGGGGCGCCACAGGCGCCCCCGGTCTTCCCTGTCCGCCGGTCCTCGCCGGTTCCCAGCGGTCCTCAGTCCGGCGTATTGATCATCGAGCCCGCCGCGTACGTCAGGTACCGCCACAGCTGCTCGGTGTGCTCGGGCGTGAGCCCGAGTTCGTCCACGGCGTCCCGCATGTGCTTCAGCCAGGCGTCGTGCGCGGCGCGGTTCACCTCGAACGGCGCGTGCCGCATGCGCAGCCGCGGGTGCCCGCGGTTGTCGCTGTACGTACGGGGGCCGCCCCAGTACTGGATCAGGAAGAGGACCAGACGCTCCTCGGCCGGCCCGAGGTCCTCCTCGGGGTACATCGGACGCAGCAGCGGGTCCTCCGCGACCCCCTGGTAGAAGCGGTGGACCAGGCGCCGGAAGGTCTCCTCGCCGCCCACCTGCTCGTAAAACGTCTGCTCCTGCAGAGTGCCGCGCGGAATCTCATTCACGCTTCCATGGTCTCAGACCGCCCGGCGGAGGACCGGGGGCTTAGGCCCCCCGTCCCGGCTCGGCCCCGACCCGGCCCCGGATCAGCCCCTGCGGACCGTGATCGTGGTCCAGGCACCCACGTGCACCCGGTCGCCGTCGCGCAGCGGCACCGGCACATACGGCTTGATCGACTCCGCCGAGCCGTTGATCGTGGTGCCGTTGGTGGAGTCCTGGTCGACGACAGCCCAGCTGCCGTCCGGCTGCTGCACCAGCATGGCGTGCTGGTGCGAGACGCCCGGGTCCTCCGGCGGGCGGGACAGGTCGATGTCCGGCGACTCGCCGGTGCTGTGCCGCCGCCTGCCGATGGTCACCTGGGGGCCGCTCAGCGGGAGCTGGAGCTCGGGGGAATACGCGGGCAGGTTGAGCCCCGCGGCCTCCGGGCCGCTGCGGCTCATCATCGCCATGAAGTACTCGCGGTCGGGCGCGATCACCGCGACCCAGCCCACCGGCGCCGGCGACGGCACGGGCGAGGGCGGCCCCGCCTGCGCGGGCACGCCCTGCGAGCCCGCGTCCGCCGAGTTCTCCTCGTACGGGTTGTGCGGGAACGGGGCCGCGGGCATCGGGCCCGGCGGGGGCAGCACCCAGTCGCCGTCCTCGGAGAAGGACTCGCTCAAGGACTCGCTGAAGGAATCGTTGTAGGAATCGCCGTAGGGCGACGACGGGTGGCTCTCCGGGGTGAGCGGCTCCGCCGGGCGGTTGATCCGGGACGGACGCGAATTCTGGTAGTGGTCGTACGGCTGCGGCGGCTGGGTGTACTGCGGCGGCGCCGACTGGAGCCCCTGTGGGGACGACACCGGCGGCGGGCCGAACGAAGGGCCGCTCTGCGTCGCGAAGTTGTAGCGGCACTCCTCGCAGAACGGCGCCTGCGCCTCGCGCGGCGTACGGCACCGTGGGCACAGCTCCGCCTGGACGGTCGACTCGCCGTAGTAGCCGGCCGGGCCGGCCAGGGG
>NZ_JAINFC010000563.1 GCF_020740835.1 Streptomyces sp. UNOC14_S4
GACGGAGTCTGGGGGAGGGTGGGCACAACCGGACCACCGGCCGCAACCGACCACCACGGGGTCCAGGGGCGCAGCCCCTGGCGGGGTCCGGGGCGGAGCCCCGGGGGGAAACCTGTGGTTAGAGCAATCCGGCGAACTCCAGGAGGAGTTCAGCCGGGCGGGGGTGCCCCGTTGCCAAGGCGGAGACGCCTGTCGACACCGCACGGAAGACCGTCCACGCCCGCACCCGTTCCCCCGGCAGGTCCAAGGAATCCGCCAGTTTGGACACCCGCCGCCGCGCCGCGGCCGCCGCGCCCGGCGAGGCCAGCAGCGTGTCCGCCCGGTCGCGGACGAGCCAGGCCAGGTCGTACGCCCGGTCACCGACCAGCGGGCGCGGGCCGACGGCCAGCCAGGGGGCCCGGTCGCCGGCCAGTACCGTGCCCTGGTCGAACTCCCCGTGCAGCAGCGTCGGCTCCGCGGTGTCGGCCGCCAGGCCGTCCCGCAGGTCGAGCGCCTCGTCCACGAGGGGGCGTACGTCCGCCGCCCACGGCTGCTCCCGGTGGCCGCGCAGCGCCGCCGCGAGTGCCGCGGTGTGCTCGGTGACGCCGGGGAACGGGTGGCTTTCACCGGCGGGTACCCACAGCCGCTGGAGCACCGCCGCCGCTTCCAGTTGCGCCTTCTGCTCCGGCAGGGAGCGCAGGCTGATGTCGCCGTGCAGCCGTTCCAGCAGCAGCGCGCCGCCCTCGGGGTCGGCCCGCAGTACCCGTACGGCGCACAGGCCGTTCCATCGCTCCAGGGCCGCGTACTCCAGCGCCGCCGTGGTGCCGGGCGGGCAGAGCTTGAGGGCGGCGGGCGTGCCGTCGGACTGCCGGACGAGGAGCAGCATGCTGCTCCGGCCGCCCGGCGCCTGCACCCGTTCGAGTGTCAATTCCCAGTGACGCAGGTACTCCTGGGCGGTCTCCGGCAGTGCTTTCAGCCACTGCCGCGCCGCCCCGTCCACCGGTTCGGAGCCCAGGGTCCGCACCAGCCGCTCCGGTGGTCCGAGGCGGTCGTCCGCGTTGCTCATCCCTGCGCCGCTCTTTCGTTCTTGTTCGTTCTTGCTGGTCAGTGGCGGTCCGCCGGACCGCTCGGGGAAGCGGCGGGACCACTGGGAGCGGCCCGCTCGGCGAGCCCAGGGAAGGCTACGCTGCCGCCGCGCCAGCGCACCGCCCGCACCGCCGCGTCCCGCAGCGCGTCGGCCGCGTCGCGGCGCAAGGTGCCCGAGGAGGTCTCCACGAGATCGGCGTAGACGCCCGCGACCCGGCTCTCCAGCACCGCCCCGAGCCGCACCGCCGACGCCGCGTCGGTGACCGGGAACGGCAGCGTGTAGGCCGCAGCAGCTGCCTCCGGTGTACCGCCCAGGTCCCGTACGGCCCTGCTCATCGCGTCTCGCCGCGCGCGGTGCGCGTCGTACGCCTCCCGCGCGAGCCCGGCGTGGGCCTCGTCGACGCGCGCGCCGACGACCCCGTACCCGTACACCGCCGCGTGCTCGGCGGCGAGGGCGGCCTGGGCCGCGTCCAGTGCCCGCGTCATGAGCCCTCTCCGAGCAGGAAGACGTGGCCCGCGCCCGCCGCCGCGACGGACGCGAGGAGCCGGGCGAGCTCCGGCGGCGCGCCGGTGAGGGCGGCCGTCCGGGTGTCCACGAGGCGCTGTTCCGCACGGGCGAGATCGGCCAGGGCCGCCTTCTCGTCCCCGGGCACCCCCAAAGCGGGAGCGGAAGCAGAAACGGAAGGGGAAGTGGAGGCTGGGGGAGAGGGCGGCGCCGTCTCCGTGCCGAACGCCTCGGCGTGCCGGGCGACTTCGGCCCGCAGCGGTGCCAGGCGCCGCGCCAGGCCGCCGTGCGCGGCGATCGTCGCGTCGTAGCGGTCCAGCAGCGCGGCCGATTCCCGGCCCGCGTCGGCCCGCAGCCGGTCGCCGGTGGACGTCCGCTCGTCGGAGCCCCCCGTACCGCTCGAACATCCGGTCAGCAGTATCGTCGCGCCACCCGTCAGCAGGGCGGCGCCGCCCGCCAGTACCCCGCGTCTGCGCGGGCCGCTCGCGCCCCGCGTCGTCGTCGTGCGCGCCACGAGCCCCTACTTTCCGTCAGTCCGCCAGGTCCCGCCATGATCACCGCACGTGAGCGTACCGGCGCGCGGGCGCGTGGCCGTGGAGCGGGGACCGAATCGTCAGTCGGCTGCCGGAACAGATAGGCTTTGACCTGACACGCGACTTTCCCACAACAGCACACGCGGCCGAGGAGTCACCCGGATGAGCACCACCCAGAGCGAGCGGCTCCGCGAGCTGCTGGCCCCTCTCGTGAGCGCGCGAGAGCTGGATCTGGAAGAGGTCGAGGTGACGACCGCCGGCAAGCGCCGTGTGCTGCGCATCGTCGTCGACTCCGACAACGGGGTCGAGCTGGACGAGTGCGCCGAGGTGAGCCGAGCGGCCTCCGAGAAGCTGGACGAGACGGACGCCATGGGCGGCGCGCCGTACGTCCTGGAGGTCACCTCGCCCGGCGCCGACCGCCCCCTGACCGAGCACCGCCACTACGTGCGGGCCACCGGCCGCCTCATCAAGGCGCAGCTGACGGAGGGCGGCGAGCTCGTCGCCCGGATCGTCGCGGTGGGCGACGAGGGGCTGGATCTGGAGGTCCCCGGTGTGAAGGGCCGCAAGCCCACCACCCGGCGGCTGGCCTTCGGCGAGATCGCCAAGGCACGTGTGGAGATCGAGTTCAACCGCAAGTCCGTCGAGACGGCCCCGGAGGCCCCGGAGTCCGCCGACGAGACCGACGAGAGCCAAGAGGAGGCGTAGCCGTGGACATCGACATGAGCGCCCTGCGGGGTCTGGTGCGAGAGAAGGAGATCTCCTTCGACCTGCTGGTCGAGGCGATCGAGTCGGCCCTCCTCATCGCCTACCACCGCACCGAGGGAAGCCGCCGCCGCGCACGCGTGGTGCTGGACCGGCAGACCGGCCATGTGACGGTGTGGGCCCAGGAGGACCCGCAGGACCTGGAGGAGGGCGAGGAGCCCAAGGACTTCGACGACACGCCGTCCGGCTTCGGCCGGATCGCCGCGACCACCGCCAAGCAGGTCATCCTCCAGCGTCTGCGCGACGCCGAGGACGAGATCACTTTCGGTGAGTTCGCGGGCCGCGAGGGCGATGTCGTCGCGGGCATCGTCCAGCAGGGCAAGGACCCGAAGAACGTCCTGGTCGACATCGGCAAGCTGGAGGCCATCCTGCCGGTGCAGGAGCAGGTCCCCGGCGAGGAGTACAAGCACGGCACGCGCCTGCGCACGTACGTCGTCCGGGTGGCGAAGGGTGTCCGCGGCCCGTCCGTGACGCTGTCGCGCACCCACCCCAACCTGGTGAAGAAGCTCTTCGCTATGGAGGTCCCGGAGATCGCGGACGGTTCGGTGGAGATCGCCGCCATCGCCCGCGAGGCCGGCCACCGCACCAAGATCGCTGTCCGGTCCACCCGGTCCGGCCTGAACGCCAAGGGCGCCTGCATCGGCCCGATGGGCGGCCGCGTCCGCGCGGTGATGGCGGAGCTGCACGGCGAGAAGATCGACATCGTCGACTGGTCGGACGACCCGGCCGAGCTGGTCGCGCACGCGCTGTCCCCCGCACGGGTGAGCAAGGTCGAGGTCGTGGACCTCGCCGCCCGCTCCGCCCGGGTGACCGTGCCCGACTACCAGCTGTCCCTGGCCATCGGCAAGGAGGGGCAGAACGCCCGCCTCGCCGCCCGCCTCACCGGCTGGCGCATCGACATCCGCCCGGACACCGAGCAGGTCGACCAGCCCCACCAGGGCTGATGTGATCACCCGGACCGGCGCGCACCGCGTGCGCCGGTCCGGACGGGTTCCACGGCCCGGTGCGGCCCGCGCGAGCGGGCCCGCGGCGGGCCGCACAGTGTGGCCGAAACGTATACGTGCCTGATCCTCGCCCCCCAGGGGTGAGGTCGGCGCGGGGAGGTAGACTTAATCAGTGTCTGGCCGGACGCATGCCCGCGCATGCCCTGAGCGAACCTGTGTGGGATGCCGGGAGCGAGCGGCCAAGGGCGATCTGCTGCGGATCGTGATGATCGAGGACTCCTGTGTCCCCGACCCTCGCGGTACGCTGCCCGGCCGGGGTGCCTCCGTGCACCCCACACTGGTCTGCTTCGACCTGGCGGTCCGCCGCAGGGCGTTCCCCCGGGCCTTCAGGGCCCAGGGGCCGCTCGACACGGCGGCCTTGCGCCAATACCTCGAGCAGATCACGCAGTAGAAGTTCGGCCCCGCGCTTGAGCGGGGATGTCCCATGCACGGGAGACCGTGCGGTCAGGTACCTCGCGAGTTGGAAGTAGGTCGAGATTGCGATGAGCACTCGATGAGTACGCGATGAGTACGCCCATGAAGTAGCGACGGTCCGGTGGACACCCCGGACCTAGAAGGAGCGAAGTGGCTAAGGTCCGGGTATACGAACTCGCCAAGGAGTTCGGAGTAGAGAGCAAGGTCGTCATGGCCAAGCTCCAAGAACTTGGTGAATTCGTCCGTTCGGCGTCCTCGACCATTGAGGCGCCGGTCGTCCGTAAGTTGACTGACGCACTGCAGGGCCCCGGCGGCAACGCCAAGCCCGGTGCGAAGCCCGCGGCGCCGCGCAAGGCTGCGCCCGCGAAGCCGGGTGCCCCCACTCCGGGCC
>NZ_JAINFC010000564.1 GCF_020740835.1 Streptomyces sp. UNOC14_S4
CCCTTCATCGGGCCGCACGGCCGAGCACCCGCCCGCGCAGCCCGCGCCGGCCCCCCGTACCGGCGGCTCGGGCAGCGGCGTCTGTCAGCTGGGGCGCACTTACGGCCGCTGGCAGCAGGGCAGCGACGCCTCGCGCATCTGCGGCCAGGTGTACGGACACTGAGGGCGCGGGCGGCCGCTCCGCCGGGCGGTCAGACGGCGAGGTCCGGGATCTGCCACGAGACAGGCTCGTGGCCCTGGGCCGCGATCGCCTCGTTGATCTGGGTGAAGGGGCGGCTGCCGAAGAACTTCTTCGCGGAGAGCGGCGAGGGGTGCGCGCCCTTGACGACGACGTGGCGCTCCTCGTCGATCAGCGGGAGTTTCTTCTGCGCGTAGTTGCCCCACAGCACGAAGACGGCGGGGTCGGGCCGGGAGGCCACCGCGCGGATCACCGCGTCCGTGAACTTCTCCCAGCCCTTGCCCTTGTGGGAGTTGGGCTCGCCGCCACGGACCGTCAGGACCGCGTTGAGCAGCAGGACGCCCTGCTCGGCCCACGGCATCAGGAAGCCGTTGTCGGGGACCTCGAAGCCGAGCTCGTCCCGCATCTCCTTGTAGATGTTCCGCAGGGAGGGCGGGGTCTTCACGCCGGGGCGCACCGAGAAGCACAGACCGTGCCCCTGCCCGGCGCCGTGGTAGGGGTCCTGGCCGAGGATGAGGACCTTCACCCGCTCGTACGGCGTGGCCTCCAGGGCCGCGAAGACCTCGCCGCGCGGCGGGTAGACCGGCGCCTTCGCCCGCTCCTCCTCGACGAAGTCCATGAGCTCCTTGAAGTAGGGCTTCTCCAGCTCCTCGCCGAGGACTCCGTGCCAGGACTCGGGCAGCACGTCGGTGACGGTCACGTCGACAACCTCCGGGGTTCGTTCCGTTCTCACGGGAGAACTTACCGGCGGCCACTGACAACGCGCCCCGACAGGGGCGCGGGGCTGTGACATCGTGCGGCTTCGCCGCGTGAGCGCGACCAGCCCCACCGGGCCTGCAGACGCCTACGGAGCGCAAGAGGCACCTCCGTAGGCGCCACCGCCGTTCAGAACCCCGCGTTGAGGAGGAGGCCGCCGTCCACGACGAGCGTCTGGCCGGTGATCCAGCCCGCCGGCTCCGAGAGGAGGAACGCCGCCGCCCCGCCGACGTCCTCCGGCACGCCGAGCCGGCCCAGGGGGTACGACGCCGCGACCTCCTCCTCGCGCCCCTCGTACAGAGCGGCCGCGAACTTCGTCTTCACCACCGCGGGCGCGATCGCGTTGACGCGCACCCCCGGTGCCATCTCGTGCGCCAGCTGCAGCGTCAGGTTGACCATGGCGGCCTTGCTGATGCCGTACGCGCCGACGAACGGCGAGGCCCCCAGCCCGGCCACGGAGGCGATGTTGACGATCGCCCCGCCGTTCTCCTTCTGCCACGCCTTCCACGTGCGCTGCGCGAAGCCGAGCGCCGAGACGACGTTGGTCTCGAAGACCTTCCGCGCGACCGCGAGATCGACGTCGGCGATCGGCCCTGCCACCGGGTTGGTACCGGCGTTGTTGACGAGGTAGTCGACGCGGCCGAAGACCTCCATCGTGCGCTCGACCGCGGCCGCCTGGTGGGCCTCGTCGTGCGCCTTGCCCGCCACCGTGAGCACCCGGTCGGCGCCCAGGGACTCGGCTGAGGCTTTGAGGGCGTCCTCGTTGCGCCCGGTGATGACGACACGGTCACCGCGGGCGACCAGCGCCTCCGCGATGCCGTACCCGATGCCGCGGCTGGCACCGGTGACCAGGGCGACCTTTCCGCTGTCCTGCACTGTCACGATTCCGTCCCCCTGTCAGCCGAGCGGCCCGCCGGCCACATACAGCACCTGGCCGGAGACGAAGCCCGCCTGCTCGCCCGTGAAGAAGGCGACGGCGTTGGCGATGTCCGTCGGCTCGCCGACCCGCTGCACGGGGATCTGGGTCGCCGCCGCGGCCTTGAACTCCTCGAAGCCCATGCCGACGCGCGCCGCGGTGGCGGCCGTCATGTCGGTCGCGATGAAACCGGGCGCGACCGCGTTGGCCGTGATGCCGAACTTGCCGAGCTCGATGGCGAGCGTCTTGGTGAAGCCCTGCATACCGGCCTTGGCGGCCGCGTAGTTGGCCTGCCCGCGGTTGCCGAGCGCCGAGCTGCTGGAGAGGTTGACGATCCGGCCGAAGCCCGCGTCCACCATGTGCTTCTGACAGGCCCGGGACATCAGGAACGCACCGCGCAGGTGCACGTTCATGACGGTGTCCCAGTCGCTCTCGCTCATCTTGAACAGCAGGTTGTCGCGGAGCACCCCGGCGTTGTTGACGAGGATCACCGGCGCGCCCAGCTCGGCGGCGACGCGGGCCACCGCGGCCTCCACCTGAGCGGCGTCGGAGACGTCGCAGCCGACGGCGAGGGCCGTGCCGCCCGCCGTCGTGATCCTCTCCACGGTGGCCGCGCAGGCCGCCTCGTCCAGGTCGAGGACGGCGACCGCGTGGCCTTCCTCCGCCAGTCGTACGGCGGTTGCCGCGCCGATGCCGCGGGCCGCGCCCGTGACGACGGCCACGCGCTGCTCGGTGGTGGACATGCGGTGCTCTCCTCAATCTCGGAAAACCTCGGAAACGTCGACGACGTCGACGACGCCGACGGGCCGCGCCCGCGCCGGGCGGGATGAGCGACCGCTTAGTACCTCTCGGCGGATCAGACGCTAGAAGCCCCGCCACCGGCTGTCAACGCCTCGCGGCCGGGCCTGCCCGCGACCCGGCGCACCGCTCAGCGCACTACTCAGCGCACGAGGAGGTCGAGGAGCCGTTCCGACTCCCGCTCCGGGTCCTCGGTGAGCCCGGCGTGCACGGGGCCCGGCTGCACGACCGTGCTGCGCGGCGCGATCAGCCAGCGGAAGCGCCGCCCCGGGTCGTCCCCCGCGGCCTGGCCCGCCCGCTCGCCGCCGAGGCAGACGCCTTCGACGGCACACAGCGCGGCCCGTACGCCCTCCACGTCCGCCGTCGGGTCGAGGGCCAGCAGCCGTGCCTCGTCCAGGTGGACGCGGGCGGCGACGTAGGACTTCGCCTGGCAGTAGACGACGATCCCGGCGTTGATCTGTTCCCCGCGCTCCACTCGGGGGACGACGCGCAGCAGCGCGTACTCGAAGACATCGCGTCCGTTGTGGCGTCCGGTCACTCTCCGGCCCTCCTGTCGAGCCTGACACGCACCCACTCCGGCGCCTGCGAGGGCTTGTCCTTGCTGCGTTCACCGATGACGATCCGGTCGCCGACCGTGGCGGCACGCTCCAGCAGCACCTCCACATAGGCGCGGCGCAGCGCGTCCGCGCTGTCGAACCCCGGCTCGTCCACCAGCCACTCGTCCGGCACGTCGGCCGCGACCGCCGTCAGCAGCTCCTCGGTGACCCGCGGCGCGAGCTCCTTCGCCGCCGCCGCGAGATCCGGGCCGAAGGTGGCCAGGACGTGGTCGGAGGCGTCGTACGGCTTGCCCGCCGCGGCCGCCGCGCCCGGCCAGTTGTGGTGCCAGATCATGGTGGCGCCGTGGTCGATGAGCCACATCTCGCCGTGCCACACCAGCAGGTTGGGGTTGCGCCAGGAGCGGTCGACGTTGTTGATGAGGGCGTCGAACCAGATCACGCGCCCGGCCTCCGCCGCGCCGACCTCGAAGGCGAGCGGGTCGAAGCCGAGGGCGCCGGGCAGGAAGTCCATGGCCAGGTTGAGCCCGCCGCTGGCCTTCAGCAGCCCCTGCACCTCCTGGTCGGGCTCGCCCCGCCCGATGACCGGGTCGAGCTGGATCCGTGCCAGCTCTGGGACGCGCAGCCCGAGCGCGCGCCCGAGCTGTCCGCAGATCACCTCGGCGACCAGCGTCTTGCGGCCCTGGCCCGCGCCGGTGAACTTCATGACGTACGTGCCGAGATCGTCGGCCTCGACGATGCCGGGGAGCGAGCCACCCTCACGCAAGGGCGTGACATAGCGGGTGGCGATGACTTCGGGGAGCATTGCCCCAGGCTACTGCGGTGGCGGACGGGATCCGGCCACCAGGGATTCTTGCGGCGGCGCCTACCGGGGCGCCTCTTGCGCTCGGCGCGCGTCTGCGGGTTGTGTGTGCTTGTCGCGCGGCTGTGTGTGGCTTGTCGCGCCCACGCGGCGGAGCCGCATATGTACAGCAGCCCCGCGCCCCTGACGGTGCTCCGCCCCGCACCCGGCAAGGGTGTGCGCGGTGTGTCCCACCGGCCGGAATCCGCTCGCGTGCGCCGTCCGCCCCCTGTCATGGTCCCCGCATGGATCTCCAGGACTTTCCCCGCCGCTTCGCCCTCAGCCGCCGCTTCTCCCTCGGATCCCCGGGCCGCTTCACCGTCTCGCCCGACGGCGTGCGCGTCCTGTTCACGCGCACGCGCGGCGGCCTGGACCCGGTGGGCGAGCTGTGGCTGTACGAGGCGGGCCGCGAGCGGCTGCTCGCGTCACCGGCCGCCCCGGACGAGGCACTGCCGGAGGCGGAACGGGCCCGGCGGGAACGCGCCCGCGAGCTGTCCGAGGGCATCGTCGCCTACGCGACCGACCGTGCCGTCCGGCTGGCCGTCTACACCACCGGCGGTGCGCTGCACGCGGTCCGCACGGACGGCGGACACCCCGTCCCCCTGCCCACGGCGGGCCCCGCCGTGGAC
>NZ_JAINFC010000565.1 GCF_020740835.1 Streptomyces sp. UNOC14_S4
CGCCGAGCCAGCCCCCATCCCCCCCGCAACAGCCCGCTGCCGCGGCACCGTCCCCGTCCAGCACGTGCCGCGCCGGGCGAGCAGCCGTCGTAGCCAGACCTCCGTGGAGACGAGTTCCGCCAGACCGTCCAGCGGCACGGCCCGCCCGTCCGCCGCCGCGTGCAGCGCGGCCCGTACGACACGGCCGTCCACCAACCCCGCGTCGGCCAGCAGCGGCGCGTCGAAGAGCTCCAGCAGCGGCCCCACGGAAGCCCGTAGCCCGGCACGTACCGCGGCCGCATGCGAGGCGTGCGACGTGGCGCCCCAGCCCGGAGGCAGCTCGCGGACGCCCGCCGCCGCGAGGACGGCGCGCAGCACGGACGCCCGCGCCCCCGGTTGCACGCGGAGTGCTTCGGGGAGCGCGCGGCAGGCCCGTACGACCTGGTTGTCGAGGAAGGGGGCGTGCAGCCGCTGGCTGCGTACCTCGGCGGCCTGTTCGAGGACGCGGTGGTCGGCGGCGTGCCGGGCGAGGGCCGCGGCAGCGCGGCGTTCGCCGGGCCGCTGGGCGAGGCCGGGCGGGCGGACCGCGGCGGCCTGGAGCCGAACCGATACTTCGGCGAGCGCCTCGCCGGTGAGCCAGCGCGCGGCGGGGCCGGGCCTGCACCAGGTGAGGGCGGCGAGCGAGGCGTCCACGGCCCCGGCGGGCGCGACGCGGGTGGCATCCGTCGCCTCGTCCACGACGGGGAAGTCGAGCGCGAGCAGCTGCCCGGCGGCCGTCTCCAGGCCCTCGCGGTAGGACGTACGGGCGAGTCGGCGTGCCGCGCGGTAGACCGTGAAGGGTACGAAGAGGGACTGCGCGGCCGGTCCGTCGGCGCGCGCGAGTGCCGACACGGGGCGCAGCAGGTGGCGTCGGCGGCGGTCCAGCAGCAGGTCGGCCAGGCGGGCGGGGTGGGCGTCCAGCACCTGGCGGGCCCCGTGCCCGACGAAGTGGTCGGCGCCGCCCGCGGTGAGCCGTCGGCGGTGCCGCGCGGCGCTCACGAGGGAGGGGCCGGGTTCGTCGGTCAGCGGGCCGCTCGCGAGACCGGCGTACGGGAGGGCCTCCTCGCCCGCCGCGACGACGACGTGGCGTACGCGGGGGTCGGCGGCGAGGGCGCGGGCGCGTTCGAGTTCGGCTTCGCGGGCGTGGGAGTGGGTGTCGTCGACGGCGAGGTCGTTGAAGGTGACGGCGAGGAGGCGTTCACCCGCGCCGTGCCTGCCCTGCCCGCCGTGTCCGAAGGGGGCGCCGGGCATGCCCGGGAGGCCCGCGGCGAGCAGGGCGAGGGTGGCGGAGGCGCTGCCTCCGGAGAGGTCGGCGCCGATGCCGGGTTCGGGGCCGCCGCGGGCGACTCGCGGCTGGGCGGGGCCCATGCCGGGGACGGGTCCGGGGTCGAGACAGCCACCCCCGGCAGCTCCCGCGGCAGCTCCCGCGACGGGTCCGGCCGTCGCGTGGCGGGGTGCCGCGAGCCGGGTCCGTACGGCGTCGACCAGGGCGTCCCTTATGGCTTCGACGGCTTCCTGGGGGGCGAGCCGGGGGGCGCCGACGGCGAGGGAGGCGGCCGGTTCGTAGCCGGCGATCTCGCGGGCGCCGTCGCGCAGCACCAGGGCGTGGCCGGGCGGTACGCGCCGTACGCCGAGGTAGGGCGTGCCATCCCGGAGGGCCTCGGGGGAATCGGGGCAGGCGAGCAGCGCGGCGAGGTGGCCGACGTCGAGCTGGGCCTCGATGAGGTCGGCCAGCGGCAGCGCGGCGGTGGCGTAGGCGGTGCCGCCCGCCCAGGCGGCGTGGAAGACGGGCCTGGCGCCGGCCAGGTCCCCGGCGACGGTGGTGCGGCGGCCCACTTGGGCGACGGCGGTGTAGCTGCCGGGCCAGGCGGTGAGGTGGCGCAGGGCGCCGCCGCGGGCCGCGACGAGCCCGGCGCGCAGGCCCTCGTCGGTGGCGCCGCAGCGGCCGAGGACGGCGAGGCGGGTGTTGGGGTCGGCCTGGACGACGCGGACCTCGTCGGGCCGCCAGTCGCCGACGGCCCACAGGGGCGCGGGGTCGCCCCACAGGAGGTGGGCGCCGACGGGGTGGACGGTGGGCCCGTCGAGCCCGTCGGCGTGGTCGGGCAGGCCGTCGCCGTAGCCTGGCGCGGCGCGGGAACCGGTCCCGGAGGCGGTGCTGCTCCACCCCACCAACCAGCGCATTGCCGCCTCCACAGGCTGTGGACAACCGATATGTGACAGCCGACGTGACAACCGATACGTGCAGCCATCATGCACAGCGGCCCGACGATGGCGACAACGAAGGAGGCGGCACACCGGTCACGCCCCGCGGCCCCCGTTCCGCCCCCAACTCGCCGTCCAGGACGGCGAGATAGCGGGGTCGTCGCACCCACTGCAGGGCCATGCTGTCACGGATGGGGCCGCAGGAACCCGTTGCGCACGGGCGTGGCATGCCGCGGCGTGGCGGGACCGGCGCGTCCTGGCGTGCCGAAGGGCGAGAACCGGCCAAAGTCCGGGGCGTCGGGAAGGCGGGGCGCATTCGCGCAGTGCTTCGACCGGCAGGTGCCACAGGCAGGCTGGGCGCGTCCGCGGGCTCCGGGACAAGTGCCAGTCCGGGGGGCGTGCGAGCACCCCCCGGACCGCTCCGCCGCCCGCGGGGAATGAGGCGGCGGCTTCCCCCAGCCCACTGGTTCCAGTGCAGCGGGCCAACCCACGCGCCTTCCATGGAAACGCCGTTGGGGTGGCTCGGACAGAGCGCACGGCGGGCGCACAGCCACACACAACCGGAGCACGTGCCCCTCGGTGCACGCGCGCACGGACCAGAATCCCGCCATCCGGGACAACACCTCTTAACGGTCGGGATGCGGGGAACTACGCTGGGTTTACGAATGCCTCGTGCCTATGCCGGGGCGGGCGTCGCTTTGCCGAGGGGTGCGCATGTCCAGGGAGCCACGCGGGCCGAACGAGAAGCTCGGCACCGTCCTCGCCCTCGCCGGGATCAGCAACGCGGGTCTCGCGCGCAGGGTCAACGACCTCGGTGCGCAGCGCGGATTGACACTTCGTTACGACAAGACCTCGGTGGCCCGCTGGGTCTCGAAGGGCATGGTGCCCCAGGGCGCGGCGCCGCATCTGATCGCGGCGGCGATCGCGGGGAAGCTGGGGCGGCCGGTGCCGCTGCACGAGATCGGCCTCGCGGACGCCGATCCGGCGCCTGAGGTGGGCCTCGCGTTCCCGCGCGATGTCGGCCAGGCGGTGCGGTCCGCGACGGAGCTGTACCGGCTGGATGTCGCCGGTCGCCGCGGGGGCGGCGGCATCTGGCAGAGCCTGGCCGGTTCCTTTTCGGTGAGCGCGTACGCCACGCCGGCGTCACGTTGGCTGATAACCCCCGCCGACGGCTCGGTCGCCCGTGAGGCCCACCAGGCGGCGCGGGAGACCGAGAACGGCGGCTCCGAGGGCGGTCCGGTGCAGCGGGTCGGCCACAGCGACGTGGTCAAGCTGCGCGAGGCGGCGGACGACGCCCGGCGCTGGGACTCCAAATACGGCGGGGGCGACTGGCGTTCGTCGATGGTCCCCGAGTGCCTGCGGGTCGACGCGGCGCCCCTGCTGCTCGGTTCGTACAGCGACGACGTGGGCCGCTCCCTGTTCGGCGCCACGGCCGAACTGACGCGGCTGGCCGGGTGGATGGCCTTCGACACCGGCCAGCAGGAGGCCGCGCAGCGGTACTACATCCAGGCGCTGCGGCTGGCCCGCGCGGCGGCCGACGTGCCGCTGGGCGGCTACGTCCTGGCCTCGATGAGCCTCCAGGCGACGTACCGCGGCTTCGCCGACGAGGGTGTGGACCTGGCGCAGGCCGCGCTGGAGCGCAACCGTGGTCTGGCCACCGCCCGCACCATGAGTTTCTTCCGGCTGGTCGAGGCGCGGGCGCACGCGAAGGCGGGCGACGCCCCCGCGTGCGGTGCCGCCCTGAAGGCGGCCGAGGGGTGGCTGGAGCGCGCCCGCACGGGCGATCCCGACCCCTCGTGGCTGGACTTCTACTCCCAGGAGCGGTTCGCGGCGGACGCGGCGGAGTGCTACCGCGATCTGCGGATGCCGCGGCAGGTGCAGCGGTTCACGGAGCAGGCGCTGTCCCGGCCGACGGAGGAGTTCGTCCGCTCGCACGGCCTGCGTCTGGTGGTGTCGGCGGTCGCCGAGCTGGAGTCCGGCAACCTGGACGCGGCGTGCGCGGCGGGCACGCGCGCCGTGGAGGTCGCCGGCCGCATCTCCTCGGCGCGCACGACGGAGTACGTCCGTGATCTGCTGCACCGCCTGGAGCCGTACGGGGACGAGCCGCGCGTGGTCGAACTACGGGAACGGGCCAGGCCGCTGCTGGTGGCCGCCTATGGGTGACCCGTTGGTGGGTCGCCTTGCGTTTTTTGCGTCCACCGGGGGGTGCGTCTCGGGGCTGCCGTCTGCGCCCACCGGGGAGTGCGTCTTGCGCTGGGCGCGCGACTGCGGGTCCGGTGGGGGCTTGTCGCGCAGTTCCCCGCGCCCCTGAGGGGGTGCGCTATTCCGCCACCTTCCCGGTTGTGGGCATGCGTTCCGCAAAGGGCTGGGGGCACCTCCCGGACGGAGTCTGGGGG
>NZ_JAINFC010000566.1 GCF_020740835.1 Streptomyces sp. UNOC14_S4
GCCCCTCCCCGAGATACTTCTCCGCCGTCCCCCACCTCTCCTCGATCGCCGAGAACGCCGCCGCCAGATACTCCGCCCGCGCCTCGAACATCGGCGCGAGCAACTCCGTGACCTCCCGCGGCTCCGCCACCGGCTTCCGCATCCGGTACCGCCGGTGCGTCGCGTTCGACTCCAGGTAGTCCGCCTCGATGGCCTCCCGCGGCACCCCGAGTGCCAGCAGCGTGACGGCGATCGACAGCCCCGCCCGGTCCTTGCCCGCGGCGCAGTGCATCAGCACCGGCACGGCGTCGTCGGCGATCAGCCGCAGGACGCGGCCGTGCTCCTCGGTGCGCGTGATGACCATCTCGCGGTAGCTGGTGCACATCCGGTCGGCCGCCCGCGTCCCGGCCAGCACCTCCCGCACCCGCCCCACGTCCCCGGAGCGGACCATCTTCCAGAACTCGGTGCCGTCCGCCGGGTCGCTGAGCGGGATGTTCACGTTCCGCACCCCGACGAGCGCGACGTCCGGCCCGTCGAGCTCGATGTCGGCCGCGTTGCGGAAGTCGAGGACCGTGTGCAGCCCGAGCGAGTCGAGGAAACATCGGTCCTCCTCGGTCGCGTGGGCCAGATGCCCGCTGCGGAAGAGGACGCCGGTCCGTACGCGCCGCCCGTCGGCGGCCGGGAGGCCGCCCAGGTCGCGGAAGTTGCGGACCCCCGCCAGCTCGGGCTCGGTGGACGGGACATGCGGCGTCTGCGTCACGGTGCGCTCCCAGGGTTTCGGCCGCCGGCGCTGTTCGCCGACGGAGCGACGGAAATGACTGGCTGGACTGGCTGGCTGAAATGACTGGCTGAACGACTTTACGACAGTGGTTGTACGGGCAATCGGCCCGCGAAGGCACCCGAGCCGACGTATTCCGCTTGGGTCGACTTTGTCGGGGTGGGATACATCACTGCACGTCAACCCCTGGTTACGGTGGCGTAGGTCACTCCTGAAGGTGAATGATGTGCTGACGTGGCAGACGATTCGCAAGCATTCAGCAAGAGAACGATCGGGTCGTACGCAGCCCTCGGGGACAGCTTCACGGAGGGCTGCGGCGACCCGGGGCCGGGCGACACCTTCATCGGCTGGGCGGACCGGCTGGCGGTGCTCCTCTCCGACGAGCACCCGGAGGAGCACGGTTTCCGGTACGCCAACCTCGCGGTGCGCGGCCGCCTCCTGGACCAGATCGTGACGGAGCAGGTCCCCCGGGCCAAGGAACTCAGCCCGGACCTGGTGACCTTCTGCGCCGGAGGCAACGACATCCTGCGCCCGGGCAGCGACCCGGACGACGTGGCCGCGCGCTACGAGGCGGCCGTCGCCGACCTCGCCTCCTCGGTCGGCACGGTGCTGCTGTGCACCGGCTTCGACACGCGCGGCATGCCCGTGCTGCGCCACCTGCGCGGCAAGATCGCGACGTACACGGCGCACGTCCGCGCCATCGCGGACCGGCACGGCTGCCCGGTCCTCGACCTGTGGTCGCTGCGTTCGGTCCAGGACCGCCGGGCCTGGAGCGAGGACCGGCTGCACCTCTCGGCCGACGGCCACACCCGCGTCGCGCTGCGCGCTGCCCAGGTGCTCGGCCTCGACGTACCGGCCGACCCCGACCAGCCCTGGCCCGACGAGGACCAGCGCACGGCGGCCGAGGTGCGCCGCGACAACATCCACTGGGCCCGCGAGCACCTGGTGCCGTGGATCGGCCGCCGCCTGCGCGGCGAGTCCTCGGGCGACCACGTGGAACCCAAGCGCCCGGACCTGCTGCCGCTCTGAGCGGGCCTGCCGAAGTCCGGTGCGGTTCGGCAGCGCCCCGAAGGGGCGCGGGGAACTGCGCGACCAGCCACGACGCACCCGCAGTTGACGCACCGGTTTTCCAGCGGAGCGCTCAGCCGTATTCCGGCAGGGCTCCGGCGGGGCCGGAGGGAATCAGCCGGAGGAAAACAGCCGGGGGAAATCCCGGGAAAATCAACGGGGAAGCCGCCCGTGCGGCAGGTCGGCCCAGACGACACGGCCGCGGCCGCTGTCGTCGGGCCGGACCCCCCATGCCTGCGACAGCACGCCGACCAGCAGCAGGCCGCGCCCGCTCTCCTCGTCCGCGCCACTGCACCGGGCCCGGGGCTCCGTCGAGGCGTGCCCCTGGTCGGTGACCTCTATCCGGAGATGCGCGCCACTGACGCGCAGTTGACAGCAGACCTTCTCGCTGTCCGTGTGCCGTACGGCATTGGTGAAGAGCTCCGACACCACCAATTGGGCGTCGTCGCACGCCACTTCGTCGATCCCCCACTCCCGCAGCTGCGCGGCGACTCTTCTGCGCGCCTGTGCCACCGAGGTGTTGAGAGCCGGAAAGTGAAAGGCGTCCTGGAGACGCGCGGCCGTGGAACTGCCGTAGCGTCCGAGCGAAGGTGCGTCTTGGGAGGGGACCACTCCGCAACTATGTGCGATGCCGGTCATCTGTGGCAAGGTTCAATCTGTAATTTGCAGAATCGTCAGGGCAGTCTGTGCGCTTCCAAGGGTGCATGGCACACTGCGGGCATATGACGGCGCCTGACGGCATGGAGGGGGAGAAGAGTGGCGGACGCGCGGCCGACAGGCGCCCCGACCGTCCTGCGGGTCGTGCTCGGCAAACGGCTCCAGGATCTCCGGGAGAAGGCCGGGCTGTCGTTCGAGGACGCGGGTCGCGCCCTCGATGTGACGCATGCCACCGTCCGCAGAATGGAGAAGGCCGAGGTCGGCCTGAAGCTCCCCTATGTGGAAAAGCTGCTGTGCGTCTACGGCGTCCACGACACGGAAGAGGTCGAGGGGTTCCTCGCGCTCGCCCGTGAGGCCAATCGCCCCGGCTGGTGGCACCGTTTCCGGGATGTCCTGCCCGAGTGGTTCAGCGCCTTTGTGAGCCTCGAAGGCGAGGCCAATCTCATTCGCGCGTACGAACCGCACTACGTTCCGGGCCTGTTGCAGACCGAGGAATACGCCCGCGCGGTGCTCCGCGCGGGCATGCCGCACGCGCCCGCGGCCGACATCGACCGCGCGGTCGCCGTCCGCAGACAGCGGCAGGCGCTCCTCGCCCGGGACGGGGCGCCGCTGCTGTGGGTGGTCATGGACGAGACGGTGCTGCGCAGGCCGATCGGCGGCCCGGACATCATGCGGGCGCAGGTCGCCCGGCTGATGGAGGCCACCGAGCTGCCGAACGTCAGGCTGCAGATCATGCCGTTCACCGCCGGGCCGCATCCGGCGATGTACGGGCCGTTCCACATCTTCCGGTTCCCGCTGCCGGAACTGCCGGACATCGCCTATGCCGAAAACCTGGTCGGGGCCTCGTATTTTGACCAGCGCGACGATGTATCGGCCTTCCTGGAAGCGCTGGACCGCATGTGCGCGCAGGCCGCGCCGGCACACACCACCAAGGCCCTCCTGGGTGGCATTCGTAAGGAGATCTGAACCATGGATCGCATATACAACGGCATGCCCGCGACCGACCTCGGCACCGAGGGCTGGAGCAAGCCGTGGAGCGGCGGCAACGGGGGGAGTTGCGTCGAGGCCATGCGACTGGGGGACGGCCGGGTGGCCCTGCGCCAGTCCACCGACCCGGAAGGCCCGGCGCTCATCTACACGCACCACGAAATCGAAAGCTTCATCAAGGGCGCGAAGGCCGGCCAGGCCGATTTCCTTCTCGCGGGAACGAGTGTGAGCTGCGAATGAACGAGCAGGGTGTGAGCGAGCGCGGCTTCCGCGCCGAGGAGATAGACACCAGCAGGCCGCATCCGGCCCGCATGTACGACTACTACCTCGGCGGCTGGGACAATTACGAGGTCGACCGGCAGGCCGCGGAACACGTCATCCAGGCCCACCCGCAGGTGAAGCTGTCCGCCCGCGCCAACCGTGCCTTTCTGCGGCGCGCGGTCCGGGAATGCGTGGGCGACGGCATCCGGCAGATCATCGACATCGGCACGGGAATCCCCACCTCGCCCAACACCCACGAGGTGGCCCGCGAGACCGCCGACGACGTCAAGGTCGCCTACGTGGACAACGACCCGATCGTCGCCACCCACGCCGGTGCCAAGCTCACCAGCGCCGGGCACGCCGCCTTCGTCCTCGGCGACGTCCGGCGGCCGGAGGAGATCCTCGCCCACCCCGTCGTGCGCGAACTCATCGACTTCGACGAGCCCGTGGCGGTGCTGCTGGTCGCCGTGCTGCACTTCGTCAAGGACGAGGAGGACCCGGCCGGCATCGTCGCCGCCCTCGGCGCCGCGCTGGCCCCCGGCAGCCGCCTCGTGCTCTCCCACGCCACGGCCGAACCGTACGAGGGCTACGACGGGGGCTACACGGACGTCCGCGCGCGCGACAGCGTGCTCGGCGCCTACAGGAACGCGACGGCCTCCCTCAACCTCCGCGGCCGCGCGGCGATCGAGCCCCTCTTCGGCGACTTCGCCCTCCAGGACCCCGGCCTGGTCCGCGTCCCCCTCTGGCGCCCGGACGGCCCGGTCCCGAGTGCGGAGGAGCTCAGCAACACGGTCTTCTACGGCGGGGTCGGGGTGAAGGCCTGACGTCTGCTTCCGAGGTGGGCTTCCCGCCGTTGCCGCCTGCGGCGGGCATGCCCTCCGGGCA